>CAMHGK010000039.1 GCA_946184695.1 uncultured Bacteroidales bacterium | reverse complement strand
TGAATTATGCATTATGAATTATGCATTATGAATTATGCATTATGAATTATGCATTGAATTCTATCCGCATGGTCTCCCCCGCCCTTTTAGGGAGGGGGTTAGGGGGCGGGTTGCTACAAAATTGCCAATTATCAATTATGAATTATGCATTATGAATTGTCAATTGGCAGTGCAGTGCTGCAAAGGTACGACTTTTTTATTATGCACAAAAGTTTATAAGATAAATTTGCTAAATAAAAAAGAAGTTGTATCTTTGCGACTGCAAAAATCATAAACCTAAAATCACTTATCATGGAAGAGAAAATTCGTTATTCTGATGCCGAACTCGAGGAGTTTCGTCAGCTTATCAATGAGAAATTGGAGAAGGCGCAGCTGGAATACGAACAACTGCGGGAGATGATTGCCGGCGACGGTAATGATGTCAACGACACCTCGCCAACCTTCAAGGTTCTCGAGGAAGGTGCTAATACGCTGAGCAAGGAGGAATTAGGCGGTTTGGCTCAGCGACAGATGAAGTACATTCAAAATCTTCAGGCTGCTCTTGTCAGGATTGAGAACAAGACATATGGAATATGCCGCGTCACCGGCAAACTCATACCCAAAGAGCGCCTGCGTGCAGTACCTCATGCCACTCTGACGGTTGAGGCTAAGGAAAAGAGACTATGACAAAAAACAATCATACTACGGCATGGCTGGTGGCAGGCATTGTAGCTGCTGCCATCGTGCTTGACCAAGCCCTGAAGATTTACATTAAACTTCATTTCACTTTAGGCGAGACCTACGAGGTCTTGCCTTTCTTTGACTTGTGTTTTATCGAAAACAACGGTATGGCGTTTGGTATCGAGTGGTTCGATAAACTATTTCTCACTCTGTTTCGTATAGTGGCTGTGGGACTGCTCGTGTGGTATATCATCCGGCTCATTAAGAGTAAAGCTCGCAAGGCATATATCGTCATGGTAACGCTGGTGCTTGCCGGTGCGTTGGGTAATATCATTGACTGCCTGTTCTACGGCTTGCTCTTCTCCGAATCAACGCAACTGACGGTGGCACAGTGGTTGCCTGAGGGAGGAGGCTATGCCCCGTTCTTCTATGGGAAGGTTGTGGATATGCTCTATTTCCCGCTCATTCATAACTCAGCAGGTGATGTCATATTCTTCCGTCCGGTGTTCAATCTTGCCGACTCATACATTACTGTGGCAGTGATAGTGATTGTGCTGTTTTTTACCAAAGACCTCAATCAATCGCTATCCGACGATAAGAACTCGCAAGCAAGTGAGTGAATTATGCGTTATGCATTATAATTTATCATTCATCAATTATCAATTATCAATTATTCTTTTGGCAGTGTGCCTGTCGGGGTGCACGGTGCGACCGCATGGCATATTGTCTGGCAGGAAAATGGAACAGGTGCTCTACGACTTGCACCGTGCAGATGGTATCTTGCAGGTTTCGGGTGTCTATTACCAAAAAGACAATGCTGTCAACCCTTATTATCTGTCGGTGATGGAGAAGAATGGTATCACGCAGGCGCAGTTCGACTCGTCGCTCGTGTGGTATACTGATAATCCGCAGATATTCAATAAAATCTATCCGCGCGTAATACGTCGGTTGGAAAAAGAACGTCAGGAGCTCGTTCGTGTTCAGGGTGACCGTAGTCAGTTCGTACACAAGGTTTTTGTTCCGACATCTATAGATACTCTCGTTGCTCCGGTGCTGTTTCAGGACACGCTGTCGGTCTATGCTCTCATAGCCACGTCGCAGTCTGACACCACCTTGCTACCACCAGCTGACACGCTTGTTAGTACTCTCGGTGCTGGAAGTGTCGTACTTGAGGTCGGCAAGCATCGACGCATTAACCCCAATATGAAAAGTGTAGGACTTATACGGTCCGAAGGGCACGAAGCTGGCGGACATTGACCAGCAGTGCAGGTCGCGCGAGACGTTGATGTTGGTATAGCTCAGACGCTTGTCGGTGAAGTTGTAGCTGAGCGTGGTGGATGCTTTCCAACCCTTGCCTAAGCCTATTGAGGCGCTGAAACTGAGGTTGTTGGTCCAGCGATATTTATAGCGCATCTTCTCATAGTCGAACTGGCTGCCTGGCTGTACGCCTATCGTATAGCTCACGCTAAGGCTCCAGTCGAAGCGCGTCTTTTCGTAGCCATCGTCGCTGCCGGAATTGCTGTTTCTCTCGTTTTTGTTTCTCTCGTTGCTTTTATCGTTGCTATCGGCGGCAAACGGATCTTGCATGCCTGCACTCATGTCGCCTGCCGGTTGCCCGTCGGGCGTGCCGGCAGTAGCGTCAGCGTCGGTCGAACCGCCACCTTTGCCTTTGCGGCGCTCGTCCAACTTGCCAAACCAGCGCTTGAATGTCTCGTTATTGAAGGTGTAGCTGAACGAGGTGGATGTTCCCATGAACATCGGGAATTTGCCGTTGCTCCAATAGGTCTTGTTGATTTTCTTTGGTGTACCTGAGGCTGTCAGACCATACATGTAAGGGTCGAACCGAGTGGAAAGACTCAGAGTATATCGGAAGGGCAGTTTTATACGCACACTCAGGGATATATCTTGCCAGTTCATAGAGTCCGCCATGAAGTTGTAGCCGCTACCTATGTGCAGATTGTCGATGAGCGAGATGACCTTATACGGATTCGTTCCGGTGGTGTCTTTGTCGTTGCGGACTTTCATTTCTATGTTGTTGTCGAAAGCGAATGACAGTGTACCTCTGTTGCCTGCCGAGGGTGCTGAATAGACGCCGCCGGCAAAGCGGTTGTAGGTAACCTCCTCGTAGATGGTGTCGTTGTTCTTAACCACAGGTTTGAGGTACGAGGCATAGTAGTTATGGTCGAGTTTCTGCCGTATGTTGTCGCAGTCTGGCGAATAGGTGAAGCTCAGCGAAGGTGTGAGTACATGTCGGATGCGGTCCACCTTGTCGCCGAAGATCTTGCGGATAGGAATATAGTAACCGTAGAGTTTGGTGGACATGCTTACCGATGTCGATAGGTCCCATACGCGATAAAAGCCGTTGGTGGTGTCGCGGCGGACTTTCTTGGTTTCGTCGTCCCAACTCTGGTCGATACGTTGGAAGAGCCACCGCTCGGTGTAGTTGATTGAGGGTGATACGTTCAGGTATTTGAATAGCGTAAACGAGGCATTGATGGGTATGTTGTGCTTGACGCCGTTGCGCCAGTCGCGCAGGAAGTCGGAGTGCAGCAGGTACGACTCCTTGCAGGTCACCGAGTTCTGCATGGTCAGCGAATAGCGCATCTGTATCTTCTCGTACCACTTCTCTTTGCCCAATGCCTTTTTGCGCTTGAAGGGATAGATAGATGCCATATTCACGTTCAGGGTGGGCAAAGTCAGACTTAGCGTCGAGTCTTTGGTGCGCTGTGTGATAGAGGCTGTGGCAGAAATCGACCACGGGGAGTTGGGGAAGCGCTGAGTATAACTTATTGACGACGACTTGGTGTTTTCGGAGTTGAGCGCAGGGTCGTAGTAGCTGTTGATATTGCTGCGGTTGTAGCCCGATGTGGCAAAGTTGACCGAGGCGGAGAAACTCGAATAAGGGTTGGCTTTCGAGTCCTGGGTATGCGACCACTGAATCTGCATGTTGGTGACTTTCTTGTAGTCGGGCATGTCTTTCTCACCCGTCACGTCGGTACGGTACGATATGCTCACGTTGCCGCTGAACTTATATCGCCAGCGGTATTTCGACTTGGCAGTTATAGCCCACGTGCCGCGCGAGTAGATGTCGCCGGTCAGTTCAAGGTCGATGTAGTCGTTGATGGCGAAATAGTAGCCCAAGCCGCGCAAGTACAGACCGCGCGTGTTGTCGTCGCCGAAGGTAGGCATTATAAGCCCCGACGAGTAGGTGTCGGTGAAGGGGAAGAAACCGAAGGGCAGCGCTAACGGCAGCGGTACATCGCCCACTACGAGGTAGGCAGGGCCGGCGGCAATATATTTTCCGGGCTTGACTTTTGCTTTTGTCAGGGCTAGATAGAAGTGGGGATGGTCGTGCTGGTTGCAGGTGGTGTATTTGCCGTCCGCCATCATCAGTATGTCGTCGTCCATCTTTTTGGTCCGTTCAGAGATGACATATCCCTCGCCTTGTTCTGTCACCACATGGCGTATGAAGGCTCGCTGGGTCTTTAGGTTGTACGACATCTCGTTGGTCTCGTACTTGTCTTTCCCATCGGAGAATACCGGTCGTCCGCGCCATTCGCCGTCGATACTATCATACACGCCGCGGGCAAACAAAGTGGAGGAGTCCATCTTCACTCTTATATACTCCGATGTGAGCTCCATCTGCTTGTATTTTATTTCGCCGCTGCCATATAGAAACGCCGTTCCGTTGCTCAATACTACGAGCGAGTCGGCGGACTTGTATTGCACCTCGGCGTCAAGTGCATCGCTGCGCTTCTCAAGTTGCTCAGGCAACATAGGCATGTCCGTCAGCGTGCTGTCGCCAACCAGCGTGCTGTCAGCTGTTTGAAGGCTGTCGCCTACAAGTACGCTATTGTCTTTAGCAGTATTTTCAGCCGGCATCCGTAAAGCAACGCTATCGGCAGCAGGCTTGGCGGGTTGTTGTTTGTCGGCAGCAGCCGGTACAGGCATCGGTACTATGTCTATTGCCCGCAGGCTTGCAGGTATGGCTATAAGCAACAACAATAGCATCGTCGCAATACGGCGATGTGACTTCAGACCTATCACTTTCAGCGTTTTACGGGTCATGGAATCGGTATGCTTAGTCGTTGCTATAGTGTTGATAGCCGACAATCTCGCAAAATTACGAATATTATTCAACACTACAAACAAAAATCGTTCCACAATGCAAACAAAAATCGTTCCTCAGGCACTGAGGAACGATTTTTCTATTGTTTACACTTATATTCTCGCGGGTGTTTTGCTGCTTATAGCAGTCTTTCTGCTTGTTGTTTTGGAGACGGTATATATACCGTCTCTACGCGCGGCGGGTTGCTATAGCAGATGATAAAAATCTGCTCTGTGTGTTTAAGCTGATTTCAGTCCGATACCATTGATGATGAGTTCGATGATGTGCTGTTTGCGGTTCCTGAGGAAGCAGGCTGTCTGCTCGTCGTTGCGTTCTAAGAGGTCGCTATAGAGCGAGAGCGAGAGAAAGGTGCTTGCCGTAAGTGACACTACGTCGAGCAGCAAGTCGAATGGATCGATCTGGCGGATATTGCCTTTTGTCGCCTCAGAGTTGATGATATTGCAGAACTGCATGTAGGTCATTGCACGCACGGGGTTACGGATAAACTGTTCTTTGATGAGCATACGGCGCTCTTTGTTTAGTATCAGTTCGTTGAGCAAAAGAAACGGCAATTTTGGGTTGCGCTCAAGGATGTCGAAATAGAGTTCAAGAGTGGTGCGTATCTTATCCTCGAAACTCAGCGAGTCGTCGTTCAGACGAGTAAACACGTTTTCGAGCATTTGGTTGACAAGACTTACGAATACCTGCTGAAAAAGGTTTTCTTTGGTGCGAAAATAATAGTGAACGAGCGATTGGTTGCAGCCTGCCACGGTGGCGATCTCCGTTGTAGTAGCGCCACTGAATCCCTTGTCTAAAAATACCTGTTTGGCAGCAGTGAGTATGTCGCGTTCTATGTTGGTCTGTTCGTTCATAGCGAAAAGGTTTTATGTTTTGGCGATGTGCTTATGAGTTGAGCATGAAGTGCAGACGGTTTTGCACATTTGCTTCCGACGTGCCCGAGTCTAAGTCTAAAAACAGCAGACTCAGGTTGGGGTATGTCTGTTTGAGTCGCTTCTCTATTCCTTTGGATATTATATGGTTGGCAATGCAACCGAATGGTTGCAGCGACACCACTTTTCTGACTCCACTCTCTGCCAAGTGGCATATCTCGCCCGGCAGGAACCAGCCTTCACCGAAGTCGGCAGCGGGTGAGATGACTTTCTCTGACAGCCGTGCGATATCGAAGATGTCGGTGAATGGTCGGTAGTAGGGGAAGTCGCGGCATGCACGGTCGTATCGGTGTGCTACGAACCGGAGCAGTTGGTGTATGGCACCCGTAGCCCACAGTGGCGGGTTGTCTGCTCTGATATGCAGGCAGCGGTTGATATGGTTGTTCACGAGCGAGGTAGAGAAGAAGCCCGTAATGGCAGGCGGCACTACTTCCACACCATGCTCTATCAACCACTGCACCACGTTCTTGTTAGAAAACGAGTTGTACTTGACATATATCTCGCCCACCACTCCCACTTGCGTCACCTGCTTGTCGTGGTCAGCAATGGCGCTGAAAGCCTTTGCCGCTTCGCGTATGAGTCGGAGCATGCCGCGATAGTCGCGCCGTTCTAACAGTGGCAGTTGTGCCTCGGTGTAGTGCCGGAGCAGTTGTTTGGCGCTGCCGGCTTCGCGCTCGCGAACCACCGACGGATAGTAGAGTTTCTGCAACGCATCGGCATAGTACATGGTATATATAACGGGCAGTGCCATGCTCTTCCAATCGATGCTGAATCCCGGTTGCGTATTCTGAAGCCCCTGACCGGTAGCAACAGAGATGACCGGTACATTGGCATAGCCGGCGCGCACCATAGCGTTTTTTATTAGCGAATAGTAGTTGGATGCGCGACATTGGCCTCCCGTCTGCGTGATTGCCACTGCCGTGCGGTTGAGGTCGAAACGTCCGCTTCCGAGTGCTCGCATCAGACTGCCAATGACGATGGTGGCGGGGTAGCAGATGTCGTTGTTGGCGATGCGTAGTCCTTCCTCGGCGTCAGCCTGACTGCCCATAGGCAGCGGTACGAGGTTGTATCCTGCCATCTTCAGAGCAGTGGGCAGAAATTCAGTGTAGCCTTCTGCAAAATATGGAGCTATGATAGTGAAGTCGCGGTCTTTTTGCTCAAACGGCCGAGTGGTCCACGGCTTCTGTTCGTCGGCTTTAGCAGAAGCCGTCTTTGCCGCTTCGGGTTGAGCCTGTACGCTCTCCACAAGGCTTCTAACGCGCAGCTTGAGCGAACCGATGTTGTTGACATCGTCGATTTTGAGCACTGTCAGGTTTTTGTGGTAGCGGTGGAGTATCTCGCGCACCTCGTCGAGGATGAAAGCGTCAGGACCGCAACCAAACGATGTCAGCTCAACCATGTGAAGATTGTCGTAGCTGTGGTTGCCGACGAAATAGGCGGCTTTGAATATTCGGTTGGGGTATGCCCATTGGCATAGTGCGTTGATGTGTTCGTACACGCCACTACCTGATTTGCGCGCTACATTTTCCGTTATGACATCGATGCCCATATCAGCTATAGCCGACGATATCTTGTGCTCTATGAGGGGGTCGATATGATAGGGGCGCGCTGCAAGCAGGATGACCATGCGATGTTGTGCTATGGCATCTGCTAATACCTGCTCTGAGCGCTGTGTGAGCCAGTCCAAATAGTCTTCTTGGGCTTGCAGTGCTCGCTTGACGGCGCGTTCTATGGTCTGTTTGCTGATGCCAAAGCGGCTGAGGTAGTCGCGGCAGGAACTGAGCAGAAGGTCGGGGTCTTTGAACGAAATTACGGGCGAGTCAAGTGGTATTCCGTATTCGCGCTCAGTATTCACCGAACTGCTTATCACGTCAGAATAACCTGATACTATGGGGCAGTTGAACGAGTTTTTTGAGTTGTCATCCTCCTTTTTTTCGTACACCACCCACGGATAAAATATGCGGTCCACCTTGCGCTCTACGAGGTCCATCACGTGACCGTGAAACAGCTTTGCCGGAAAGCATATATTATCCGCCACTATTGTGCGTATGCCTTTTTCGTAAAGCGAGTTGGAAGAGTTGTGCGACAGAACGGTAGGTATCCGGCACTCATCGAACAGGGTTTTCCAAAACGGGTAGTTCTCGTATATGCCGAGTCCGCGTGGTATGCCGATAAGCGGCAGAGTATTTTTTGAAGAAGAGTTGGTATGCGTTCTGCCTGCCGACTCATCACCGCCCGTTGCTGAGGCTTGTCCGCTTCGGCTGCTATATGAGAATAGGCGTCGTCGCTTCTCAGCAAACATATTCACTCCCTTGCGATTGGAGTCGGTGTTGTTGCTATAGACGCGCTCGCAGTTGTTGCCCGAGTAGAACGTTCTGCCGTTGGCAAAGCGAAAAGCACGAACCGTGCAATGATTCTCGCAACCCTTGCACAAGTCCACGGTTGACTCATAGTCTTTAGATTGTAGTATGTCGTTTATGCGCATGATTATTATAATGCATAATGCATAATTATCAATTATAAATTATCAATTCTGTATCGCATACAGAGCTGCTCCGTATGCACCCATCAGTTCGGGTATGTTGGTGAATCGGACTTGGCAGCCGGTCAATTTCTCCAAGGCTCTTACCACTCCGTGGTTGCGCATGGTGCCGCCTTGCACCACTATATGCCCGCCCAGTTCGTCCACAGATTGCAGTTTGAGCACCTTGAACAGGCAGTTTTTTATCACCGAGTAGGCAAACCCTGCTGCGATGTCCTCCACGCTTGCACCTTCGCGCATGGCTTGCTTGACTTTCGAGTTCATGAAAACGGTGCAGCGTGTACCCAAGTCGTATGGTGCGCTTGCAAAATATGCCATGTGTGCAAAGTCCGAGATGTCGTAGCCCAACTGATGTGCAAAGGTCATGATGAACGAGCCGCAGCCCGATGAGCATGCCTCGTTGATTTCTATGCGTCGGATACTGCCGTTGTCGGCGAAAATGGCTTTCATGTCCTGCCCTCCGATGTCGAGCACAAAACTCACTTTGGGGTCGGCATGTCGGGCAGCGCGGAAATGTGCCATTGTCTCCACTATCCCATAGTCGAGCGAGAAGGCAGTGCGTAGCAGTTGTTCGCCGTAGCCTGTAGCACAACTGCGGCGTATGCTGATGTCGCCTGTACGAAGTTTCATGCGCTCCACGGCAGCCGTGAAGGCCTTGAGGCTGTCGCCGCTGTTGTAGCTATAGTCGGTATAGACGATGCGTCCGGTGCCGTCTGTGAGTACGAGTTTGGTGGTGGTGCTGCCCGAGTCAACGCCGAGGAAATAGTCGCCGTCGGGATCTAATGGTTCCTGACTGTCGGCTATGGCGACGGGTGTGAGGCGCTCGCTGAGCCATGACTTGTATGCAGCTTCATCTTGGAAAAGCGGCTGCAGAGAGTTCTGATATCTTATCTCTGTCTGCTTGCTGCTCAGCAGTTCTATCAGCCGTTCGAGTTGAATGGGTTCTGCTGTGTCGCCGGCTGCTAAAACAGAACAGCCTAAGGCGGGTATGAGCTCGGCATGCTCGGCTATGACGCACTGCTCATCGCTCAGCCCCATCGTCTGCTGCAGGTGTTTTTTGAGTTGGGGTATATAGGCAAAGGGGCCGCCTGCGAACACAGCAAGCGGGCGGGTCTGCATGCCGCGTGCCAATGCTGACACCACCTGCATAGATACAGCCTGAAGCATCGAGGCTGCTATGTCGTCTTTATGAACGTTGCGACTGAGCAGATTCTGTATGTCGGTTTTCGAGAACACGCCGCAACGCGAGGCTATGGGGTAGATGTTCTTAGCCCGCTGAGCCATCTGTTGCAACTCCGTCGTCTCCACTCCGAGCAGAGTGGCGGTCTGGTCGATGAAAGCACCCGTGCCACCTGCACAGTTGCCGTTCATGCGCATGTCGGGAGCGCACCCCTCAGTAAAGAATATCATCTTGGAGTCTTCGCCACCTATGTCAACGAAGGTATGGCAGTCGGGGTAACGGCGGCGAATGATGGTGGCTGCCGCTATCACCTCTTGCTCAAAGGGCAGTCCGGCGCGCTCGGCGTAGCCCATGCCTACCGAGCCTGTCATCCTCACGTGCAACAGACAGTTGCCCGTCTGAGCGAGCAACTCGCCAAGCACCTCTGCCGCCACTCCTGCAGGATTGGCATTATGACGGCGGTAGGCGCTGAAGACAAGCTCGCCTCTGTCGTCTGTAACGGCGGCTTTGAGAGTGGTAGAACCGATATCTATTCCTAAAAAAAGTACTTTTTGCATAATCCGATCTCGAATTTTCAACAAGTCAGTGTATTAGTGTTTTTGGTGTATAAATATAAGAATGTGTGTTTGATAGTTCTATTAAATAGCGCGGCAAAAGTAGAACAATTATCTGACGTGTGCAAATTTTTTTCTACTCTGAGTGCTAAATATTTCAGTATTATAATTTTTTTTGCTATCTTTGCAACGCAGATTTCGCTATTGCGGAGTCGGCAGACATAAGAAGGCGTTTATTTTTGCGCTTTGTTTCGGTTCACCCTGAATCTTCGCAACATTCAATTTTGTACCCGATGCAAGGACAACGATAAATGTCCAGTGAATGTGTACATGTTGTGTATGCTGTTTGGCATATACATGATTTACATATTCGGCGTGGACCTTTATTGATTGTTTGTCATGGTACAATAAGGCAATTGCGAAGGGCCTCGGGTGAGCGTGCAAACAATGGGTTTCCACGCTTTTTTTGTTGTTTTTAATTCGAACTGATTATGGGGAAGACTAAGGCATAGTAGTGCTTATCTGGAGATAAGGCTATTGTGCCTTTTGCGTTTTTTTAGAGCCCCCGCGCTTAAGATATATACGTCATAACTAAAATTATACAACCATGAAGACAATCAAGATCGGCAAGAGTCCGAACAACGACCACGTTATCAATGACGCTTCGGTATCGCGTCAGCATGCGGTAGTTACTATCCTCGACGACGGCAGAATAGTGCTACGCGATTTGAACAGTACCAATGGTACTTTTGTCAATGGCAAGCGCATCACGATCGACACCATCGTGCAACCTCAGGATCAGGTGCGCTTGGGTACCTATAACCTTAGTCTGTCGGCTCTGCTTAACGCTCCGCAGAAGACGGTGATACGTGCAGCAGGCAACCCGCTACGCAAGACTATCGGGCGTGCCTCGGATCAGGATATCATCATTCAAGGCACCGACGTGTCATCTAAGCATGCCGTATTGGAAAAGTTGCCCGACGGACAGGTGCAACTCACCGACCTCGGTTCCACCAACGGCACCTTTGTCAACTCGCAGCGTATAACTTCGGTTGTTCTAAGGAAAGGCGACAGTGTGGCTATCGCCTCGCACCCGTTTGCTTGGGAAGCTGTGTTCTCTGCCGGTGGCAAGCATAAAAAGTCAGGTAATGCCTTCCCCGCTATCGCTGCAGTGGTGTTGGTATTACTGCTCGTGGGGGCAGGTTTATTCTATTGGACTCAGTTGCGCTCCATGCCCGCAAGCAAGATTTATGACAAGTATAAATCAGCCGTGTGCCTTGTTTATGGTAAGTACCATTATCGACTGAGTTTTGATGGAGCCGACCCGCAAGCCACAGAATTATGCTATAAGGTTCTGCAAATAAGTCCTGATGCTAAAATCTCGTTGGGTTCAGGCGCTAATATCGTTACCGGCAATAGTCAAACCTATCAGGGTACCGGCTTTTTCATATCGCCCGACGGCAAAATCGGAACCAACTTGCATATTGCCAAGCCGTGGCTGTTCAGCGATGAGTCGGACAAACTCGAACAAGTGGTGCGTCTGCAACTTGAAAATATGATATACGAGTTGGAAAAACTCGATACGCGGTATGGTAATAAGAATGCAGCCACATTTGCGTTGATGATAAGAAATGCCATACCCAAGATAAATGTACGAGGTGAGTTCGACGGGTTATGGGTGATACCCAACGGAATGCACCTGTCAGATGAAAATCTCCACTCGTGTGTGATATATAAAACGCAGACTGACAAAGATAAAGATGTGGCTGTGCTGCAAACATCCAACAAGGCTTTGCCTGTCGGAGTCACCGCTATCGTTGATATCAATAAAGCTCAGACCTCGCAGTCTGCAACCAAACAAGGCAGCACCATTTATGTCATTGGCTTCCCTTCGGGAATTAGTTTCGGCGTGGTAAAAGGTGCCGGTGAGTCGGTTGTTTTGGAGAACCAGATACAGTCAGGTACGGTGACGCAGAACCGCGGCGATGTCAGCTTCGGTCATAGCGCTTCTTCTACCGGCGGCTCAAGCGGATCGCCCGTGCTTGATGAACGCGGCAGACTCGTTGGAGTGCTCAATGCAGGTTTCTCACAGAATGGTGTTAGCATGCAAGGCTTCTCAATGGCTATCAGAGCCAAATGGCTACTCGAATTGTTGGAGTAGTAACGCTCTCAGACTGCTCTTATCTGAAAAATCGAAAGACCGCTTCGCTACAGAGCAAAGACCGCTTCGCTACTGAGCAAAGAATACTATCCGCGTGGTCAATAATCAATTATCAATTGGCAATTATCAATAATCAATTATAAATTGACAAAGGTGCTATCCGCAGGCTCTCCCCCTCCCTCACGAGGGAGGGGGTAGGGGGCGGGTGGCTAACGAAAACGAAATCTAAAACCATCTGACTTCCTTATATTAAAAATAATACAAACACATAAATTATTACAACTATGGCAACAAAAAAATGTCCTAATGGTCATCAGTATGACCCGAGTATCTATGGTGATAACTGCCCCTTCTGCCCGTCGATGGCAGCAGGCGCCAACTCCGAAAAGACCGCCATGCTCGGCGGCGGCAATGATGCGTTCGGACCCATTCCCGCAGGTGGCGACTTCGAGGCTCCCACAATGCGCGTTAACGGTGGCAGAAGCGACGATGCAGGCGGCAGAACCGTAATCCGCTCAGCCGGTGCAGACGCACAGAACGATGAGCGCCGATTGGTAGGTCTGCTCGTAAGCTACGACACCAATAAGAACGGCGACGTGTTCAAAATCTTTGAGGGACGCAACATCATCGGTCGTGCCGCCACTTGCGACATACCCATCACTGCCGACTCCAAACTCTCGTCGCAACACCTGCTTATCCTCTTCCGCGAGGACGGCTTCACAGCTGTTGACCAATACTCGACCAACGGCTCGTATATCAATGGTGAGTTCCTCAGCGAGGGCAAGAAACTCAAAACAGGCGATATAATCGTTGTTGGTGCTACTAAGTTCGTTTTCTTTGCAATACCCGTGTTCTGATATGGAAAACTTCTCGTATTGCCATGTGGCTGAGCGCACCGATGTAGGTTGCAAGCGCAAAGCCAACGAAGACAACCTCGTACATTTTGAGTCACAGAACGGCCTCGTGGCTACCGTATGCGACGGCATGGGTGGTCATGTGGGTGGTGCTGTGGCATCGCAGACTGCCGTCGATGCCATACGCGAGTGTCTGACTACGACTTTCTTTCAGGACCCTCGTGAGGCTATCGGAGTGGCTATCGACGCTGCCAACCGCGCCATACTTGAGCGTGCCCGTCGCCAACCCGAACTGACAGGCATGGGCTCCACCTGCGTCATGCTCATAGTGCGTGAAGGTAAAGTATATATAGGTTCTGTAGGCGACAGCCGCGTCTATATAGTGCGCGACCGCCGAATCCGTCAGCTCACCAAGGACCAGTCGTTTGTGCAGATGCTGGTTGACAGCGGACAGATAACAGCTGAGCAGGCCGAACACCATCCCCGCAAAAACGAGATAACCAACTGCCTCGGTATCGACTCCATGAAGCCGGCTACCGTACTGCCTGAACCCATCGAACCCCAAGCAGGCGACTGCTTCCTGCTCTGCTCCGACGGACTGAGCGGTATGGTCAGCGACGAGCATATACTGCGCGTAGTGAGCCGACAAGCCGAGATGACATCGCAACAGCGCGTGGATACCCTCGTGGAGATGGCTCGTGCCAATGGCGGACTCGACAATATCACGGTTCAGATAGTGGAGTTCTCAGTAGCACCCGCTGTAGCCACAGGCAAATGCAGCGGACTGAGAATAAATAAGTGGTGGCTTGCAGTAGCCCTGACCGCTGTGGCGGCAGCGCTGATAGCATGGCTTATCACCTTCCTCGTTATGCGTGGCGACAAGGTGACACCTGTGGCAGAACCTGCACCGGCTGATTCAGCAGCAGTAGTCAAAAACACTGCCCCCGTGCCACTGCCTCTTGACGAACAAACCCGGCCAGAGTCAAGCCCCGTCAACCCCGTTGCAGAAACGCCTAAGGATAATGCCCCTAAGGATAAAGGCAACGCGTCAGACAAGACAGATAACGTTAGAAGGCCTAACATACTTGATAATTTATTTGGTACTTCGTCAAGTAAAGTCTCCCAAAAATCACCGGCACCGGTTAGAAAAGATACCGCCACTGCACAATCCGACACTACCAAGAAAGCAGTAGCAGCCCAATCGGCAGAAGCTTCTCAAGAACAATCCCAAAAGGATAACAAGGAAGAAGGCGCAAAGGCTGATTCTCAGGACGAAGGAAAAAAAGGATCAGTCGAAAGCAGTGCTAACGAGACAGGCAAGCAAGCCGAAGAGCAAAGCTCCGAGCAGAAGCTTGCAACCGATAAAAATGCTTTCGAGGAATACAAGGCAGAAAAGCAAAACGAACTCAGGCAACGCAGAAATGCATGTCATGACAGAACATGCAGAAAAGCTGTAGATAAATCTTTGGATGAGTTGCAAAAACTCGACTACGATGAGGCAAAAACACTTGAGCAGAACAAAGCAGCTGCCGACGCTATTGTTGAAAATCTGACAAAGTTAATCGGATAATATCAGCAAAACTATGATTCAAGGTTATTCACAAGAGGTAAAGGTGGGCGAAGGCGGCATGGGATGCGTCTATAAGGCTGTTGACAATCACACCGGTCAGACTGTTGCCGTCAAGATGATGAGCAATCAGTTTGCCTATGACAAACGATTCCGTACCCTCTTTGCCACCGAAGCTCAGACGCTTGCCGACATCAACCACCCATCGGTGGTGAAGATTATGGGGAGCCCTTTCACCGACCAGCAAGGCAATATGTACCTGCCTATGGAGTTCGTCGAAGGTGAGACGATCAAGCAGCGAGTTAGCCGCGAAGGTCCATATAGCGAACAGCAGGCGCTCGCCCTCATGGACCAGATTCTCGATGCCATGCAGACGGTATATCTGTATGGCAAGATTCACCGCGACATCAAGCCGTCGAACATCATGCTGCGCCCCAATGGTACTATCTGCATCATCGACTTTGGTATTGCCAAAGACTCGCGCATATCTACCGGCATGACCGTGGGCACCGTCATCGGCACCGACGGATATATGAGTCCGGAGCAAGCCAACGGCTACAATATCGACCACCGAACCGACATCTATTCGCTGGGTTGCCTGCTCTTCTATATGCTTGCCGGCAGAGACGCCATTCAGAAGGCCACCAACGACCACGAGACGCGTATGCGGGTCATTCAGCAGGCCATTCCCGATATCCGCACTTTGAGACCCGACGTATCGGCAACGACTGCTGCGGCAATCATAAAAGCAACCGATAAGAACATGACACTGAGGTTCCAGACGCCTCAGGAGTTTAGAAATGCACTATCTCAACCCTACCAAACGGGAGGATATAACGGAACACATAACACTATGAGCAAGACACTTACTATAGGCAAATCGCCTGACTGTGATATCGTCATTGCAGACGAATACGTATCACGCAAACATGCCACAATAAGCATTGTAGGCAACCAGTACGTCTATTTCGACATGAGCAAGAACGGCTCAGTGGTAGGCGGACGAGTGATTAACAACGAGCGAGTGACAGTGGCTCCCGGAACGGAGATACTACTTGCCAACCGCATTCCGCTCCCATGGGTGCATATCTATGCACAACTGCCAATAAGCGGTGTAGTGGTAGGTAGCGGAGGCGGTGAGACACTCGTAGGCGGACAGCAGGCAGGAACAAATCAACCGCCTGTACCTCCGGTAAATAACATAGAGCCGCCTACGCCGATATGGGTGTTTGTCGTATCATTGGTTCCTATCGTGGGTATTATTCTATGGATTGCATGGAGAGAAACAAAGCCCACGTGGGCACGAACTGCAGGTATCATAGGTCTGATAATGCTCACTATCAACTTCCTCACCCTGCTTGGCGCAATGTGATGAGATTTACTATTTACCATTTACCACTTCATTAAAACATTACAAATATGATAGGAAAAGAAATACTCAACTATCGCATCGTGGCGCCTATAGGTAAAGGCGGCATGGGTAGCGTATGGCTTGCGGAACATAAGTTCATAGCCAATCAGAA
>CAMHGK010000038.1 GCA_946184695.1 uncultured Bacteroidales bacterium | reverse complement strand
GGGGGCTAATCCGGAACTCTAATTATGCGTTTCTTTTCTGTGAATTTATATGCATAACCTTCCTGATATAGATCGGCACCCGTTGCAGCGGGGTGGATGTCGATTATCTGCTCACTGATTGGAACGTGCAAAGAGCAAGATGTTAACCCGAGATTATATCTCAATGATGTAATTGCCGCGATGCCGTATGTTATATCAAGGAATCCATTGAAGCAACCTCAAGAAGAGGACTTGTTGAAGCTACTGCCGCACGAGTGTATTAAACAACATCCCGAAGCGCGATTACAAACACAACAACAATAATCTTTAAAACCGACTTGAAATCATTAGAACTTATTAGGGCTGTAACCGATTTTGGTTACAGCCCTAACTCTATGTCTGTGTACTTTAGCGAATGGTTACGTACAGTTATGGCTTGCAGTAGTGTTCTATAGCTTCTTTGCGGGTGAGGAAGAAATTCTCCCCCATGCCACCTGTCAGAAGACGGTACTGCTGAGTAGAACTCCATGAAGCGGGGCGGTCTTGAATAATCTCATCTTCACCTGTGTCGTTTTGCAGATAGGGCTTCACCATCTGCTGCCACTTTTTAATTCTGGCGGCGCTACCTGTGGCACCAAACAATTCGTCGCTATCCGCAAGTTCTAAAAGGTAGTTCCGGTATTGAGACTTAAACTCAGGTATCGAAAAAATCTTTCTGCATAGCAGTCTGTCACCTTCAAGGCTGCCCCATGTTAGCGGGTCGGCAGTAGCTGCATCATCTTTCATTCCCCATTGAGAGACACCAAGAGTATTATCGTAATCGAATGGAATGAAATAGAATCGGTGTTGTGAGTCAAAATAAAAATAATAGTTGTTTTTATTGACCCAATAGTCGTCCCACATACCCACTGCAACATTGACTGCCATCATTCTAAGGAACAAATCGATGTCAACATGCTCCAAAAGATACTCTTTGAGTTGCGCGCTTCCCGATGGCAGCGGACGCATCTGTTCCATGAAATCGTAGAGCTCTTTCTGTGCAGCTGCAAGACCTGTGCTCTTGTTGGTCTTAAGCGAATACACATACTGATGTTCATCCGTCGAGACTCCCATGTTGGCCGTTCCTACATTGTTAAAGTCGCTCAAATCAGCGCCCCATGCTGCTTTCCATAAGTTGCCATCGTCGTCCGGCAAATGCCCGTTTTTAGTTCTTTCATCGAGCCAACCCTTGCGCACACCCTCTAATAGTTCATATACGCCCATATAGACGGGACGACTGTCACCCTGTATCAAAATCCAAAGTCGGCAGTACGAAGCCCGCGGTGCCGACCATACTCCGAATCGGCGGAACAAGTCATAGCAATACACCTCACGAGCGTATGAAGGGTCCTCGTGGAACCACTTGAGAATAACGCGGTCTGACCCAAAGAAACGCTTACCGCCATACTCCGTAAAGCACACTCCGAAATGTGCATGATGGAACTGATTGCCATCGGAATGTAACTGACCGGAGCTGCCTTCAGGACGTACACGCGATGTATTGCCACGCGGGCGTAAACCTATATCCTCGCGCCGCCAGACGTCCTGTCCTTTGCGCATCGTCCACGTAGCAGGAACATATATGGTATTGTTAGGATTAGCGTCAAAATTCTGAAGATACTGATTCCAACTTTGCTCAGTCAATTCGATTGTTATCTCAGGCAAAGCTTCGAGGTCATAGAGATAATCAGGATTGCGCCGCTGGTCCGGCTTCTCGGGGGAAAGAGTATCAGGGGGAAGAATAGTAGTATCGGGAGGGACAGCCACTGTATCTGGAGGCAGAACAACAGAGTCCGGAGGCAGAACAACAGAATCGCGCGGTAGGACTATGCTATCAGCAGGCAATACTATGGTATCTTCAACCGGTGGATTCACCTTTGGCTCGTCAATAATATTACATGCCGCAAGGAGTGCAATAAGCAAAAAAAATATATAATGACAACGTTTCATCCGAACGAATTTAAATATGCAACATAGCTTTCTGTATACCACTTACTTATAATTGCGATTAAGCATTAGCAGTTCTTCCTGACGAACTTGTAACATAAGTTGCTCACGGTCGGCTATCATATTGACAAGAGTCCGTTCAGAGGCGAGAATGACGCTTCTTAGTTCCTCGTCTTGTCCTAATTTTTCATACTCTATTCTGGCACGCAGAAGGTTTTCTTTCTCCTCGCTTATTGCCTCGTCTAAGAGAATGACCTGTTCGCAGAGTTTTCGCGCTTTGGGCGAGCGAAACTCTGTCAGACTATAATATGTCAACTCGTCGTTGATAACTGCTAATGGTTGTTCGTCAGTTACCGTATGATCTTTTCCGGGCTTGGAATTATTTTGAATATCACCATCTGCAAGTCTTTCTTCGTCGCTAAATTGGCAGAAAGTCGGGTGTGAAAGTTGTGCCAATTTGATAGCGCGAAGCGAGTCTGTCACAATCCTTTTCTCGGGGTTAAGTTCAAAACTATATACGGTTGCATAACCATCTTGGGCGAATCTGTCGGTAGCAAAATAACCGATGCCTGATAGTTCGTCCTCGGCATAAAGAAAGTCGTTAGCAGACGAGTTGAACGGGAACCCTATGTTTTCAGGCTCGAACCAGTCTTTGGTGGCATGGTTGTAGCGAGTGACATAGATATCGTAACCACCTAAGCCCTCAGCCTTGTCTGAAGCGAAATAGAGGGTCACGCCATCGGTAAGCATAAAAGGATATGACTGATTGGCGTCTGAATTGACAGCACCGGGCAGAGTGTCGCACTCGTCAGCCGATAAGATACGGTGACACGAGAGAAGCTTGAGATTTTGTCCCACTCTTTTCACGCAAACGCTATGGTCGCCCTTCTGTGTCACGTAGCATGGTAGCAGGCTGTCGGCTAAAGTGATACTGCCACATTCTGCCGATAGTCGATAAGCGGTGAGTAGCCTTGAAAGAGGCAATGTTACGCTATCAATAATGCAAATATCTTCCACTCGACGTATATAGCGCGCACCTTTTCTGCAATAGGCAATATGCTGCTTTAGTTCCTGCTCGCGCAAAGTATCTTCAGTCAGGGTCAGAGCATAACGGGAAAGCAAAGTAAGAGCCTGCTCAAACCTATAACTCTGCTCATAGAGCAACCCTAAATAATAGTTTCGTAGCTGATACTTCTCGCCTGCTTTTTCAAAATACACGATGGCAGTATCTGTTTGTCCCAGCTCTTGCTGACAGCGTGCATAGCGATAGAGATAAAGCTGGTTGTCGGGCACTCTTCCGAGCAGACTTCGATATGCATGAGCCGCCTCGGCGTAGTTCTTCTCTACAAATAGTGCATCAGCTCTGACTGCCGTCTGAGCATTGACAGCTGCCGTCAGCGACAGCAGGCAAAAAGAGATAATATAAAGTTTTGTGCGTTTCAATATGCTTTGTTAGATGTTTTGTTATCTTACAGCTTTTGAATATCAGGCTATAGTATTAGGCATTTAGAGTTTATGACAAGGGCAATAGTTACCCTGGCGGATTTTTAACCGTATCATGTATGTAAGCCTTACTCCGACAAGTGCTGTACGCACCCAATTATTGTCTGTAGAATGAGAGGAATAGGCATGGTTCATCGTCACTGTAAGTTTGCCGTTCTCATCGAGCACCTGTCCTGTGAGCAAAGCTTTTGATGAGCTGGGTCTTATATTGTTTAGTCCGAATTCAGCAAATAGTCCTACTCGCAGGGCATTGCTTGATGATGCATGTGAGCCGAGCCGGGAGCCCGAGAAATGGAAAGTATAGCCGCCCTCAACAGCCAAGCGCGCATCGTAGAGAAATTTCATAGAGCCTTTGCTTTCGATTTTCTCAAAGTCGTGGAAACCATGCTGGGGCAGGTTGACAAGATCCTCATAGTAGCGGTCATAGCGCCCTTTTGTACGGATTTCAGCTGTTTGCAGAGTGTTGCCTCTAAGGTTTGCCACAAAGACGGGACCGGCTAGCCAATACCAATTGTTGATATCCATACCGAAAAGCAGCGGCAGCCGAATATCCATCGTTCTGCTGCGGTCCACACGGTTTTTCATATCTACCACCATCCGATAGTCCACCCCGCGGCTGTCGGTAGCCGGTAACAGCATAGCCTCATCGCCGGTCTGCACGCCTAAGCGAGTTGAGGCAAAAGCTGCTGACAGACCAACGGTAAATATAAACCTGTCCTTCTGGAAATGATAGCCTAAGGTTAGTTCAGCACCTGCACCGGCCTTAGAGTCAGTAAGATCTGTGTTATCATAATGCCACTGGGCGTAAGCGCTACCCTCGATTCCGAAATACGAAATCTTATTTTGCGAGCTCACTGCACAGGCTATCAGACAGACGAAAATTATAGAAACAATTTTTCTCATTTATCAAAGGAATAAGTGTATTACCAATGTTTTAGATAAAGCGTGCAAAGTTACACAAAATCTTTGAACCTGCAAAACATCATGACGAGAAGTGAATAGGAAAAAGACGCCATGATTTTGCTAATTGCGAGAATAGTTGTACCTTTGCCGTTCAATCTCACATGCAGATTTCTGTGCCCTGCCGACCGAGACAGGTCAGTCAGCAAGCACTTGATAGCACGAAACTACCATAACCCACAAAACCGACAACAGATGAAATGGTCAGATTTTTGGCATTCTAACATAGCCTTTGTTTTGAAAATGTTCTTCTTGGCTGCGTTACTCGTCGTAGGTATCATCTTCGGCGTTCAGGCGTGGTTGCAGAAATATACCCGCCATGGCCAGGAGGTGGAGGTACCCGATGTTACAGGAATGAATATCGAAGAATCGAGGCTTTACCTGCAGCAAGCCAACTTAGGTATAGAAGTGGTAGATTCCACTTATAATCCTCGCGTCAAACTCGGCACTATAGTTGAGCAGAACCCGCCCGCCCATGCTCATACCAAGAGTGGCAGATCGATTTACGTAATAATGAACTCACGCAGTTTGCCCACTGTGGCAGTACCACGACTTTACGACATGTCATACCGCCAGGCAGAGACCACTCTGCTCTCGCTGGGTTTCGAGTTAGACTCCGTCGTTTATCAGCCGTCGGAATTTCCCGGACTTGTCTTGGATGTCACGTACAACGGTGAGTCGGTCGAGCCTCTGACGCGTCTGACGGTGGGCAGCACACTGCAGTTGGTGGTCGGACAAAACGCTGAAGGTGATGCAACAATCTATGTACCACAGTTAATTGGTAAGAATCTGAACGATGCCAAGCGTGTCATCTTGCAGAACTCGCTCATTGTGGGTGCAGTCAACTTCGACGTAGAAGTAACGGAAGGAAGCAAGGAGAGCGAGTCAATGCTCGTTTACCACCAGGAGCCGGCTGCCGGCAAGTGGGTAGTAGAAGGATCACGCGTCACACTATATCTATCTGCAGACCCTGGCAAGCGGATGACGGAAGAGGTCGAAGATGAGGACTTTTTCTGACACTCTTCATCCAAGACAAAAAGATTTTCAAGTATTCAATGTATTATGGATTCCGACGAGTTATATGAGCGATGGAGAACAGAGGTTGACAAGGGCCAGACGCCTTTGCGCATTGATCGTTATCTCGCCGAACATATCCCTGACACTTCTCGCACTCGCATACAGCATGCTGCTGATGCCTCGCACATCTGGGTGAATGGCAAACCGGTGAGCAGTAACTACAAGGTGAAGCCGCTTGATGTCATACAAGTGCTACTTGACCATGAACCTTACGATGGGCATGTAGAGCCTGAGGATATACCGCTCGACGTAGTCTATGAAGACGCAAGTCTGATGGTAATCAACAAACCTGCGGGCTTGGTCGTCCATCCTGGTCATGGCAACTGGAGCGGTACTCTACTCAATGCACTTGCCTATTATTTCCGCTCTGATAGTCGCTTTGATATCAACAACCCCGATATCGGTCTCGTTCATCGCATTGATAAAGATACAAGCGGACTGCTGCTCATAGCTAAGACACCTCGCGCTAAGGCAGACTTGGCATTGCAATTTTTCAATCACACCACTTCCCGCACCTATCATGCCCTTGTATGGGGCAGATTCGATACAGAGCAGGGCACCATCAGCGGAGCACTTGCCCGCGATAACCGCGACCGCACCATCTATCGTGTATGGGACATGGAAGAGAATCCACTTGCTAAACCTGCCGTCACGCACTACAGGGTGCTTGAGACAATGCGCTACGTGACGCTTGTGGAATGTAGATTGGAGACAGGGCGCACACATCAGATACGCGTTCACATGCGGCACATCGGTCATCCGCTTTTTGCTGACGAGAAATACGGAGGATGCGAGATACTCAAAGGCGAGCGTACACAAAGTTACCGCCAGTTTGTTGACAATTGCATGAAGTTATGTCCGCGGCAAGCCCTTCACGCCAAGACCTTAGGCTTCACACACCCTGATAGTGGTGAGCGCATGTTATTTGACTCCGATTATCCACAAGATTTTCAATCACTGATAGAAAAATGGCGGGCATACTGATGCCCGCCATTTCATTTGTGCAACCCACAAACTGCTATTTCCTGTCAATCTGCTCCTTAGCAAACTCGCGAGTGATAACCACCTTTTTTTCATTTGATGACGGTGCTTCAAACAGTACATCTTTCATAACCGTCTCAGTAAGGTTTCTCAGTCCACGTGCTCCCAACTTGTACTCAAGGGCCTTGCCGACAATGTAGTCGAGTGCATCGTCCTCAAACTCAAGAGTGATACCGTCCATCGCAAGCAATTTCTGATACTGCTTGACGAGTGCATTTTTCGGTTCGGTGAGAATCTTTCTTAGAGCCTCTTTGCCTAAGGGTTTGAGATAAGTAACAATAGGCAAACGACCTACTATTTCGGGTATCAGGCCAAATGTCCTAAGGTCTTGCGGCGCAACGTATTGGTACATATCTTCAAGCTTCTGTTCGGAAGACCCCTGACGCTGCTCAGTAGCAAGAAATCCCACCACTTTTTTGTTCATGCGAAGTGCAATCTGCCGATCGATGCCATCGAAAGCGCCACCACAGATAAAGAGTATCTTGGTAGTATCCACATGCACGAACTCTTGTTCAGGATGTTTTCTACCTCCTTGTGGCGGCACATTAACCACCGAACCTTCGAGTAGTTTGAGAAGTGCCTGCTGAACGCCCTCGCCGCTGACGTCACGCGTTATTGAGGGATTATCGCCCTTACGTGCTATTTTGTCAATCTCGTCGATGAAAACGATTCCCGTCTCTGCCTTTTTGACATCATAGTCGCAAGCCTGAAGAAGCCTTGAGAGCAACGATTCCACATCCTCTCCCACATAACCTGCTTGAGTGAGTACAGTGGCATCAACCATTGCAAACGGCACCTCAAGCATCTTAGCTATGGTCCGAGCGAGCAGCGTCTTGCCCGTACCGGTTGGACCAACAATGATGATGTTCGATTTTTCTATCTCCACCTCGTTGGCTTCCTTTGGCTGCAGAAGCCGCTTATAGTGGTTATATACTGCCACCGACAAGGTTCGTTTGGCATCATCCTGACCGATGACATACTGGTCAAGGAAAGCTTTGATGTCGCGCGGACGAGGCAGAGTGGCTAAGTCGAGAGATGTGGCAGGCAACTTGCTGTCTACTGACTTTTCAGCATCCGCATGATACATCGTCGCAAACAAATTCTTTGCACTCTCTACGCAATCAGAGCAGATAGCGCCATCTACTCCATATACTATCGGGACATCTGTACGCCCGCAAAAAGAGCAACGCGAGAGGTTGTTGTTTTTCTTGGGCATACTATTTCTTTCTATATACGTGGTCTATCATTCCATACTTGAGAGCTTCTTCAGCCGTCATCCAATAGTCGCGATCAGCATCCGCGGTTATTTTTTCTACCGTTTGTCCTGAGTGGTTAGCGATAATCTGATAAAGCTCTTCTTTCAGTTTAAGAATCTCTCGCGCCGTTATCTCAATGTCGCTTGCCTGACCTTGTATGCCACCCATAGGTTGATGTATCATTACTCTGGAATGAGGCAGAGCAGCTCGTTTACCCTTCTCACCCGCCACTAACAGCACAGCTCCCATTGAGGCTGCCATACCCGTACAGATTGTAGATACAGAGGAAGAAACAAACTGCATTGTATCATAAATACCCAATCCTGCATATACCGAACCGCCCGGAGTATTGAGGTAGATAGAGATATCCTTGCCCGGGTCGGCAGAATCCAAATATAGCAGCTGCGCTTGAATGACATTGGCAGTATAGTCGTTAACCTCGGTTCCGAGGAAGATAATACGGTCCATCATCAGTCGTGAGAACACGTCCATTTGAGTCACATTGAGCTGACGCTCTTCAAGTATAGAAGGCGATATATATCCACTCATTTTGACCGATGAATTCATTACATTCTCAACATGCATTGTATTGAGACCTTTTGATTGTGCAAATTTTAGAAAATCGTTCATAAGTGTAACTTTATATAGTGTTAATTTTTGTTTTGTTTACTTGCATTTTGGGTAATTCATTCAGAATTGGCTTACCTAAAATGATATGCTAATCCTCTGTTTTCAGTTCAGGATATACTACGCGATGGTGGTTCATGCTCAGCAGTTTCTCTTTGAACACCTGTTTTATGTCTTCGATATCTTTGAGCGTTAGCGGTGATAACCGGAACTGCCCGTCCGCAATCTGTGCTTCCACCATTTGCTCTACCATCTCAGAAATGGCGTTGGGTGTAAACTCTTCGAGACTTCTTGAGCGCGCCTCGACGGCATCTGCCATCATCAGAATGCTTGTTTCCTTTGTTGTAGGACGCGGTCCGGGGTACGAGAACAGCGTATCGTCAACCTTTTCACCGGGGTGCTCATTTATCCACGTATTATAAAAATATCGCACTTTCGATGTTCCGTGGTGAGTTAGTATAAAGTTGACTATCACCTTGGGCAAGTTGTTTTTCTCAGCGAGTCGCACTCCGTCGGTCACGTGTTGAATGACTGCCTGCGCTGCTTGCTCGCACGACATCTCGCTGAGCGGATTGACACCGTTCTGCTGATTTTCGGTAAAATACTGAGGATTAGCAAGCTTCCCTATGTCGTGATACAATGCCCCTGTTCTGACAAGCAAAGCATCGGCCCCGATACGCTTAGCCGCTTCTGTTGCCAAAGTGCTCACTTGCAAAGAGTGCTGGAAGGTACCCGGTGCTTTCTCGGCAAACTCAAGCATCAGTGATGAGTTGACGTTGGTAAGCTCAACAAGAGTTATGCTGCTGACAAATCCAAAGAGTCGTTCTATTACAAACACAAGTCCGTAAACCGCCACCACAAGCAGACCGTTAATCAGGAAATATACATACATCCACCTATTGATTTGGTGCCAGTCGCCAGCAGCAGCCAAACATTGTGCAGTATAAAGAAGAGAATAGGCTATTACCACATATATTGCTGTTCTGCCGAGTTGCGAGCGCTGACTTATATCTTTCAGGCTACCTATTGCCACCATTCCCACACCCAGCTGTATAAGTACGAACTCATAAGGGGCAGGCACTATCAAAGAAATCAGCAGTACGGTGACAATATGCATATATAGTGCAGTGCGCGAATCGTAAAACACGCGAATAAGCACAGGTACCCATATATACGGAACCACATATACGCTGAGTGAGGTATAACTCAAAATGGCATACGTCAGACATGCCTCTATTGCTATGAGCAGTGCGAAAAACAGGACATTGCGCGACTGATTATAAACATTCGGGCGGAATACAAGCAGATACACAATTATCATCGCTAACAAATACAGCATCAGCACCGCCTCTGCAGTCATGGAATACACGTTTTTGTAGTGCATGTCTTTCTCCGTATAAGCACGGCTGAGCGAAGTCAGAATCTGATAAAGCTCAGGCGTCACGACCTCCCCGCGATCGATTATCTTCTCACCCTTCTGCACCATTCCTTCTGTCGGTGAGATTGAGTTTATCAAATCAGAGCGACGTTGCTCTGAAAGCAGTGTATCATAAACGAGATTAGGCACTATGTATAAACTGGCATTGAGCCGCTTGATATTGCCTTGGGTAGTAAGAGTGGCAGCCGATAGTATCTCTGCATAAGCCTGGCGAGGAGTAGGCAGCTTGTCCAAAGGAATGAGTGTGGCCTGCCGTGCTTCATCTATAAGCGACACTTGTGATGAGAGTTGCTTTTGCCACTGCTCTTTCTCTGTGGCATTGATGATACCATTAGCATACACCCTGCGCATGAGTGCGACGATGGTGTCGTAAGAAGTTTCTGTCACCAACCCATTGACATTATGAAACAGTCGGCTCACCTGTTCGCCTGCCACCGACTCGTCTAACATATAGTATGGCGAGAAGTCGCGCATCACTTCAGCCTCTTCTTGCTTTAGTTGAGCCTCGGTCTTATAAATCGGGAAGTCGAACTCGGCAGTTACAAGTTCATAACCCCATGGCTTACCCACTTCAAAATAATACTTAAAGCTGCTTGTTTCCTGCGGAGCCAAGTGTATCAGAAGCACTAAGAGCGCCAACACTATCGCTCCCTTCCAAAGGTGCGACACAAAAGTATTTCTGTTGTTCATAAGTTTATCTGTTTGTCGTAAACGGATTATAATCTTATCCGTCAGCGTCGGTTTCTAAAGAAGTCTTGCATAAGCGTTCTTGCTTCTTGCTCTAACACGCCTTTCGTCACGGAGCACTTTGGATGCAGCGCATTTGGTGCAAATCTGCTGTACCCCCTCTTGGGGTCATCGGCAGCATAAACGAGTCGGCTAACCTGTGCCCAACCGATAGCCCCTGCACACATCACGCAAGGTTCCACCGTAACATAGAGTGTACAATCCGTCAGATATTTGGCTCCGAGTGTATCAGCCGCCGCCGTGATGGCTTGCATCTCTGCATGAGCCGTCACGTCTTGCAGATGTTCAGTGAGATTATGCCCTCTGCCTACCACCTGACCTTCCGCGACCACAACGCAACCTATAGGTACCTCATCGGCAGCCAATGCCTTGTGCGCCTCTGCCAGAGCTAACTGCATAAATCTCTCATCGTCCATATCTTTCGCAGATTTCATTTCGCCTATCAAGAGAATTATAGAACATGGGTATTTGGTCTATGTGCGACTCAAAATAGTTGCCCACCACCACCATATCGGCTCCTGCATCGAAAGCATCATTCATCTGTTCGACTGAAGTTATGCCACCGCCCACTATCAAATAGCCTCCCTTAAGTGCTGCCACCGACTCTATCACTTCTTTTTTGACAGGACAGAGCGCTCCGCTCCCCGCTTCAAGATACACACTCGACATTCCAAGCAAATAAGCGGCAGCTGCCGTGTCGGTGATAAGCCGGACATCGTCCTGACTGATAGCTAAGGTATGGGTCACTCTTTCCACAGCGCTCTGTTTGCCGCCGTCAACCAGTATATATCCCACAGATATCGGCTGCAAGTCGGATTCCCAAATTCGCCTTGCCGATTTCACCTGTTGCCCTATCAATGCCTCAGCCTGACGCCCAGACACGAGCGACAAGAAAAATATTCCATCTGCATAGTCAGACAATTGTGTTCCGCTACCGGGGAAAAGCACTATCGGCACTTGCATATTCCTAACCCTGAGACGACGAACGAAATCGTCAACCGATGCCGACATGGTGCTCCCGCCAACGAGAAAGACGTCTGGTTTTCGCTCGGCACACACACGCTGCAGATTGTCGATGTCAGCATCGCTGCATTTCTCGGGGTCCAATAGTACGGCAAGCACCTTACGACCATCCTGACGATAGTTCAGCAAGCGTTCTCGAACTTTTATTTTCGGCAGTCTCTGCTGCACAGCCAGCACACAACGCTCTTCAAAGGCAGATATCAGCTTCAAATGATACAGTTTATAGCCAAACAGACCCGTTCTGACATACGTAGGAGTAGAAAGCATGTCAAGAGGCGACAAGTCGATATTCTCGCCCAACAGCCCTGCCGTTTCGCCTTCAGCCTTAAAGATGGCTTCTTTGGCACACCAACTCGAAGTGAGTGCCGACAAGCGTTCTTCTTCGTCAATATCCTGCAATTCACTGATGGCCTGCTCTGAGAGGAATTTATGCTTTACGCGCTCAATGCGCTCTGACACCGACTCTACATCAATACCTATAACGTGGTCCTCCGACACTGCCATACATGCAGTATGCAGGCTGTGAGAAATGGATATATGCTCATCTCTGCCTACTATATATGGCGAACCGTCTTCATGGTGCTCAAGCACTGCCTCAGGTCCGAATGCTTCGCGCACCAATAACTGTTCAGCGCGGCGCTCAGCCTCACGCTTACTCTTGGCTTCGTATATGAAGCAATAATAAACTCGACATTCGGGCTGAATTATAGTACCAAACGTGTTATCTGAATATACTGAATCTATCATGATTTGCCTTAGTTTGCAGTGATTACCTATCAGCCCACCTGAAACTCTCTATCATTCGCACGATGTCTGTCTTCATATAGTCGATAGCCGGTTGAAGCGAGTCTTGATTGGGGATGCAGTCAAAATACAGCGCTGCTCTGAAGAAGTGTCGAGTGCTATCTGTCAGATAGAACTGATAGGGCGAGGCAGTATTACCCTCAAGGTGGTAAAACACACCATGAATATGGTGTAGTTCATCATCGTATCCCTTCTCTTGAATAGCATTGGCCTTGCCTGAATGTTTATATACAAATTCCTGAGCATCATCACTTAGCTGACGCAGATTACCTTCTACTGGATAATAGCTGCAGTGTATCACGGCATTGAGATCGGGATATGTAATGTTTTCCCAATAATATTGCTCACGTTGCTTTACCACGGCATTATCGGATTTTAGGAAGCTGCACACACCGCAATAGTCAAAATTGCTGTACGCCGTATCAGGAACAAAAAACCTGACGTAGCCGTAAGGCTTAGGCACATAGCGCTTACTGCAAGCGCATAGGCATAACACCAGCAATAAAAGTATTATATTTTTTGACTTTCTCATTACTATTCCTAAGGAGCCTCTAATTCAAGCAGTACTCTCGAACCTTAATCGTTCATCTGCCCAAATAAGTTAAGGGGAAAACGCCGCAAAGATAGTTATTTTTTTTATATTGCGCAACAAGCCAAAAAAAGACCTCGTCATTCGAGGTCTTTTTTTACTACTTAGGCTGTGCCATATTTCATTACAAGCTTGGCATAAGGTGGCAAAGAATGTATATGATGATATACATAGCGCCTTATTCCACACCTCCGTCGAATGCATTAGCTATAGAATTGGCAATGGTTGCCATCTCAGCAGCTTCAAGTTTTAGCTTGGGATTGGTAAAGAGCATGTCGGTCTCTTTTTTCAGAGGGACCAAATGAACATGCACATGGTTGACCTCCATACCTAACACCGCAACACCGACCCTTTTGCAGGTGATCACCTTTTGCATAGCCAGTGCCACACGCTTGGCAAAAACCATCATATCAGCAAGAGTCTTGTCATCAAGGTCGAAGATATAGTCTGCCTCGGGCTCAGCCAACTTAGGGATTACAAGAGTGTGACCCTTAACCAACGGATTGATATCAAGAAAGGCATAGAAACGGTCGTCCTCGGCAACTTTGTATGAAGGTATCTCACCCTTTATTATTCTTGTGAATAGAGTCATGGCTTTATTTATTTACCATTTAATCATTTACTATTTACTTATTTATCATCTACTTTCGGGGGAAAGCCTATTAAAGAGAAATCTCAAGCACCTCAAACTCCATGAGTCCTGCGGGAACCTGCACGCGAGCCACCTCACCCACTTTCTTACCGATAAGAGCTTGTGCAATAGGAGTCTTGACAGAGAGTTTGCCTTCTTTGAAATTAGCTTCGCTTTCGGTTACGAGTTGATAAGTGACCTCGGCATTGTTTTTCAGATTGCGCAGTTTGACCTTGGTGAGCACCTGCACCTCTTTCGTGTTAATCCGGCTTTCGTCGATAATACGTGCATCCATGATTTTCTCTTTGAGCAAAGCAATCTTCGACTCAAGTTTTCCCTGTTCTTCTTTTGCCGCATCATACTCGGCATTCTCACTCAGGTCACCCTTGTCGCGGGCTTCTTGGATAGCTGCTATCACACGCGGACGCTCCACACCTTCGAGATAGACAAGCTCTTCTTTAAGTTTCTGCAGTCCTTCTGCAGTCATGTAGATGTTAGCCATTTGATAAAAAGGATTTTTTGAGCACAATCTAAAAAAACGGCCAGATTTCTCTGAACGTCAATTAGACCATACCCCTGTGTTTTTATTATTAATTTCTATTTTTCTGTAATCTCAGTGTGCCGACACGCCCATTTGCACTCATCATCCGGCACATATCAGTAGCGGCGCTGCAAAAGCTCACTTGCTATCATCACAGACCGGACATCGCCAGCCATCAGTTCTCTTATGCGCTCTGCCGACTTATTTTCTTCTAATTCGGTTAGTTCTTCTTCCTGTTCTACTATCGGCGTTTGCCTTGGATGGTTAGTTCCGCGATGCAGATTTTTAACAGTAGCCTTACCTTCGTCAGAAGGTCTTTCATTCAAGAAGTCAAGGTCGGCTTTAGAAAAACCGGAGGTTGCAGAACTTGCTCTACCCGATTGTTTACCGGCGGACTCCATATTCCTTTTGTTCACACGCACTGCTAACACTATCAATAATAGCGGGAATAAAGAAACTGCTGATACAAATAACACTATGATAATTTCATTGTCCACGTTGACTTACATATTTATAGTTATTATTTCTCAGAAGACTCTATAAGGCAGCGGTTTCTAATAAAAAAACTTAAAAACAACGAGAAACTTCCCAGCCTCTCGTTGCCATTAAACCTAAACCTTAACTATGAAAATTTTGTTTGTTTTCGCGGCAAAGGTACAACATTTTTCTGATTGTGCAAAAAAAATAGCAAAAAAATTGCATTTTTTAAGTTTCGCAAGCAAATAAATGCGAACTAAATCAGGCATTAGAAAAAGATTTTTCTCAAATAAAATATTATTAGTAATTTTGCGAGCAATACAACCCCTATCAAGCAAAACGTATGACTAAAAAATACTACATAGAGACCTATGGCTGTCAGATGAACGTAGCCGATTCGGAAGTAGTGGCAGCAATCATGCATACCACCGACTACGAATTGTCTGACAATCCTGATGGTACCGATCTTGTGATTCTGAATACATGTTCCATTCGCGACAATGCTGAGCAGAAGATATATTCACGCCTTCGCGAGATCAACAGCCACCGTCGAAAGCAGCACTCATCCGGCTCCAAACAACTGGTAGGCGTTGTGGGATGCATGGCAGAGCGAGTGGGAGAAGAGTTGCTCCATGACTACGACGTTGATTTCGTTGCCGGTCCTGACGCTTATCTCGACCTGCCTTCGCTTATAGCCTCGGCAGAGCAAGGCACCAAAGCAATGAATTTAGAGCTTAGCACTACTCAGACATATCGTCAGATTATCCCCTCGCGCATAGGAAAACAGATATCCGGATTCGTAAGTATAATGCGCGGCTGTAATAATTTCTGCACCTACTGCATCGTTCCCTATACACGTGGAAGAGAACGCTCGCGCGATGTAGAAAGCATACTCGGTGAGGTGCGCGACCTCAGAGACAGAGGATACAAGGAAGTAACCCTACTCGGACAGAACGTCAACTCTTACCGCTACGAACATGAAGGCGAGGTTATTGACTTTGCCGACCTGCTTGCCACGGTGGCCAAAGCGGCGCCCGACATGCGCATACGCTTCACGACCTCGCACCCCAAAGACATGTCTGACAAAACACTGCAAACGATAGCTGCATACGACAACATCTGCAAATTCATCCACCTGCCGGTGCAGTCTGGTAGCAATAAGATTCTCAAACTCATGAACCGCAAATACACACGCGAGTGGTACCTTGATCGCATAGCAGCCATCAGGCGCTTTGTCCCCAATGCCACCATCGGAACCGATGTATTCTGTGGATTCCATGACGAGACTGAAGAAGACCACCAACTCACACTCAGCCTGATGCGCGAGGTAGGTTTCGACACCGCCTTTATGTTCAAATATTCAGAGCGCGAAGGCACCCATGCCAGCAAGCACCTCAAAGACAATGTTCCAGAGGATGTCAAGATACGGCGCCTGAATGAGATAATTGCCCTGCAAAACGAACTATCGCTCGAAAGCAACCGACGCGAGATTGGCAAGACAGTAGAGGTACTCGTTGAAGGGTTTGCCAAACGCAGCCGCGAGCAAATGTACGGCAGGACC
>CAMHGK010000037.1 GCA_946184695.1 uncultured Bacteroidales bacterium | reverse complement strand
ATATCCATTGGCAAATGAGTTAGCCGCCATATCGCGAACATTTCATTCTGACATAACATCCGATGCTCTGAACTGCTGCCTTATCCTTATGCCATCTAAAATGAGCTGCGCCACATCGTCGGCATTAAGGTTAGCTACATTGATTACGAGATCGTAGTTACGTGCATCATAGCGACTCCTGCCTGCGAAGGTCAGCGTGTAGTTCTCACGTTCCCTGTCCACCTTGTTTATCAGTACGTCGGCATCTCCCTCGCTAATATTCAATCGCCTTGCTACGTTCTCGCGGCGGAACTTAAGGTCGGCTATCAGCATGACGCGAAAGGCATCAGGGTTGTCGCGGAAAATATGAAAACCGGTCCGTCCCAGTATCACACACGACTCTTTCCCTGCAAGGGCTTCGAGTATGCGCTTCTCATCGTTATAGAGCATCTCAGAAGTGACGGTCTGCAGAAGGGTGGCGTCGTAATATGGTGTACTTGCCAATGCTGTAGCCTGCTTATAGAAATCCGTAAAAGTGTTCCACCAACTGTGCTTCTTAGCCTTAATCTCATCCAACTGCTCAGAGCTAAGATGATATTTGTCATTGAGCTGTTCGAGAAGTCGGCGGTCATACACATTGACGCCAAGTAACGAGCCTAACTTGGCGGCTATCTGCCTACCACTCGTACCAAACTCGCGGGATATGGTGACAATTATTTTATTTTCCATATAGGGTGATTATGAATATTATTGCTGCTTTAGTGCGGGCATTATTTAGAACCGAAAACATGCTCAATAAGGGAAACAAACTCCTTGTAGGCAAAAGTATCGCTGAGTTCTGAGAGCGAACCTGCAAGTCCGCGATAGTGCCATTCGTGCAGACTCTTGTCGGTGACATGGAAGATTTGCCAAATCTTATCACCTATGGTGTCGTAGTCACGAGCTATGGCACGCATGTTAGAGAGTTTGTCACCCATTGCTACAATCTTTGCATCTCTTGAAGCAGCGTGCAGATGCTCGATGGCTGCCTTCTTACGGTCAACCCAACTGTCAGCCTCACTCAGCCCTTCAATAAAACGGTCGCTTTCATCGGAAACTATCTGTGCCACACGCTCACCGAATTCCTGCTTAAGCATTTCGACAGTGACATCGGTATCCTCAACGGTATCATGCAACGCAGCCGCTGCAAGCAGTTCTTGATCGGGGGTGATAGTAGCCACTATCTCGACCGCTTCCATCGGGTGTACGATATACGGAAAACCCTTTCCGCGGCGCTCGGTGTTGTGATGCGCTCTGACAGCAAAAACTATAGCGCGGTCAAGAAGGTCGGTATCAATATATTTATTAGCCATTTGTTTGAATTATAAATTAGGAATTATTTCTCCCGCCCCCTACCCCCTCCCAAAGGGCGGGGGAGACCATGCGGATAGAAAGCATTATCAATTATAAATTAGAAATAAGAAATAAAAAATAAGAAATAAAAAATCAATACACCGTTCCTTCAAGCATTCGACGGAATTGCGGCATCGGGCAATGGGTGTCGCGCTCCACAATGAGAGTCTTGAGTCCGGCATAAATACGCACTTGCTGTTCTATTTTTTCGAGGTCGGCATCAACACCGAAATATTCACGTGCGAAAGCATCCCAGAAACGTGCAGCCAGAGCATTTGACATGTGATATACTTCTTTGGTCCACGACTCGTCATTGAGTTTGCAGCAAAGATAAACCATACCTATGTCGAACATATAGTAACCATATCCAAAATCGCCAAGGTCAATAAAGAATTTCTCGCGCTTTCCTGAGCGGTCGGTGAAGATCCCGTTGCTGAACTGCATGTCGCCATGGAGGGCATGATTTGAGTCTGGTGCATTCTCGATGAAAGCGCGTATTTTCTGCTTCTGCTCATCGGTAAAAAACGGATTCTGATCAAGCAGATTCAGGTAGTGCTCTTTGACGTTTACAAACTGCTCGGGGTCAACCTCAACACTATGAAGTTGCTTGCACATCCGGGCAAACTCGCGAGCGTAGTCATCCACATGCTCAGGGTCGTCGCCTACGGCGCGAGAATACGATTTCTTACCTTCTATGCGACGGAAGATGATGCCCTTGCGAGTACCATCGGTTACGAGATAGCCGGGCTCGGGCGTAGGGATACCCAAGTCATACACTTTCTTTGCAAGCTCAAGCTCCTTAGCGGCCGCCTCGAAGTTGCGAAAATACATTTTCAGCATTAGCGACTTGTCGGTTTTGTGGTCGTACGAATCGCCGTTAGCGCCCTCTCCTGTACGAACAAAGTCGTTGAGGTCAATGAGTTTTGGTTCCATAGTTTTCTGATATTTGATTAATATATTGTATCTGTTAGCATCATTACTCTTTTGCTGCCTTTCTTTTGCTCATTGAGATAATATCAATGTTGTATGCAAACCCCACCCGAAGCGAGTGGAAGGGATAATCACGCAGCCCGTATTGGTAGTCGATAAAAGGTTCTAAACCTCCTGTATGACCGCGCAACTGCACTTTGAACACCATAGGTTTGTCGCCATTGTTCATCCATCCGCTATAGCCTGTCCACGACAGACGAAGGCTTACCCACTGCTGCCGAGCGAGAAGTTGCAAGCCATACTGATAAGCATCGTCCTGCCGCGCCGTTATGGTCTGCCAGCACAGGAAACCAACAGAACCTGCAAGCCTAAGTTCCCAGTCGGCTTCGCTCTGACGTTCTGCCGACACTGTTCCACCGCTTCCGATATACATCGACTTGCCCAGCGCAAGGTCAAAGAAATAGCCCGGATTGTCGAAATATCGTGCTCTGTCCCATTGCTCCCCGCTTGCAGTTTTTATTGCTGCCCGCAAGGCAATATCAGGTCGGTACCTGTTCTCGGTAAGCAGATGCATGTCGGTGGACACATACACATCTCCAAATCCATATCCTTGCAATGGTGCCTGCTGCTCAAGCCGACACTGCTGCATACGCTCTGCCGTCATGCTATACCATTCGACTACGGGCATCCATATCGTCAGATTTACCCGCCGCGTAAACAGCGGTATATAGACTCTTGCAAAAAGGTTTGCCGTTCGGTCCTTGAGAAAACCTGCATGATAGTCGGCCGCCAGCTCCACCCTGAGCTCCGGGCTTACTCTGCCATCGAGCATTTCGGGCACCGGAAAAGCATTTGGTCCGGCATAGAGGGTAGAGATATAGCCATCGCGGCTCTGCGCCTGCACAATCTGATCCGCAGCAAGGAGACAAAAGAGTGCAGCAAGGCTGGTAAGTATGACGTTTTTTGGCGCTTTCATCGGGAATTATCACACAGTTCTACATGCTCAAGAAAGAAAACAGGCATGGGAATTCAGATTTACCGGCAAACAATTATTGCTGCCGCATAAAGGGCAGTTGTCGAGCCTGCTCAAATGTTATGTCAGCAAGCATCTCATTTTGCGGGCTTTCGCCATTGATAGCATCAAAAAGCCGGCGCAGTCCTATCTTGCCGCCGCCTTGTTGCAAAATGCAAACTATGCATATATTCTGCAATCCGATTGACGACGACACTATATCAAGGTCTGTGTTGCCGAGTTGATGCCTTGCCAGTCGGTAGGCGTCTTCCTGATACTGTTTACGCATACGGTCGATATCACCCAGGGTCTTAAAGCCAAAGGCCTTGAAAATAGCGAGGTAGTTAAGCAACGACACAGGCTGCACTTCAGCCTGATTGATTGCGGCAATACGCTTATTGAGAGCGTCAAAAGGACGGGCATTGAGGTAACTGCGGAATGTATCGCCATCGAGTAGCACGTCATCGAGTTTGCCGTCATGAACAAGCATCTGTACACGGCGACGGTAGTCATTTATTTCCGTGCGGATTCTGCTGAACTCGTCGTCAGCAAGTTCAAGCATACCTGCCAAACGGTTCATCTGACGCATATACTCGACAGGTATCTCTACACCGGTCTTATAGCCTGTATCGTGGTTAATAGCAGCCCAAGCATGCTGAAGCGTAGTGCGCAACTGGAGCTCGAAAGGTATCCGGGTGATTTGAGGATACTCGGCAAATTGCGGACTGCCGTCTGGCAAACGGCATATATAGTGCAGCGAGTTGTAGCCGAATTGGTCGAGATCGTGAAGGCGTCGCTTATCCACAGAGTTGTCCCAATCTATACTGAACATCTGCTCCACTATGGCTGCTATACGATCGACATCGTCGGTATAGAAAGTGATGATACGCGCACCAAGGATATCCGTTATGTCGGATAAGGACTGATATTTGTTGCCTTTGAGGGCAAGTTTGCCAGCCAGACTCTCTTCCGTTTTTATTCGCGCCTCTACCGCGGTCACCACTATACCGTTGCGTTCCAATGCTGAACGCAAAGCATCCAGCACAACTTGCTTCAACTTTTCTATTACAGGAAGCGCTTCCCTGTACTGCTCAAGAATAAGCTGACAATGTAAGTCAAGACCCGACATCATTGTATCTCAAATAGACTTATAAAACCAGTCATAACGAACACCTGACGTATGTCGGCGCTAATGTTTCTGACGATCACCTTGCTTCCCTTAGATGCCGCCTCCTTGCGAATCGTGAGAAATATTCTAAGGCCCGAAGAAGATATATACTCCAAGTCTTTACAGTCGAGGATTATCTCCGTGTTGGCAGCCTCAAGCAGAGGTTGAACGTCTTGGATTGTCTGCTGGGCAGCTGCGGTGTCAAGCCTGCCAGAGAACAGAGCTACCAACTGATTGTCGGCGCGTTGAATTGTAGTTTCCATTGTTGTATTTTTAATGAATTTATATTTTCTGATTATGCAAGAGATGATTTTCTTCGCTTTTCTCGGAAGTTTTCATTTACGAATATCATCTCAGACATCAAAATTTTTCTTCAGTGTGAGTACATTCATATTATCTTTGCGCTCATACTCTATGCTGTCCATTATCTGTCGGACAAGATGTATGCCGAGTCCGCCAATCTCGCGTTCTTCAGCAGAAAGAGTGATGTCAGCTTCTTTACGCCCCGTCGGGTCGAATGGTATGCCGCTATCGGATATGACAAACTCGATGCCTTTGTCAGTCCGCTCTGCCTCTATCAGTACGGTGCCCGCGTTATCTTGCGGATAAGCATAGAGCATGACATTGCTTACCGCCTCTTCAAGGGCAAGATTGATGGTCATATTGAGCGAAGCCGGGATATTAAGACTATCTACCCACTCGGCCAATGTAGGAATTTGCTGTATATCGTTGCGCATGACAATGCTATGACGCAAGGAATGGTCATTGCCTGTTTGCATGGCATCCTGCCGGTCGGGCATATACTTTAGTGCCAGCATGGTGAGGTCGTCGCTCTGCTCTGCCTTGCCCACAAATTTGTGTACGGCGTCGAGCATTGCCTCTACTTGACGGCGAGCAGTAGCGTCATGACCTATTTTTGACAACGATGCCAACACCTTATCTTCACCTAATAGGTTCTTTTCCACGTTCTCTGCCTCAGTCAGACCATCGGTATAGAGGAAGAGCAGGTCGCCATTGCTGAGTGTGGTTGACTGTGGGGTGAAGGTATAACCCGATAATATGCCGACAGGCAAGTTGGGCAGAGTTTTTAACAGAATAGGCTCGTCTGACTGCCTATATATAACAGGTGCGTTATGTCCGGCATTGCAGAAATCGAGTACACCCGTTGCAAGGTCGAGAACTCCGACGAAGAGCGTGACAAACATATTCTGGTCGTTAGACTCTGAAAGCGAGTCGTTCATCTCAATAATTATATTTGCAGGTCTAATCTCGTGCATAGAAACAGAACGAAAAAGCGAGCGTACCACAGCCATCACAATGCTGGCGGGTATGCCCTTACCGCTCACATCGCCTATACAGAAAAACAGTTTGTTCTGGCGCACGTAGAAATCGTACAAGTCGCCGCCTACTTCCTTGGCAGGCACTACCAAACCATACATCTCCAGAGTCTTGCACTCTTGATAAGGCGGGAATGTGGTGGGCAGCATCGCCATCTGGATATTGCGAGCTATTGACAGATCGTTGTTTATTTTCTGCTGCCGCTCGTTGGCTTTAATCAGGCGTCTGAGATCATTGGCGGTTCTGAACATTATGAATGCAAGCAAAGCAAGACCTATAATCATTAGTAAGGTTATCACAAACCCCACTCGCTTCAGGTCTCGAAACATGACATCATCGGGAATGATAATCGACATCTGCCAACCGGTAGCATCGATTTCTTCGTTGAAGACGTGATACTTGCGTCCAGGGATAGTGTCTGGTTGGGGCACTATCTCCACACCTGTGCTTGAAGAAATGGAGTAGTAGCTGTCAGGGAATACTTGCAAATACTGCGATACTCGCTTCAGCTGCTCAAGCGAAACGTCAGCCAAAGCCACTCCTACCACCTCGCCTGAGGCGTCTTTTATGGGATAGGAGCAACTGATAATCATTTGATGAGCACCGGCTTCATCGAAATACGGTTCACACCACCAACAGCTGTCTTTTGCTATTCCGTTTTGATACCATTCTAATTGAAAATAATCGTGAGACGAGTTTCCGATAAGTGAAGTAAATATCTGTGATTTTTCACCTATCACTTGCTCAACGGAATATGGCTCATACCATTTACCATACTTAGGGTAAAAGTTTTCCTTAAAAGCAATTGCAGCTCCCACCATATTAGGCACACGAGTGACCATAAGGCGGGTTATACTCTGCATCGAGTCGGGCTCATGAAGATTTTGTTCTGCAAGCAATGCCATATCACGAACAGCCATCTCTATCTGAGACGTAATAACATTGATTTCAAGTTCAGCCTTACGCAGTTCGTTCTTTGCAAGCGATACTGCATTGTTATGGATAACCGAGCGCGTATATACATATTGTATAACGGCTATAGTTTCCAAGAATACAGCAGCACACAACAATATCCAAAAACCCTTGTGCCTGCTGAGGGATTGGGATTTACTTGAATTACCTGACATAAAGATTAGAATTAGGTGCAACAATCCAAAATCGTGCAAAGATAGAAATTATTTTCTGAATATCAAAATAAAACGCATCTGCCGGCGGCAATTTTTACACTACCAGCGGTGGGTGATTGCCAAACCCTGCCCTCCGACTAAAACTCCACTCCTCCGCCGGTGCCACATTTTCATATCAAAAAAAGCTGCATTTATACAAATAGAGCATCAACTTTCAGCCCCCACTTCAAACAAAAAGCTGGTAAAATCCCATTTTTATATCGCACAAAAAACGCATTTTGTAAGAAATTGCCAAATATTGACGCATTTTGAACGAAAATGATAAATGCAGGCAGCGGAAAAGCAGTAATTTTGCAGCGTGAAAAATCAGCAAATAAAAAGTTTGTCATTTTTTTAGTTCTACCAATTATATCCCAAAGTATTCATTTTGCTAATGCAACGTAAGGCCTACATATTGATTATTGTGCTACTCACACTGGCAGGACCGTTGCCTTTGTGCGGCTTTGCCAATACCCAAACGCAGGTTGACTCGCTTCTTGCGGAGTATAATACTCACGAGTCGTGGCAGACGACGGTAGAGTTCTTCATGGCACTTGAACAGGCGGGACTGATAGACGAGTCACCCGTTCCATCGGCAGACACACACAAGGATACCATACGTCTTAATGTGTATTATTGGGCGGCCGAATATTATTATAGTCAGCAGCGCTACGAGCATGCTGCAGAATATGCTCTCCGTGCTCTTCCGTTATGCCATGCCAACAGCAACTCAGCAGCTGCCGACTGTGCAAACTTGCTTTCTATAATATATGTAAGACTTGGCAAGCTTGACAATGCCATTCAATATGCCAAAATGTGCTATGAGCTTGACAAGAAAAGCGGCGACCCTGACAGGATCAGTTCGTCGCTGAACACTCTAACGAGTATTTATTTTTCGGCCCACCGTCCGAAAGAGGCGGAGAAATATGTACTTGAGGGTATTGAATACTGCAAAAAGGCCGGCAACAAGCGCCGTCTCGCCGTATTATATAGTACAGCATCGGAGGTATATCATAGTTTAGAGGACAATCGCAAGGCGCTCGACTACGCAAAGAAGGCTTATCAGCTTGAGTTAGAACTTGGCAGACATGAAAAAGCCGCTATGCGTCAGACACAGATGGCATTGGCATTGCTGTCAATAGGGCAATATCACGATGCACAAAAAGAGCTGTCCGAGGCCATTCCGGTACTTGAGCAATCGGGCAACACTCACTCGCTTGGCATTGCCTACAACTATATGGGTCTTTCAGCTTATGCTGAGGGGCACGACTCTGTAGCTGCCGAGTATTATCGCAAGGCGCTCGGTATCTTTATAGATCAGCATGATCTGATCAACGAGAGTTACTCACGCAAGGGACTATGCGATGCTCTCAGGCATATCGACCCCGTAGAAGCGTTGTTACACTACGACCGATATCAGCAACTGCGTGACTCTATTTACGACAGCGGCACCAACTCAACCCTTTCCCAGTACACCGTTGCCTACAACACGGCACAACTCGAACAGCGCAACAAGGAACAATACTTGCGTTTCCGCAATGTTATAATAGCAATATTGATTCTGATTGTGATAGTTATGGTGGGCGCATATTTCGGTATGCACTTTTACAATCTCCATTCACAGAAGAAAGTTGACCGTCTGTTAAACGAGATAGAGACCCTGAACGGCAAGATTAACTCAGAAACTGCACTGAGTCAGCGCTTGGACTTTGACGTTTCAAGTCTTAATCCTGCGCATATTACGGCAAAAGGTGCTGAAGATTCGCGTATGTCTGCCGATGATAGCAGCCATTTCATAAAGCAAGTAACAACTCTGCTTGAGAAAGACATGTCTTTAGCAGCTAACGTAGAGGCATTGTCGGATGCACTAAGCGTCACCTCTCAGACGCTTCGCCGACGCTTGCAAGCAGCCACAGGTCAGTCGCCAAAGCTCTTTCTGCAGGAAGTTCAACTGCTCAAAGCCCGGCGACTTCTGTCAAGCGATGAGCGCATACCTATAGGAGATATAGCTCAGCAATGCGGATTTACTGAGTCAAGCAGTTTTGCGCGCACCTTCCGCCGACGCTATGGCATTACACCCTCACAATACCGCCAGCAAGCCATAATGCATAAACTCCAGAAGGAACGTCAGGAAAAGGCCGAAGCTGAAAAGGCAAAAAGAAATAACGCTACAAATATCACTGATGGGAAAATCGAGCATAAGCAACCTTAGCCATAGTTAAGTCACAGAAAAAACGAAAAAATCAATTAACCATAATATTAACTAAAACTAAAAACAATGAAACGGTTTTTATCTTTTCTAACCTTGTTGCTGCTATTGGTGGCACCAAGGGCGGTGAACGCAACGGAAGTTACGACTTATGTGTATGATAACTCCAGCGTTTACTACATGAAATGTGTTTATGATACAGATGATGGCACGACGAAGATCTATCTGTACGGTATCGATTCTTATGCCTACAAAAAAGACATGTTCTTCCCCAACAAGGTTTATGTCAAATTTGAAGACTATGACGGCAAGGGTGGCGTATTGGATGTATCGGATGGAGGAATAGAGTACGAACTTGACGAAAATTTCTCCATTGACATGATTGCCTACGGCGATGTGGTAGAGACTCTCACTATCAGGTGTAATGGTGCTATCCCTGACAATTTCGCTTACTACATGGAGATGGACAGTCATAGCAATCCTACCAAGCTCCGTTCTATCACCATCGGTGAGAATATCACCAAGATAGGTAACAATGCCTTCCCGTATCACGAGAACCTTGAGAGCATCGTTTTCGACGGTGAAAGTAAGCTGACTGAGATTGGCGACAATGCATTCACGGCTGCTCGCGAGGAAGAGATGATGATGCCGGGCAGTTACACGTATTACGGCAACCTCAAGTCGCTCGATCTGCCTGAATCGGTGACCACTATCGGTTCGGAAGCCTTTGCCGGACACTTGGCGCTTACATCGCTTATCATTCCTAACACAGTCTATATGATTGGCAATAATGCGTTTGCCCAATGCGGTATTACCGACCTGACTATCGGCAACGGCGCAGGCAGCATGAGTTCGCTTACCCAGTCTCCGTTCATCGGCTGCCCCCTCAAGACGGTAACGGTTTCCGCTGATTATAGTTCTGAAGGTTATGTAGCATCCATAGCACCTTATATGTTTGCCAATGTAAGTTCGCATTTCACGCTTCAATTTAATCCTTTATACATGACTGCATACGAATTTGTAGGTTTCTATGAGAAGTGTCTTGCCAATTCGGGTGTTGAAAGTATCCTGATGCCCGAGGGTTACTCCTTGAGTCCGATGTATCCGTACGCTATTTTCTTCGACAAGAGTGCGTGCGAGTTCACCTACAACCTGTCGGGACTATATATTCAAACAAGTAGTGAGATAGGAAACCGTGTCGTTGTTGAAGACAAGGCTTTCTATTATTCAGGTTTGAAATCATTTGAAATGAGTATCTGTGATGGTATGTTTTGTGAAAGCACTACTCCTTCTACGTCGTTGGCTAAAATCGGCGCAAGCGCTTTCGAAGGTTCCAAACTGACGGGCGACCTTGTACTTACTAAATATATCAATCCTACCACCAAAGCGGAGGACTTCCTTGAGCTTGGCGAGAACGCCTTTGCCAACACGCCGAACCTCACCTCCGTTACGTTTGAAGGCAATACCAACGAGGGCATGTATGAGTGGCTGCCACAAGGTATTTTCTACCGCTCCGGCATCAAATCGGTTACTCTGCCCGCTAATATAACAGCGATTGGAGTAGAGGCTTTTGCCGAGTCGAAACTTGAAACCTTCACTGCCGATGCCAATATTGAGGATATTTACCAAGGGGCATTCAAAAACTGCAAGGAACTGACAAGCGTTGACCTCTCGAAGTCGAAAGTTGCCACCCTCTATCAGGAGCTCTTCCGCAACGACAGCAAACTCGCCGAACTGAAACTGCCTGAGGAGATGCAATATTTCCAACAGTATGCATTTGAAGGTACGGCACTCAAATCATTGAACGTCAACGCTTCGCACCTCGATCCATACGCTATCTATGATATGCCGGAATTGGAAGAAGTGCGGTTTACACACCCTCTATTGATGTTTGTAAATGAGAATAGTCTTGTCTCGCTGCCCAAACTCAAGACGGTGGATTTCGGCAACTATGTCAAATATCTCCAAAAAAACTTTATCTCCGACTGTCCGCTCTACGACAGCATTGTTATAGGTCCTGCTGTCACCGGCATTGACAAAGACGCTTTTGCAGAAATAAAGGACAACGTGAAGAGCATCACGCTCAAGTCGGGTGATGTGAATGACATTGCTGACATCGCCGATGCTCCGTTCAACGGTTTCAAGGCAGCCGTTTATTTCGACCCGAGTGTTTTCTACGTACCCAAGCACCTGTTTTCATCCATGACTGTGACCAACTCGGTTGATGTGCGCTCAGACCTCTCTTTCGATGATGATGCTTTCGAGTCTGCAATCATCGATTCGCTCGACTGGCACTACCCCGAAGAGAGCGTTTATCCGTTCAAATCGGCAGAAGTTAAGAAACTCACCTTCAGCAACATGACCGACATCAAGCAGAGCGGTCTGTTCCAAGGTGCCAATATCCGCAATCTCTACCTCGAAGGCATAACCGACATATCGGGCGAATATGTATTTGAGGATGCACAGATATTGAACCCGGACCGCAACTACACTCTTGTAATTCCTGCTTCAATGAAAAAGATAGGCAAGAGTGCTTTTCGCAATATTGATACCAATTATCTGCTGTTTGAGAAGGGTACGGGTCTGACTATTGCAGAAAAAGCTTTCGAACGCCACTACACTTATTATCATGTCACCTCACTCTACGGCAAGGACAATATCCCTGTTGCCGCAGATGATGCTTTCAGCTTCGAAGACAAAGTCAACACGTTCTTTGCCGGCAGTTGCGAGGATGTAGAAGCCTACAAGGCTGCCAAAGGTTGGAAAGACATGCCTGTCGAGAAATGGGACGGCATAACTGAGTATAAATACTCATTCGAGGTAGTAGGCGAAGTGACCAAACGACCCATTGAGTACTACTACTATATGATTTATGTCAACGGTGAGAATCCTAATTTGACATATATCGGCTGCGACAACAAGGCAAAACTTGAATTCTACACTCCTTGCGCCGAAGTTGTTTTCGACCATTGGGAAGACGGCAGCACAGATCCTATGAACTACAACATCACGCTCACAAGCGATACCGTTATCCGCATATATGTAAAAGAGACGCAGAATGACGCCAAACTTGCATTGGAAAGACCGGAATTGAGCGATGTTGCCAAGATATATATGGCAAGCACTACTGACCCCGAGAACTGGGTAGAACAAAGTAGCGCCAAGGTTAACGGCTGCGACCCGAACATCTACAATGCTAAGGTTGTACTCTCTGACACAGAGCACTACAGCTTCATCCGTTGGTACAACACATCTGATGGTACTACCTATAGCACCGATCCTGAGATTTTCTACCTTAACTCTGCTCTCGACCTCAAGGCTGAGATATATGTCAATCAGTACAACGTGATGGTTGAACTCGACCCGATGTGCTGGGATTGTATGTCAGAAGTTGACCACTTAGAACTCAACGGCACAGACAAAGGAACATCTATTTATGAGATATTCGACTATAACACAGAACTAACTTTGAATTTCGTGGGTGTTACTTCCGGAGATACCAAGTATATCCTCGATTACTGGCAGGATGAGTTTGGCGCTATTGTAAGCGAGGATAATCCATATACCTTCAAAGTTACCGACAACTATCACATATATCCTATTGTCAAATTAGCAGGCAAATATACTGTAACCGCCAAGGCTCTTGACGATGCATTAGGTAGTGTGACCATGGACTTTGACAGTGAAGCCGAGGTATCAAAGGGTAGCGGCATATTCTGGGAGAAATCTCAAATCGAACTCAATGCCACATCTAAGACTATGCACTCATACTTCAAGCAGTGGAACGACGGCAACGAGGACAACCCGCGCATTGTCAAAGTAACTAAAGACTTTGACTACGTAGCCGAGTTCGAGAAAGACTCGTTCAATATTACTGTTAAGATAGAAGGTATCCCCGAAGAGCTTGTAGAAGTGAAGGGTGCAGGTCGCTACGGATGGGACGATGAGGCAACTCTGAGTTACACTCTCAAAGACGACCACTACCAGTTTGAAAATTGGTTTGGTGAAACATATTCTGACAAGGCAACCTTCACTTTCAACGTAACAAAGAGCAGTGAAGTACGCATAGTATTCAGTCCGAAGAACTACACCGTAACCGTTGTTGCCAATCCTGCAGAAGGTGGTACGATAACGGGCGGAGGCTCGGTTCCTTACAAGTCGAACCTGATTCTTACTGCAACCGCTAACGAGGGTTATGAGTTCGTATCATGGGAAGATGACGATAAGGCTCCTGCCACTCGTACGGTAGAGATTTTGGGCGATGCTACCTATCAGGCCAACTTCAAGCTCGTTGAGCATACCGTCACCGTTAAGTCGGCAGACGAGAAGACGGGTACAGTTAAGGGTGGCGGCGTATTCGCACACGGAGCTACTGCTACCATCGAAGCTGAGCCTAAGGAGCATTATAAGTTCGTTCGCTGGAACGACGACAACACCGACAACCCGCGCACCGTCAGCGTAACGGCTGATGTCACTTACACCGCTTACTTCGCTATCATCACCCACGACATCACCGTCAAGGCTGACGACGATGCGAAGGGCACCGTCAAGGGTTCAGGTACCTATAACGAAGGCGAGACCATCTCCATCGAGGCAACGCCTGCTGAGCACTACCGCTTCGTCGAGTGGCAGGACGGCAACACAGATAACCCGCGCCATATCACCGTTTTGGAGAATGCCACCTACACTGCTAAGTTCGAGATCATCCGCCACACCATCACCGTCAACTCGGCAGACGAGACAAAGGGTACCGGCAGCGGTGGCGGCATATTCGACGAGGGCAGCAAGCAGCAGATTTCCGCTACTCCGGCAGCAGGCTTCAAGTTCGAGAAGTGGGACGACGGCAACACCGATAACCCGCGCGACATCATCGTATTAGAAGACAAGACCTACATTGCTTCATTCGTTGCAGAAGAGGTTGTGGTTACCAAATATACCATCACCGTTGAGTCTGACGATGAGAAGATGGGTAGCGTAAGCGGCGGCGGCGAGTACGTAGAGAACTCAACAACTGAAATCAGTGCCGAGGCAAATGAGGGCTACCACTTCACTCAGTGGTCAGACGGCAACACCGACAACCCGCGAGAAATTACCGTGACAGGCAATGCCACTTATAAGGCTGAGTTTGCTATCAACACCTATACCGTCAACGTCGTATCAACCGACGCCAAAGCAGGTTCGGTTGAAGGTGGCGGAGAATTCGAGCATGGTGCTACCACCACTATCAAGGCTCAGGCCAACGAGGGCTACCACTTCGTACAGTGGTCAGACGGCGTGAAGGACAACCCGCGTACCGTAACCGTCACAGCCAACATCACCTACTACGCTCAGTTTGAGAAAGACGCAGTAGCACCCGAGATGGTTACCATAAGCGTTATGTCGGAAGACGAGCAGATGGGCTTGGTATATGGCGGTAAGACCGTAGAGAAAGGTACAGCTGTTTCGATAGCAGCCGTTGCCAAGACAGGCTTCAAGTTCGTACAATGGAACGACGGCAACAACGACAACCCGCGTTCAGTAATAGCCGAGAACAACGCTCTCTATATTGCACAGTTTGCAAAAGAAGATGCCAAGACCTTCAAGATAGCTGCTACATCGGCTAACAACGAGCAAGGATCGGTAGAAGGTGCCGGCGAATACGCCGAGAACGCTGTTGCCAAACTCATCGCTATAGCTAAGGAAGGCTATAAGTTCTCGATGTGGAACGATGGCAATACCGACAACCCGCGTCTCGTCACCGTCACCAAAGACGAGAGCTTCGTGGCTATATTCGAGAAGATCAACACCGAGCAGCCTACCTTCACTCTGAACGTAAGTGTCAACAACGACGCTATGGGTACTGCCACCGGTTCGGGTAAATATCAGCAAGGTGCAATTGCTACTCTTGTAGCACTTGCTAACCCCGGCTTCCGTTTCATAGGCTGGAACGATGATGTTAAGGACAACCCGCGCTATATAAACGTAACGGCTGACGCTAACTACATCGCCAACTTCGAAAAGATACCTGACATAGAGAAGACCTTTGTTGTCACTCTCATCTCCAATGATGAGAAGATGGGTACCGTGGTGGGTTCCGGCACCTACAAAGAGAACGCTGAGGCTACTCTCGTTGCACTGCCCAACCCGGGTTATAAGTTCGTGCGCTGGAGCGACACTAATACAGATAACCCGCGCGTGATAACCGTTACCGAAGACCTGACATTGTTCGCCATCTTCGAGAAAGAGAACTCTGAAAAGCAGCAGTTCACCATCACCATCTCGTCGGCAGACGAGTCGAAGGGTGAGGTAATCGGCGCAGGTGAATTTACTCTTGACGAAGGCACCGTGCTCGTCATCACAGCTAAGGCTAAGGTGGGCAACCACTTTGTCCGTTGGGAAGACAACACCACCGATGTTAAACGTATCATCACCGTCACTGAGAACCACAACTACATAGCATTCTTCGAAGAGAACAAGCAGAATGTGCCCACATATATCATCACCGTACTGAGTGCCGACGAATCGATGGGTACCGTTCAGGGTGGCGGTGCATACGCAGAAGGCACCGTGATTATCATCCGCGCCATAGCTAAAGACGGCTATGAGTTCGACCGCTGGTCAGACGGCAGTAAGGAGGCTTCGCGTGAGCTTTCAGTAACCGCCAATGCCAAGTTCGTGGCATCGTTCAAGGCTAAGAAGACATACTACACACTCAATGTCCTGAGCCTGAATGAAGCACAGGGCACAGTTACCGGATCAGGCGTATATGAGGCCGGTACCACCGTCACCATAGCAGCCGTTGCTGCTGAGGGATACCACTTCAAAGAGTGGAACGACGGCAACACCGAGAACCCGCGTCAAGTAGTGGTCGATGACAACATCACACTCATCGCTGTCTTCGAGGTAGGCGCCGGCGTTGACAACCTCAACGCAATGCGCGACAAGGCTCGCAAGGTGATGATTGACGGTCATGTGTATATAGTCCTGCCCGACGGCACAACATTCGATGCACAAGGTCATCAGGTGAAGTAATTGATAATTTATAATTGGCAATTGATAATTATGAATTATGAATTATGAATTGAATTCTATTCGCATGGTCTCCCCCTCCCTTTTGAGGGAGGGGGCAGGGGGCGGGTGAAAAATAATGCACAATAC
>CAMHGK010000036.1 GCA_946184695.1 uncultured Bacteroidales bacterium | reverse complement strand
AAAATGCTGTTAGAAGAATATATAGAGCCGGTGCTGCGAGCAGTGCGGAGTCGAAGCGGTCGAGTACACCGCCATGCCCTGGGAGGAACCTGCCGGAATCTTTAATGCCTATTGTGCGCTTGAGCAGGCTCTCCATTAGATCACCAAAAGTGCCAAAAGCAGAAATGACAAAGGCAATAATGAACCATTGCAGTAGCGAATATCCCCCTATTGTATAGAAGAAAATCAGACCGGCAACAAGTGAAAAGACCACTCCACCCACTAAACCTTCCCATGATTTTGCGGGACTTACCCGCACAAACATCTTGTGGCGTCCGATGAGCGAACCAACACAATACGCTCCGGTATCATTGACCCAAATAATAACAAACATGGCGAGCAGCATGTGGGGATTATGGTTTGCCAACATACACATCAGGGCAAAAGGCACTGCTATCATCGCTTGTCCGATAAGCGTATGTCCCCAATTATCAATTGGTTGGCGTTTACGGAACAACTCTGCGACAAGGACAATTATGAGCAACAGTGCATATACTAATGCAATGATGGTACTTAGTTTTTTAGAGGCATCAGAGAAATAAACGGTCAAGAACATTAGTACTGCCAATGAGGCGCCTGTCCATTTGAGGAAAGAATCTTTGTCTGCTATAATATGATATTCGCGTACAGCGAGGAAGCTAAACAGAGAAAACAATGCCGCAAACAAATACGGATATTGTGAATATGTGCATATTACTGCTACCACAGCCGCTACATACAGCGCACCAAATATGGTACGAAGGATTAGATTTTTCATTGCTAAATAGAATTTAATGTTGGTATTTAGTCAAGCATATATATCATGTTCGACAAAAAGTTTTGCAAAGATATAAAAAATTCCGTACCTTTGCAAGCGGTTAATATAAAATCAAAAAGTACCACTATGAAACAAGATCAAGAAGAATTAGTATTTGATGAGAGCCAAGCCATCAAATTCATACTTGACTACCTTCCAAAGGAAGATAGCGAGAAACTCACGGAAGACGACATACAGTTTGTTCTCGATGCCATTTACGATTTCTACGAGTCGGAGGGCTTGATAGACGATGAGACAGAGACCGAAGCAGAAGTTGAGGAAACAGATGTTGATGAGTCCGAGATGCTGGATTTCGTTCGTGAGCAGGCAAAAAAAGAGAATATAAGCCTGACGGATGAGCAGCTCCAACTCATTCTTGCCGGCGAGTTTGCATACGGAGTGTCGATAGGCATATATCAAGAAGAAGATTAGCACGTAAGTGCATAGAATTGATATAAGCATTTTCTATTTCGCATATTGTTAATGCGTTTTCTACTGCGTATATTGTCAAAATTAGGTTTGCCTTTCTTATACAAGTTGGCAGACTACCTGCTCTATCCTCTTGTATATTACGTCATACGTTATCGTCGTCGCTTGGTAAGGCAGAATCTCACCCGCTCTTTTCCTGAGATGTCGAGCGAGCAAATCAGGCTGCTTGAGCGCAAGTTCTATCACCAGTTCTGCTCAGTGCTGGTCGAGATAGTATATTCATATCGTATGAGCATAGAAGAAATAAAAGAGCATGTGCGATTCAGAGGTGTTGAGCGTTTGATAGAGCTCAATCTGAAATATGGTGGTAGCTTTATCATGTTAGGACATTTGGGGTGCTGGGAGTGGCATGCTTCTATTCATCACCACGTTTCAGATGCCGGAATTGTGGAGTGCAGTATCTACCGCCAACTCAAGCAGCCATCGGTAGATCGCATAATGCGCGAGATACGCGAGCGGATAGGTGGTATGTGCTGCGAGAAAAGCAAGATACTGAAGACTATCATTCTGCGGCGCAAAGAAGCTGTTCCTACCATTTACGGTATGCTCAGCGACCAGAAACCCTCGCCTGCCAATATGCATTATTGGACTGAGTTTCTTCATCAAGACACAGCTTTTCTCAGCGGGACGGAGGTGCTCGCTCGCAAATACAAAATGCCCGTCTTCTATTTCTATATCACACAGCCGCAAAGAGGATATTATGATATAGATATACGTTTAATATCGGAGCAGCCTGAGCTAACTGAAGAATATTCTATCACAGCCGACTATGTGAAGTTGCTTGAAGCCAATATACAGCAGCAGCCGCACCTATGGCTTTGGACTCACAACCGCTGGAAGTGGTCGCGCCAGGATCTGCCAGCAAATGTAAAAACCAACCTCAAGCCATAGATATTTAAGAAAAAACAGGCAATGAGATGTTCTGTCGTCATATTAAATTGGAACGGTGCCGACTGGCTCCGTCGGTTTCTGCCGACGGTTTTGGAGCATACCCCTGACTCAGATTGCGAGATCGTAGTGGCTGACAACGGCTCTACTGACAATTCCATAGAACTTCTCAAAAATGAATTTCCAACCGTCAGACTAATCCTTTTCACTGAAAACTACGGCTTTGCCGAAGGCTACAACAAAGCTATTGATGCCATCAATTCCGAGTATGTGGTACTGCTCAATTCCGATGTAGAAGTGACCGACCATTGGCTTACCGTCTTGCTTGACTTTCTTGATGAGCACAAGCAAGTGGCTGCCGTACAACCTAAGATTCTCTCATGGAAGAGCAAGCAGAGTAATCCTGATAAAGTATTATTCGAGCATGCCGGTGCAGCAGGCGGAGAGATTGATGTTTTAGGTTATCCTTTTTGCCGCGGGCGACTGCTGCAGCACTTAGATATAGATAATGGACAGTATGACACCAATAAGCAAGTGTTTTGGACAACAGGTGCATGCATGGCAATCAGAACTGAAATATACAAAAAAGAAGGAGGACTTGACGGTTCATACTTTGCTCACATGGAAGAGATAGATCTCTGCTGGCGTCTGAATTGTCGTGGATACCAACTATGGTGTGTCCCTCAGAGCAAGGTTTATCATGTAGGCGGTGGTGCGTTGGGATATGAGAACCCAAGAAAGACGTATCTTAATTTTCGCAATAGCTTGCTTACGCTCTACAAAAATCTACCGGCAGGGCGCCTGTGGTGGGTGATGATATGCAGATTCTTCCTTGACTATGTAGCTGCATTGCAAATGCTTCTCACAGGTCATCCCAAGAATATGATGTCGGTCATGCGGGCGCGAATAGACTATCACAAGAGCATAAAAACATATTCGCACAAAAGGCACGACAATCTTTGCAAAGCCATAATTCCTTTTCCTGCTACAATAAGCCGACGTTGCATAGTCTTTGACTACTATATAAGAAGAATGTCTAATTGAGCAAATCAATTAGACATTCTTTTTTATTAGAGGTTACTATAATCGGAAACTGTTAGAAGTATCCTTACAAAATTCAATCTTAGAAGTTGAAGCTAAGTCCTGCCATGAAGGTGAAGTTTTTACCTTGATAATATAGCGGACAGAATTTAGATAAGTAGTAGTTCTCAAGGGCAGTGCCTTCGAGTACTCTTGCCGTTCCGTCGGCGTTGGTACCACCTCTATCCTCAGAGGCTATAGGTGTTGACTTTGGAGCATAGCCACGAGCATCGTTATATGAGAAATTGACCACAGCATAGCAGTTTTGGAACACTTCGTAAAGTGCTTCGAAGCTAAATGTATTGTTCATATAAGTCTTTTCGGCAAATGGTTTTTGTGCAATTGTCTGTGAGATGTTTCCTGCAGGGTTTGACTTATTGCGCCGGAGGTAGGAATAGTCGTTGTACTTGGTGTCGTTGATGTAAGTAAACGACAGTTTCAACCCTCTGACAGGTCTATAGGCTAATTGCGCGTATATATTTTGCGCATTATCGCCCATATAGTTACCCATGTAGTACGAGTTCGACTGATAGGTCAGTGCAGGAATAGAATGTTTGTAGCATGCGATATTGCTACGGGTAAACTCTGCACGCAGTGATAGGTCTTTAACCGGCCAGTCGCTCACAGAAAAGCCCACTTGATATGATATCAAGTTATGTTCCGGATTATTTTTTCTTAGTCGCGATGCCGAAAACTCATCAATATAAATTGTAGCATAGAAGTTCGTATGTCTCAGATTTCTTGTATTGATGGTGAAAAACACCTGTGAGTTCTGGTTTTCGGTGCCAAGTCCTTTGGTCAGCAGATGGTCGAGCGACTTGAAAAAGGCAATAGGTATGAAATAAATAGCTTGTACGTTGCGCTCGGCATAGATAATGGAGTTTCCTATGGAAAAAGAAAGCTGCTTGACAGGTGAGAACGTCAGCATATTGGCAGCCATAAACTTATTGTGAGGGCGATACTCGTAATCGACACCTTTTGTCGTATTCTCGACATAATAGGCAGTTGAATCAATAACATTACTTACGAGCCAAGCATGAAAATAGTTGAACTCAAACCATCGACAAGGCTTCAGGTTGAGCGTTATCATCGGTACCGCCGGATTATGACCCGACAATATATTCGATGAGTAATAAGCATCGCCCCATGCGATATTTTCGCGTTGTACACCTATGCTTCCCCACCAAGTATAAAGCGATATTCCGCCTTTAGAATCTGAGAAGTCGCCTCCGTAACTTGATTCCTTGTACTCCACTCCCGGCAAGTTGTTGAGATACCTGCCCTGTGTAATTCGGGCTCCGGCTATCTTGGATGCATCATCGGGGTAGTATTTGGAATTAAGCATGGCTTTCCCGTTCCATGATATATCTCTCAGGCTCCCCCAAATAGACAAGTGGTGCGCTATGTCGGCTTGTATTTCGGCCCCATACCAGCGCTTCATGATAGCCCCTTTCTTGCTTGCATAGATGTCCATGCCGAGTATTGGGCGTATGGTCATCTTGAAGTTCTTTTTGGGAGTCAGATAGTGGAACGAGGGCTGAGCAAGGCTAAGATTGAACGTCTTGCGGTTTGTCCACTCTACCCAATTATCGGGAACAGTGTCGAGCTCCAAGGCAAACTCATTTTTGAAGAAATCAAGCTCTTGCCGCTGACGCTTATTGAAATACGTGCTGCGTTCTTCAATCTGCTGAAGATACTCTGCCACCTGCTTGCGGGTATAAGGACGTATGGCAGAATTGAGGTGGATATAGCCCTCGCCTGCCATTTCATCAAGAAAGTCATAGAGTTGTGTATATTGCAAACTGACGGGAATGTTTTGCCCGAACAAACTTGCAACTATCGTCATACACAATACTAAAATAGATAGCCTTTTCATAAGTATCGGTTTCAGATTAAAAATCAAGGAATTAGTTACTTCTTGCACGCTTAAAGAGTATGCTGTATAGTATTTTCCAGAAATACACAAAGTCCGTTCTAAACGTACCTTTTTGTTCACATTGAATCAGATACTTCATCTCGGAAGCCTGTATCTCGTCTAATGTTTTTGGCATGTCGGCATAGAACGGTGGTAGCAAGCCGGGTTTATGCTGAGTGCGTTTTTTTTGCAATTCCGGACTATATAGTGAGAAATACTGTTTGCTCAATGGTCTTACTCCCACCAATTTCATATCTCCCTTGACAACATTGAGCAGCATGGGCAACTCATCGATCCAGCACTTACGGGCAAATCTGCCAAGAGTGGTTACGCGAATGTCATGGTTGAACTTACCGCCTTCTTGCAAGGAATAGCGCTTATAGACGTATTCTTGCAGATATTCCGAGTAAGGGTGCATCGTTCGGAATTTATACACCTTGAATTCCTTGCCGTTCTTACCTACTCTGTTGAGTTTTATAAACATGCCGTACATGCGTCGCTGCACAGTGACGGGCGTAAAACTTCTGCGTGCTACCACATATATGGTATTGTCGATTTTGTGTTCATCCACAATTTCAAAACCGCAATAGCACAAGCGCCCTAATACCTCAGCTTTTGAAAGCACGCGATCTTTTCCCTCTGTAATATCAAAATAAAGCCGCGAAGTCATAAAAATCTTTGGGACAACGCGCTTATAGAGGAAAAAGAAGGAGTAGATGATATAATTCAAGATAGGGGGATAACGCCTGAGTATCTGCCGCTTTATGACCTCCTGAGGCTGAAAACAGCATACAAACATTCCATCGTCTGGCAACTTATCGTTAACCATGCCAAACATCTTATTGATACCGCGGATCTGATTTAGCGGCATAAAATTGACTATGGTGTCGTAAGCATAATAACGGAGCTTTGCAATGTTGTAAATCTCGGACGTGTTAAGGGTGAAGGTGTTAGACGATGCGAGTTCGATATGTTCGAGCAAATACTGCAGAACGCGGTTCGATGTGAGAGCGACTACATTGTCGTAGCATTGCTGCTTCTCTTCGGCGTCAAAAAGTACAGCTTTATGGAGCACTTTTTGCTCTTTGCGATTGGTGTCGCGTGCTATTTCCGGTTCAGCATTCAGGGCATAACGATAGGCATGGGTAATCAGAGTGAACAAAACGCTCATTAGAAACATCGCCAACCAAATCGTCAGTAGCACATAAATAGAGTACTTCTCGGACTCACTGATAAGGTACATATAAACCCACATGAGAGCGAATACCACAATCGCAACAACCAACAATCGCAGCAGGTTATTACCTACTTTAAGGTACTTTATTTTCAGGTAGCGGTGACCAAAATAGCTGACCAATAGCCAAATTGCAGAAAACACCAAAGCGAACACATAGTATTTCTGAAAGGGAATACTTGTGTTCAGAGGGAACCAAGCGAGGACAACGAAAAAACTGACTATTAGCAGTATAACATCAGTTAGCAAATGTCCCCAATATGGTTTATAGAAGACAAATCTGAGAAGTCGTCTTCCGTCCATGAATTATTTCTTTTTGATATAACGCTTGTTGAGTTGCTCAACTACTTCTTTTGTAATATCGAATGCCTCATCAGCCATGATGATGTTGTCACGATGGTTGTTAGTGAAGATAATTTTGTATCTGCCATCGGCATTATAGACATTAAGGAAGTTATCAACGGTATCCGACAATTGCAGGGTCAAGTCCTGAGTTTTCTTCATAAGGTCTTGCGAGAGTTTAGCCTCTAAGTCCTGCAAGTCTTGCTGCTTTTTCATCAGTCGCTGTTGCTCACTCTCAGCACGCTCGCGGCTCAGGAAAGCATTGTTCTCAAGCTTGCGCTGAAAATCTGCCACCTCATTCTCCAATGTGCGATATTGCTGACGCAGACGGGCAGTGGCATTCTCTTGATCATTCATCAGCTGGTTGTTTGCTTCAACGGCAAATGTGTAATTGACCAGAATTGAGTCCAAATTAACATAAGCTATCGGCAATTCAGCTGATACGGCAGAAGCATTTTCGCTTACAGCTTCAGATGCGGTTGATGACTTGGTGAAATGGAGAACGAAAAGTACGATTATTGCTACAGCAAGAATCGAATCTACAATAATTTGTTTCTTGTTCATTTTATAACGGTTTTTTAAGTTTTTTCATATATGTTGTCATGAATAAAGAGCACATTACATCTCTTTCACATTCATGCGTTTGCTTGCGGCACGGCGGTCACGCCGGTCGGTAGAGGTAGCGCAAGTAATACCCCGCTTGCGCATTTCCTTGCTTTCACCGATGTGCTGCGATGAGAATTCTCCGTCAGGCTTTACCAGCACCCTTACGCACATTAGCAACATCGCTACAGCTAATAACGACAATATAATCAAAAACACTTTCAGCATATCTTTTGCAAGTTTTCAATACAGCCCGCAAAGTTACATTTTTTTTATGAATACTCAAGCATGAATTTATAATAACTCACATTTTTTTGCATTTATTTGGCAGAAAAAAGAAAAAATTATAATTTTGCAAGTTGAATGCAGCAAAAAGTATTCAACAACGTAAATGACAAAATTATGAGTATTTTCAACTTTCATATAAAACCTCAAAAAAACATGAGAATCATGGCTAATCAAAATCAACAGCAATCGGCAGGCAATCTCTACAATGCTCTTACTGCCGGAAGTAAAATCATTGGTACAGTCATAGCTGACAGCGACATAAGAATTGATGGGACCATCGAAGGTGAGTTGCAATGTTCAGGAAAAGTCGTCATAGGTGAGAAGGGACTGCTTAAAGGCAGTGTTGCATGCCAGAATGCCGAAATCCTCGGCAAGCTCGACGGAAAGATAGAAGTAAAACAGAGTTTGGCACTTAGAGCCACCTGCAATATCAAGGGCGAAGTTAAAACTCAAACTCTTATAGTTGAGCCTAACGCCATCTTCAACGGCACTTGCACAATGGGTTCGCAAACAGCAGCTGCCCCTGTTCCACCTCATAAATAAATGACATCTGTTTATGGCAACCATAAAACCATTTCGCGGAATCCGTCCGCCCCGTGAGATAGCCAAGCAACTATCATCACGCCCATACGATGTGCTCAACTCGGAGGAAGCTCGCAGAGAAGCCGAAGGTAATCCGATGTCGCTCTACCATATAATAAAGCCCGAAATAAATTTCCCTGCGGGAACCGACGAGCACGACCCTCGTGTATATGATAGTGCCGCTGAACAGTTCCATCTGTTTAGAGAGAAAGGATGGCTCAAACAAGATAGCACCGAAAACTACTATGTCTATTCTCAGACTATGGACGGGCGGACTCAGTACGGACTTGTAGTAGCAGCCTCAGTCGAAGACTACATGAGCGGACGCATAAAAAAGCATGAGCTGACCCGTCGCGACAAAGAAGAAGATCGCATGAAGCACGTCAGGGTCAACAATGCCAATATCGAGCCGGTGTTCTTCGCCTACCCGCATCGCGATGACCTTGACCGGATAGTGGCAAGTGTTGTCAGAAACGAGCCCGAATACGACTTTATAAGTGATTTAGACGGATTCCGCCACACCTTTTGGGTTATTTCAGACGAGAGTATAATTAGGCAAATAACTGACATTTTTGCCCAAATACCTTATCTCTATATTGCCGACGGACACCACCGTAGCGCAGCGGCTGCATTGGTGGGCAACGAGAAACGCTTGCAGAACCCCAATCACAGAGGCGATGAAGAGTACAACTATTTCCTTGCAGTATGCTTCCCTGACAATCAACTTCGCATCATCGACTACAACCGAGTTGTCAGTGACCTTAACGGATTAACCACGGAGGCCTTTCTTGACATGCTCAGCAAGGATTTTATTGTTGAAAAGAAAGGCAAAGAAATATATAAACCACAAGCACTCCATAACTTCAGTTTGTATATTGCCGGTGAGTGGTACTCGCTGACGGCACGTGAGGGCAGATATGATGATTCCGACCCCATAGGTGTGTTAGACGTCACCATATCATCGAATCTTATACTTGACCGGATTCTTGGAATCAAAGATCTTCGTTCAGATAAGCGCATCGATTTTGTAGGCGGAATAAGAGGTTTGGGAGAACTGAAAAAACGTGTCGATTCCGGAGAGATGAAACTCGCTCTTGCACTCTACCCCGTTACAATGAAGCAGCTGATGGATATAGCAGACTCAGGCAACATCATGCCACCCAAGACAACATGGTTTGAACCCAAGTTGCGTAGTGGACTTATAATTCACGAACTCATCTAACCAGACTCTCTACACAGTGGTACATACTGCGAAATCAAATATCATAGTTGTTGTCGGTGTTCTTATAATAAGTACACTATTGTCTTCTTGCGGATTGCAGGCTCGTCTGCGAAAGGCCGACCAGAAATATCAGATAGGGGAATACTATGCCGCCGGCGACATCTATCGTTCATGTTACAAGAAAGTTAGCTCCAAGGACAAGAAATTAAAAGGCGAAGTTGCCTTCAAGCAAGCCGAGTGCTACCGCCATATCAACAACACGCGTGCCTTGCTTGCTTATCAAAACGCAATCCGCAATAAGTATCAAGATTCCATAGTGTTTCTATACTATGCCCAGACGCTCCACTATCAAGGCAAATATCGCGATGCGGAAAAAGCCTATACTACCTATCTCGAATACAATCCCGATGACTATGTAGCTCAAGCGGGCAAGTATGCATGTCAGAAAGTAAGCGACTGGAAGAAAGAACATTCCCGTTATAAGGTGTCAGCTGCGAATGAGTTTAACGACAAGCGTTCAAGCAGCTTCGCACCATGCTTCGTTGGAGATAATAGCGATGCTCTGATGTTTACTTCTAACCGAACAACAGCGGCAAAGAAGAACCGAAAGTTGAGCAACATTACCGGTACTCCGATCAACATGTTGTATTCTACCAGAAAAAATGCAGTAGGCAAATGGGAAGAAATAGAAAAGGCTGAAGGACTCGTAGATGAGCAGCAAACATCTGACGATGGTGGCGGCGATGGAGGTCAGTCTCAGCGTGCTACAGGACCAAGCAGAGGAGGCGATTCCAATTCCTCATCAGGTGGCGAGTCGGCCGCCGGTACGGATGACGTATCAATACAGCACAAATCCACGGTGCCCGATATCGGAGTATGCTGTTTTAGTGAGGACGGAAGAACGATGTATTTCACCTACTCGAAGCCGATCAACGGACTCGACCTCGGAGCGCAGATTTACACCTCTTCAAGAGCAAGCGGCACATGGAGCGAGCCGCAAATGGTAAAGATATTCGAGGATAGCACTATCACTTGCGCCCACCCTGCTCTATCACATTCCGGCGACACCTTGTATTTTGTATCAGACGCACCGGGTGGATATGGCGGGAATGATATTTACTTTGCGGAATTAGATCAGGGCAGCTGGAAAAATCCGACCAACTTAGGTCCTATTATCAATACCTCGTCCGACGAGATGTTTCCTACCATTAGAAAAGACGGAACGCTCTATTTCTCATCTAAAGGTCACCCCGGATACGGCGGACTTGATATCTTCAAGGCTATTCGTCAGGATACCACATGGCTCCTTTATAATATGGGAACTCCATTTAACTCGGCAGGCGATGATTTTGGAATTACTTTTGCCGGCGAAACAGAAGAAGGATACTTCTCTTCTAATCGCTCCCAAAAGAAAGGATACGACATGATTTATCATTTTATCTTACCCGAAATGATTATACAAGTGGAAGGTAAGGTAAAGAGTCATACCGGAGAAGAAATCGGTGATGCTACTATCCGACTTGTAGGTAACGACGGAACGAATGCCAAGTTGCAAGTTCGCAAAGATGGCAGCTACAAACTTAAACTTGCACAAAATCAGAAATATGTAATGCTCGCCACTGCCCGCGGTTATCTAAATGAGAAGCATGAGCTAAATACCCTTGACGTAGCAGACTCGAAGACATTTACTCAGGACTTTACTCTGGCATCGCTGAGTAAGCCTATCACAATGGACAATATCTTCTATGAGTTTGCCAAATGGGAACTTACACCTGCTTCAGAAGAGGGACTTAATCAGTTGATAAAACTTCTTAATGACAACCCTAACATCACCATAGAACTCGCAGCGCATACCGACCTCGTCGGAGATGATGCGTCAAACAAGACCTTGAGTGAAAAGCGTGCGCAATCGGTTGTTGACTATCTTATATCTCATGGCATTGATCAGCAGCGGCTGACCCCCGTCGGATACGGAGAAGAGAAACCCGTTGTAGTGGACGAAGCGCTACATAAAAAATACTCTTTCCTACCTGTCAACCAAACACTCGACGAGAGTTTTATTAAATCACTCAAGCCCGACCAACAGGAAGTGGCCAATCAAATCAACCGTCGCACAGAATTCAGGGTACTAAGAACAACCTACAATCTCTATTAAACTTCGATTCAATCATGCAACAATATCTTGACCTCTGCCAACGAATACTGACAGAAGGTGTACATAAAGAAGACCGCACCGGAACAGGTACTATCTCGGTATTCGGGCATCAGATGCGTTTTCGGCTCGAAGACGGATTTCCGCTGCTAACAACTAAAAAGCTGCATCTGAAGTCTATTATTTACGAACTCCTATGGTTTCTCAAAGGCGATACCAACGTCAAATATCTTCAGGAACACGGAGTGAGAATTTGGAATGAATGGGCAGATGAAAACGGAGAATTAGGACCTGTGTATGGGCATCAGTGGCGTTCTTGGCCGGATTATAACGGCGGAACAATTGACCAGATAGCCAATATTGTCAGGCAGATACGCACCAACCCTGACTCACGCCGATTGATAGTTAGCGCATGGAATGTAGCAGAAGTGGATAAGATGGCATTGCCACCGTGCCATACCCTTTTCCAATTTTATGTGGCAGACGGTAAACTCAGTTTGCAACTCTATCAGCGTTCTGCTGATGTTTTTCTCGGCGTTCCGTTCAACATTGCCTCCTACGCCTTACTTCTGCAAATGATGGCTCAGGTGACCGGACTAAAGGTCGGCGATTTCGTACATACTCTCGGTGACGCGCATATCTATACCAACCACCTTTCGCAAGTTCAACTGCAACTGACCCGTCAACCACGACCACTGCCCAAGATGAACATAAATCCCGATGTAAACGATATATTCTCGTTCCAATACGACGATTTTGAGCTCGCGTACTATAATCCCCACCCTCATATTGCCGGACAAGTGGCAGTTTAGGCATTAACCCTGAAACAGTTGTCACCAAATAACAGAACCTCTATTTGTCAATAACATGATATCCATTATTGTTGCCATTGCAGAAAATTACGCCATTGGCAGACATGGTGAATTACTTTGCCATTTGTCGGCCGACCTTGCATATTTCAAAAAAGTGACCTCCGGCAAAACCGTTGTAATGGGAGAACGGACATATCTGTCATTGCCACACCGCCCTCTTCCCAACCGTCGTAACATAGTGCTGACTGACGTTCCTGATAAGACTTTTTCGGGAGCTCAAGTAGCCTATTCTATCAATCAAGTTTTGGAAATGACAAAGGATGAAGACGAGTGTTTTATCATTGGAGGAGGTATGGTCTATCGCCAGTTTATGCCGTTAGCTGATAAGCTGTATATTACACATATACACCACTCTTGGGAAGATGCAGATACTTTTTTCCCTGTAATCCGACCTGAGCATTGGCATCTGGAATCTATCTCAGAAAACAAAGCTGATGATAAAAACCCCTTTGACTTCGATTTTGCTATTTATACTGCAAAAAGATAGATCTAAAAACTGAGCAGCCATCGAGATGGTTTGGATTTAGACATCATTGCAGAGTATATTTCGAGTAGTGCCATGATTATGAACTTTTATTCTGCAAAATTTCAAGGCAAGACCCATACTCCAACATCGTTGATATTAAGCCATATAGCGTATATCTTAATAGCTATGCAGGTATTTTAGGTATAACTTGGGGCAGCAAAAAAAATAAAAAAATTTGCGTGTTAATTAGAAAAAGGCTATCTTTGCAGCCGCTTTTAAGAAAAACTGTAAGGAAAGTTGTCTGAGTGGTCGAAAGAGCCGCACTCGAAATGCGGTGTACGCATTACGTCGTACCGGGGGTTCGAATCCCTCACTTTCCGCAAAGAAAAAGATTTCTAAGGTGGGAGCTTGCTCACAAACCGAAGAAATCTTTTTCTTTGTTCAAGGTGCCAGCGGCAGCTTGTAGAGATTCAAACAATGTGCAGAATCCCTCACTTTCCGCTTAAGCCTTGATTTACAAGGGGAGACCAAAGTCAACTCTCACCAAAACATGAGTAAATAAAGGAGAGTTGTCTGAGTGGTCGAAAGAGCCGCACTCTCGCACGGCTCTTGCTTATTGCTACGATATGACTACTTGATTTCTGCGGCAGTTATCCCTTGCCGTACGTTTCGCAAGGCATGTATTTCGTTTCTTCCTGAGGCACAGCGCATTGTACGCCTTCTCCTCGCGGAGGATGAGGATTCCGTAAATTATGACATCTAAAAAAAAGCGCGGGGCAATAAATGCTCCGCGTTTGAAAAAATATGATATCTCAATGGTTGATAATCAAACCGTTACTATTAATCTTCGTCGCGATCATAGCACGTACTTTCGTCATCCGGCGTTTGCTCCAGCGTGCACGTACCGGTAACCGAAGCTCTTGCGCCATAACCTGAAGCACTTACATTGTGTGAGTACAACCACATAGCTTTTTCATACTGTGCCCACAATTCCGTCAACCATTCGTAGTCAACGCCACTCTCGTGAACATCAGCTTCTCCGGTTGATTTCTCGGTGTACTCCCATGTGAATTTCCAGCACTTGTACTCCGTGTTGTCATAGTGCTTGCCATCCAATGTGCTGTTCGTTTCATTCAATTGCGGTTCATCACCTACCGATACGCGAGGCATACAACCGATGAAACAACTGAGTACCAAAGCCATTACGGCTGAATAGATTAATTTTTTCATTTTTTTGTAAATTTTGAGGTTAATAAAGATTGTTAATTATATTGTATTTACTTCTTGAGAATATGGTTGATTTTGTATAATTTAGAACGCTTCAACAATCGTGTAGCCGGTCGTCGCTACATGCTCGATGGCAGGGAAAGCCATCGCGTCTCTTATCGGAACATAAAGGCTCATCATTTGACCGTAGAGTGTGCACACTAATTTCTTATTCGTCAGATAAATCATCTCCTCGGTGTCGCCTTGCTGACCTATCTTATCGTTCTCCATACCCAGTTCGGCGATGCGTCTGAAGATCGGACGGTATGCCTTGTCGCCATCTTCTGCCACTTTTATCCATTTCGTTGCCCAACGCTTGTTCCATTGGTCAATGAGGGTATTCTCTTTCTGGCGCTCAGTGGTGAACCATGTGGGATAAGGAACGTCGCCTTTTACATTCTTAAGTGTCGGATACCATTCATCTAGGCGCTTCTGCAGCGCCGTTTCAATAGCCTCAATCTGCTTTGCCTCCGAACTGTTATCCCACTCTTTTTCCATCTGTTCGTAAATCTTCATATACTTCGAATGGGTTTGGCTATATTGAAGATTTTCTCCATAGGCAACACGAGCCTCCTGCAGGTCGTCCTGCGCTTTGAGCAGTCCATCATTGATGCGATCGAATTCCGGTTTACGGGGATCGTCGGCATTGACGTTCTCATTGCCATAAGGAGAGTTGGCTGCATACAGACGTTTATAGAGGTCAGGATGGTTCGATTTGAGATAGGCCTCAGTACCTTTGGGATTGGACTGCGCCATGTTGATGATCTTGATGTATTCCTGTTTTGAGATACCCCATTTAGCAGCGAACTTACCAGCCATTACGTCCATCATCTGTGCTTCGGACATGTTCTCATTGATCTCGCCGGACATATAGAGCTGCATCATCTCTTCCTGAGAAGGCATGAGACCTGCGTTCACGTTACTCTGGTACTGCGCCATGGACTTTTGGTTGCTCTTTTGCTGTTTCTCGCCTGCTACCTTAATGCGGCGGTCCACATCGCGACTTACCTCGCCATTCTTATCCCAAGCAGCAAACAGTGCTTTCTCATATGGCTGATAGATATCCCGCAAGGCTTTTTCTTTGGCTTCCACCGTGTAGATTTGCTCTGCGGTCGGGAACGCCGGCATTCGGTCTACAGCCTCCAACATATTCTTCGGAGTCGAAGCGGCTTTAATATCATCGAGATTAATAGAGGTGGAGTACCAAGAAGGTATCCAGCCCTGCGTGTAATGCCATACTTCTTCCTCTTGTGCCATCAATGGCATGGTCAGCATGATTGCTGCCAGTAATAATAATTTTTTCATATCTTTTATTTTTTAACAAATTCTACACGTCTGTTCTTGGCTCTGCCTTCGTCGGTAGAGTTATCAGCGAGGGGTGCGGATTGACCCATGCCTTTCGCAGAAAGGCGGTTGGCTGCGATGCCCATCTCCACTAATTTATTGACGATTGCCTGTGCGCGCTGTTCGCTCAGTTTCTGGTTACCGGCCACGGTACCTGTGTTGTCCGTGTGTCCCTGCACTTCAAACTTGAGGTCACCGTTGTCTTTCATCAGTTGGGCGATGCGGTTGATCTCGGTCATCGATTCGGGTTTGATATTTGCCTTGCCGATATCGAAGGTAATGGCATAGGTGATAATCTTACCATCGGTAGTCAGGCGGTTGTATAGAGGCACTGCGCCTTTACACAGACGAATATTGGTCATCATGTTACGATGATCGTCCCAATGCGAACGCTGGATAGTGAAGTTCTGCGGACGTGCGCAGTTGGGAATGTTAACCAAACGGTTGCCGTTCAGGTACACTTTGAGTGCACGCTTGTTGAAAGACAATGCCACATGGTTCCATTCCTCCTCTTTGACCGGCGCTGCGGCATTCTGCTCACGTTGGTCTTCATTCGGCGTCATCCACCATGTGTAAATTCGCCCGGTAGCCGTTCCGTCGATAGTGATCTGCGCTACATCGTTGCCGTCCATATTCTTGAGGTGAATGATATAAGCGCAATAGATCTGCTTTTCGTCACTGCCGCCAAGGAAGTCGAATTCGAGTGTGAATGCCTCTGTCAGATAGTTCTTCGGGTCTTTCATGAGGGGCATGATCTCCGTGGATTGATCGGTAAGGTTAATGACCTTTTTGCCGTCCACAGAAGCGATCTCTGCATTTCCACTCATAAGGTCCCATTTAGAGGGGAACTCACCCATCTGCTCGCCTACCAGATCGTCCTCGAACATGATCTCATCGCCGGGCACGAAGTCGGACTTCGCGTAGGCGCTTTCTAACGTTTTTGTCGAAGCGGGAGTAGGTGCTTGTGCTTGCGGTTGCCGCTGAACCGCTTGTTGTTGGGGTTCAGCTTCTTCCTGTTGCTGTTGTTCTTGTTGCTCCTTCTCGGGAACCTCCGGGTTGAAGGCTTTATCAATGCCCTCTTCAACTTTTTTGTTCACTTGTTGCTCAACGGCATCTTCAGCACTCTTCTTCGCTGAATCAATCAAACGGTTTAAAAACTGTGCATTCATGGGGGTTGTTAACCACAAACCACACATTAGAATAAGTAACTTCTTCATTCTGATATACCCTATAAGTATCGGGTGCACTTTTGAAATATTGCTGGTGTGTTAATTCATCGTATACGTACACAAAAAAGCGTGCGCTTTCGCTCGCTTCATTTGATTACTTGAGGTCCTAGACTTACCTTAATACTTCAAA
>CAMHGK010000035.1 GCA_946184695.1 uncultured Bacteroidales bacterium | reverse complement strand
CCGCCCCCTGCCCCCTGTTATATGGCGTTCTATATTGCTCCTATCGTCGCAATTCGCGCGCCGCACTTACACCTCTGAGCGTCCGCAGGACGCATGAAGGTGCGGCTGTATCGCTTCACCCTGCATAAGGAGGGGGAGACGATGCCGAAAGTATGCATTTTCTGTAAGTAGAACGTCAAAAAGGATAACGTCAAAAGGAAAACGTCAAAAGAAAAAAGCATAAGTCGATAGTTGAAAGCCGAAAGAAAAAAGAGGATAGGATAAGTTTTTTGTAAAGGCGAACATAGCAAAAGAGTAAAAAAAAATGCTTTTTTTAATTTTTTATTGTCTATGATTTGCGGCATTGAAATATTATATATACTTTTGCGGCGCAAGATGAAGGAGGGCTTTTGCAGAACAACCATTCAAGCCGCTCCTATTTGAAGTAAGACATATCTAAATACCTGTAAAACACAGACATCTCATTACTCACCCAAAAACGAGGCATGAGAAATGTTTGTTGTGTGTCTTTGTGTGTGCTATGAGTATTCAGAAAGGAAAGATAAAATCGAAAAGTGGCACAGGAATTGTAGAAATACATATCAAAGTTAGTGAATTCTCAGACAGAATATAGCGGTTGAGATTTCAGAACAGTAAATTCATTTAGTTTAGAAAATTTATCAGAAGTGAAGACAAATAGTTTATTAGTATCGGTATTAGTCCTTTTAGTGGGATTCGCCTGCTGGATAGTACGCGTTACCACACCTGACCTTAACCCCTTCCCTGATCGTAGGGGGAAACGTGTTTCCCCCACAAGTAGCGTAAGGATTTCAGAAGGTCAGCGTGATTCGGGTCTGAGCACAGCGAGTGTATATAAGGGCAGCCATCTTTCGGCAAAAGGTTCGTTTGTCGGGTCGCGCGGTTATCATCATGGCGCAGGAGTCGGCATGATATCGTCGGGCACAGCTTCGTCAATATCATCGGTTAGCATGGGTGGCTCTGCTGCATCATCTTCTTTTACACTGCATACATCCTCATCGCAAAGCGTTCAATCGCATGGCGGCATCGAAATTTCGAGTTCTGCTGTTCGCCTGAGCGGCGGCAGCCGTAGTTCGTCGGCAAGCAATGCAGGAGGCAGTGTGAGCGGATTGGGCGGGCTCAGTCTCCCTGCTTATGCTCGCGGCACGAACCAGAATAACGAGAGTGCAACAGCCGCAGCAAGCAATGAGTCGCAGCGCACCACTGCCGCAGGTATGCGCAGTTCGCTTTATACTTCCCGCCTGTCGCAGAACTCAGGTTATACCCTCTCGAGCAACTCTGCTGTCAGTACACTTTCCGACAACCTTAGCACCCTCAACACTCTTTATGAGATTGACCGCCATGGGCTACTTGCAAGCAACAGCAATAGCGTAAGACGGAAAGCGATAGATTGGAGTGATACTGATGGCGCTGGCAAATACTACGATGACGAAGAAGACGATTATGTAACTCCGCCTACCTACCCCAACGGTACATCCATTGATCCTGCTAATCCCCCGACTATAGGCAAAACATATAGCGATGGAGCCGGCAATTGGTACACTTGGAATGGCTCTGAATTTATTTATATCCACTCTGAGATTACTGCACCCGTCGGCGACGGAGTGATAGTACTGCTGCTGATGGCAGGTGCGATGGTGGCAGTCACCTATCTCAGACGTCGCCGCAAACAAGAAGCCGTAGCTTAATGCCCGTTACAAGAATATCGCCAAACAGCGGCGACGTGGGTAGAATAAAAGAGGCAGCAACGGATAATCAGAGAAAGCAGGAATTTGCAATTCAGAAATAGCACTTGGAAACTTTTTGAGTAAAAAAGTTTCCAAGTTTTTTGTTATATCAGAATAATAGCATACCTTTGCAGCCGCTTTTTTGAATAACAGACAAAAAAATGGAAGATATACGTTCTAACATATTATCTGTGGCACAAGATTTGTTCATAAAACACGGCATCAAGAGTGTGTCGGTGGACGATATATGCCATGAAGTAGGTATCTCGAAGAAGACGTTTTACACATATTTCAAAGGCAAAGACGAGATGCTTGAGCAGCTCATCGAGCTTCATCACAACAACGCATACGAGAACGCTCTCAGGTTCATGGAGGGCAAGTCGGCGCGCGACTGCATAAGCATGCTCATGAACATGCACAGCAAAATGGGGACAAGCAACAAGCAGCCGCGTATATCCTACGACCTTCAGAAATACTACCCCAAGCTCTATAAAATGCATATACACCACATTCACCTCTGCACCAAAGACATCCTTACGCGTCACCTTGTTCAGGGGCAGCAGGAAGGGCTGTATCGCAGAGACTTGGATATAGAGATGTGCACCATAATGTACTCACTGATTCAATTAGAGATCATCCGTCAGGGATACGAACTGAAGGGTGTGAATCAGAAGCGACTCATACGATTTATCATGGAGTCGTTTTTCCGCTCGATACTCTCGGACGAAGGAATGAAGGAAGTTTGCCCGATGATAAAAAATGCATAATTGAGAATTCTTTAACAACCCGCCCCCTGTCATAAGGAGTTCAATGTGCTCCTGCCGTCGCACTCGCGCGCCGCACTTACTCCTCGAACCGTCCACCGGACGTTTCTCGGTGCGGCTGTATCGCTTCTCCCAAAGGGCGGGGGAGACCATGCGGATAGAATTCGTCTAATGCATAATGCATAATTGAGAATTGAGGATTGAGAATTGCTTTTTTGTAGCAACCCGCCCCCTACCCCCTCCCAAAGGGCGGGGGAGACCATGCGGATAGAATTCGTTTAATGCACAATGTATAATTGAGAATTGAGAATTGATAATTGAGAATAACAAAACAAAACAAATAAAATGAGAACAAGAGTATTAGTATTATTGATGTTGGTGGTGTCGGTTGGAATACAGGCATCAGATCATGTGCTTGACGCCACCAAGAGTGAAGAAAAGAGCAAGGCGCCGGCAGTGCTGACTTTATCGCTTCGCGAGGCGCAAGACTATGCCGTTCGTGAGAACCGCACACTGCGTAACGCTTCGCTGGCCGTTCAGGAAGCCTATGCACAACGCTGGCAGACGATAGCCTCAATGCTGCCGTCGGTGGACGGAAGCTACAGCTACAGCAACTACTGCGGCTACAGTGCCACCCTCTCGATGATGGGAAACAACGTGAATATCTCGATGCCTAACGTAGGAGCATTGGGAGTGACTGCATCGGTCGGAGTGACAGGGCAAGGAGTGGTAGGAGTACTGCTTAACAACATAGCCATCGACATGAAGAAGATTTCACTGGAGCAGACGGAAACGGAGCTCAGGCAGAGCGTGATGACGAGCTATGTGAGCGTCACGGTGATGGAAGACATAGTAGCCCTGCTCGACAGCAGTATGCAAAACTTAGAGCACCTTGCCGACATGACTCAGCAGAGCGTCAACATAGGCGTAGCAGAGCAGACCACCGCCGATCAGCTGAAGGTGCGCGTGAACACGCTGAAGAACAACATCAACCAGTCGAAGCGTATGATAGAGCTTGCCCGCAACACTATGCGCGTGCTGCTTGCCGTGCCGGCTTCAACCGAGCTTGTGCTGACCGACAACGCTGACGAGTTGCTCTCAGCCGAGCATGTGCTTAACCTGCTGGGACAGCATTTCAATATCCACAACAACCTCAACTACCGCCTGCTTGAAAAGACCACCGACCTTGCACGTACCAACGTACACATGGCAGCATGGGCATACGGTCCGACAGTGAGCTTGGCATATAACTACTCCAACCAGCAGTACTATGGCGAGGGCGGTATGCGTATGACGCCTCCGAACCTCGTGCAGCTGACAGTGAGAATGCCGCTTTGGTCGAGCGGAAAGCGTGCGGCAGGCGTCATAGAGAAGAAGATAGCATACGAAGAGGCCAAGAACACTCTCGCCGAGACCACCCAGCAGTTGGGCATACAATACAAGCAACTCTGCTACAACCTCAACAATGCCTACGAGACGTATCTCAACGAGAAAGACAATATCGACGTCACAAAGCGCGTATTCGAGTCAACCACCAATAAGTTTCAGTGGGGAACGGCAAGCAACCTTGAGCTCACCAATGCATCTAACGATTTGATTTCGGCACAATCGAGCTACGCACAGGCGGTGATGAGTCTGATAAACGCTCAGATAGAATTAGACACGTTTATGAATAATAAATAACAACATTACTATGAAGAAACTGATGATTATCACACTTGCCGCATTGACATTGGCAAGCTGCACCAAGAGTAAGGACGACAACAACAGCGCTACCGTAAGCGAAGAACGCGTGGAGCAGGTTCGCACCATAGTGCTTGAACCCCGTGAAATACAGCGAGAGATAAGCGTCTCGACCAACCTTCAAGGATATCTGACTCAGAACGTAGCTCCGTCGGTTACAGGGCATATAGAGCATATCTTCTGTGAGGTAGGCGACCGCAAGCAAGCAGGCGATTTGCTTGTTCGCATGGACCAGACTCAGTACAAGACCACCAAAATATCGATTGCCAACTTGGCAGTGGAACTCAACCGCGTGGAGCAACTGCTAAAGACCGGTTCAGCCACTCAGCAGCAGTACGACCAGCTGAAAGCACAGTATGACCAAGCCAAAGAGCAACTCGACTTCCTTGAGCAGAACACCTATGTCAAGGCTCCGTTTGCCGGAGTCATCTCAGCAAAGACCTATGAAGACGGAGAACTCTATGCAGGCCAGCCTATCTTAGTGCTCACTCAGATCAACCGTCTGAAGGCTCTGGTTGCCATACCTGAGACTTATTATCCACTGATAAAGAAAGGCATGCCACTGACACTGACCTCTGAGATATATCCCGACAAGCAGTTCCATGCATCGGTCGAAGTGGTGTATCCTACCATTGATGCCTCGTCGCACACTTTCCAGTGCAAGATTGTCATTCCCAACGACAAAGAACTGCTCCGTCCGGGTATGTACGTGACCACTACCATCGGAGTCGGCAAGGCCGAGACCATAGTGGTACCTTATCAGAGCGTAGAGAAACTTGTGGGCTCCAACGACCGCTATGTATTCATCAACGAAGGCGGACGTGCCAAACGTGTGGCTGTGAAGTTAGGTCAGCGCTTCGACCAAGATGTAGAGATTATAGCACCTGAGATACATGAGGGAGTGGAATACGTGACAACAGGTCAGCATAAGCTCGTTGACGGCGTGAAACTTAATGTGGTGAAATAGAGGAGAAAATTCGGGACTTAGGAATTTCGGGATTACGGGACGCCTGAAAGCCGGAATCCCTAAATACCGAAATACCGAAATACCGAATAACAAATAAAGAATAAATCTTATGGCAATATACAAAACAGCGATAGAGAAACCTGTGACGACGGCGCTTATATTCGTTGCCGTCATGGTGATAGGCATTTATAGTTTTCTTAAGTTGCCTATTGACCAATTTCCTGAGATGGACCCGCCGTATATCACGGTGATGACCACCTATCCCGGCGCGTCGGCTTCTGAGATGGAGACCAACGTGACAAAGATAATGGAGAATGCCCTGACATCGGTTGACCACTTGAAGCATATCACGTCGCAGTCGAAAGACAACCTGTCGATGGTGACATTGGAACTGGAATGGGGCAGCAACATGGACGAGGCGGTGAACGACGTGCGCTCGTTTGTCGATATGACAAAGAACAACCTGCCCGACAACTGCGGCACGCCAATGATTTTCAAACTATCTACCTCGTCGATGCCTATCTGTCAGTATAGTATCACCGCCGACGAGACATACGCCGGCTTGGACAAGATTCTCAACGACGAGGTAGTACCTCAGCTCAACCACATCGACGGAATAGGCAACATCTCGCTCTCCGGTGCACCCGACCGCTATGTGTATGTCAATATCGACCAGCAGAAGCTCGATGCCTACGGTCTGACACTTGAGCAGGTGGGACAGGTGGTAAGCTACAACAACCTGAACATGTCGTCAGGAACGATAAAGATGCCCCAAGAGCAGTATCAGATGCAGGTGCGCTCTGAGTATTTGGAGTCAAAAGAGATAGAGAATCTGATGGTTACAATGACACCTCAGGGACAGCAGGTGTTCATCCGCGATATAGCCACCGTAAAAGATACCATTAAAGACCTCTCACTCGACGAGAAGACCAACGGTCGTGAGGCTGTGCGTCTGATAGTGGCAAAGCAAACCGGTGCCAACACGGTGCAGGTATGCCGTGATGTCAGAAAAGAACTTGCTAAGATTCAGCAGCAGCTGCCTTCTGACGTGAAGATAGAGAAGATCTACGACTCGTCGGAGAACATTCAGAACTCCATCAACTCGCTCGAAGAAAGTATATTATACGCACTGCTGTTCGTGGTATTGGTAGTGTTGTTCTTCCTCGGCAAGTGGCGTGCCACCATCATCATCGGTATCACCATTCCTATCGCCCTGATTGTGGCGTTCATCTATTTAGGTTTGGCAGACTCTTCGCTCAACATTATCTCGCTCTGTTCGCTGACTATTGCCATCGGTATGGTGGTTGACGATGCAATAGTGGTACTTGAGAACATAACTCGTCACGTAGAGCGCGGTGAGGACCCGCACGAAGCAGCCATCTACGCTACCAACGAGGTGTGGGTATCGGTTATCGCTACCACACTTGTGCTCGTGGCAGTGTTCGTACCGCTGACCATGCTTACTGGTATGGCAGGTATCATGTTTCACGAACTTGGCTGGATAGTAACTGTGGTATGCTGCACCTCGACGGCTGTGGCTATATCGCTGACTCCTATGCTTGCCAGCAAACTGCTCAAGCCCAAGAAGGTGCACGTTGATGCCGAAGGCAATCTTGTGCACGATGATGAGGGCAAGAAGAACCTGTATGAGCGCACGGTGGTGCGTATGTTAGACATTATAGATGACCACTATGCCCGTTCATTAGGCTGGTGTCTGAATCACAAGTTCATCACCCTGATGGTGCTGTTAGCATTTTTCATAGCTTCGCTAACACCTGTCTTCCTCGGCAAGATTGGTACCGACTTCATGCAGCAGCAAGACAACGGCCGCTTGTCGGTGACGGTGAAGCTGCAGCGCGGTACGCGCATAGAAGAGACCTTGAAAACAGCACGCAAACTCGAAGCACGCTTCACTGAGCTCGTGCCGGAGATACAGCTCATCAACACCTCAGCCGGTTCCAACGACGATGCCACCATAGCTGCTATGTTCTCATCGACAATGAACAACAAGATTTCTATGACCGTGCGTCTGCCCAAGAAATGGGAGCGTGACCGCGACATCTGGACTATAGCCGAGATTCTGCGTCGAGAGATGGCAAGCTACCCTGAGATTATCGAATATCAGTGTAACGTATCAAGCGGAGGTCCCGGTGGCGGCGGCAACACCGTGAATATCGAGATCTACGGCTACGACTTCGACAAGACATCCCAACTCGCAGAGCAGGCACGCTACCTGTGCTCACAGCTGCCCGGTGCGCGTGACGTAAACATCAGCCGCGAGGACGATCGTCCGGATATAAAAATCAGCGTTGACAAAGAGAAGGCTTCTCGCTTGGGTCTGTCGTCAGCCACCATATCCACCTACCTGCGCAACCGTGTAGCAGGTATGTCATGCGGCTACCTGAAAGATGACGGTTCGGAGTACGACATCGTGGTTCGTTTGGAAGAAGACGACCGCAACTCCATCAGCGACATTCTCAACCTGAGTATCCCCACAGCCACAGGCAAAGCAGTCAAGCTCAGCGAGGTGGCTGAAGTGGGCGAATACTGGGCACCGCCTACCATAGAGCGCAAGTCGCGTCAGCGTATTGTGACGGTGAAGGTAACGCCTTATAACACCTCGCTTGGCGAGTTGGCAGAAACGATAGAGGCAGAGGTGATTCCGCAGTTAGACTTGCCCGTGGGCTATTCCACCCACCTTGCCGGCAACTACGAAGACCAGCAAGACACCTTCCGCGATATGATACTGCTGGGTGCAATGATTATATTGCTCGTGTATATAGTGATGGCAAGTCAGTTCGAGTCGCTCAAGAAACCCGCCATCATCATGTTCACCGTACCGTTTGCATTGTCGGGCGTGGTGATAGCCCTATGGCTGACCGGACGCTCGCTTGATATGATTGGTGCCTTAGGTCTTGTGCTACTGGTAGGTATCGTTGTGAAGAATGGTATTGTGCTCGTCGATTACATCAACCTGATGCGTGAGCGCGGCTACGAGCTCAACCAAGCCATTCAGATGTCAGGACAGAGCCGTATCCGCCCTGTGCTGATGACGGCATTCACCACCATCCTCGGTATGATACCTATGGCGGTAAGCTCCGGCGAGGGTGCCGAGATGTGGCAGCCGCTCGGTATAGTGGTTATCGGCGGTCTGACAGTCAGCACCTTCCTCACCCTGTATGTGGTACCGGTGCTCTATGGTCTGATGTCGAAGCGAGGGGAAAGAGACAAGCAGAAGAAACTCCGCGAGAAATATACCTTCCTGCAACTCAGAGTGAAATAACATAACGCTTTTGCCTCCCCTGCCCGGGGTGGCAAAAGCTAATAACTAATATAAGGGTACTTCTAAAAGCCTTGATTTAACTAAACAGTCACAACGATGAAATCAGTTTTTATAGTATATAACCAAGCCAATACCGAGCGTATAGAGTACATACTCGACACGCTTGAGATACGCGGCTTTACAATGTTTGAGCAGGTTCAAGGTCGCGGCAGCAAGACGGGGGAACCCCGTCGCGGTACGCACACATGGCCTGAAATGAACTCCGCCATCATCACCATCATAGCCGACGAGCAGCTGCATGAGCTGTTAGAGGCAGTCCGCAAACTCGACATGCGTAACCCCGAAGTGGGCATACGCGCTTTCGTCTGGGACATAGAGCAGACGGTGTAAGAGTCGGAAGTTGAGCGATACCCCCGCCCCCTACCCCCTCCCCATAGGGGCGGGGGAGACCATGCGGATAGCAACCTTCGACTATAGACTTCTAAAGCAAAAAAAAGAAAGTCGAAAAAAGAAAGACAAAAAGTCAAAAGCGTAAAGATGCAAGAGATAGCACATACCGGTCAGGTCATTGCCACAGAGGGCGATAAGGTGCGTGTGGTCATAGAGCAGACATCGGCATGCCATGCATGCGAGGCAAGCGGCCTGTGCATGGCAGCCGAGAGTCGCCGCAAAGAAGTCGTGGCACGTGCATTGGAACCCCTTGCACAGGGTGACACGGTGGAGCTGACAGGTTCGGCACACATGCAGAGTACTGCCGTACTGCTTGCCTACGTGCTGCCGTTTGTGCTGCTAATAAGTCTTGTGGCAGTGCTTGGCAGGTTTATTGAAAGTGAGGCGGTAGTAGGAACGGTAGCCATATTGTCACTCGTGCCGTATCTTGTATTCCTAAAGCTTTTTTCAGGCAAGATAAGCCGCCGTATGGTATTCACTGCAAGAAAAATACAAAAAACAACTTAAGAATTGCATTAGTAATTTCTTTATTTGAAAAATTTTAGTAATTTTGCGGGCAAAACCTAACCATCTATATTAAACCTACCCGCAACTATGGCACAACGCAAGAATAGCAGGAATAACGACTTCCAAATCACAACCGACCGTGACTTATCAAAGCACGACGCTAAGCAGCAATCTTCTGAGTCGGTTTCCAATAATCTGAGCGACGCATGGCAGACCTTTCTCAGGATAGTCCGTAGTCGTCGGTTTCATATTATTTTAGGCGTAGTACTGATACTGATTGACCTCATCATGGCAATAGCCGTGGTGAGTTTTGCCTTTGTCGGTAATGCCGACTTCTCAATAGCGCAATTGCCGCTTTCTGAGCGCTTTGCACAGCGCACTCAGGTACACAATGCCATGGGCATCATAGGTGCCGACATCGCATACTTGCTTGTATGCAAGACTTTTGGCTGGGCGTCGGTAGCCATATTGGCATTTATATTGTTAGCAGCACTTAGACTGATAGGCAGACCCATAGGTATGCTGCGTGCATTCTTTGCCTGTTCCTTCTGGACTATCTGGGGTAGTTGCGTACTCGCCCTTATACCTGCCAACCTCAATTACTCTCTTGGCGGGGCACACGGTGTGTATGTGACCAACGGTGCCATCTCGCTCATTCACCTTTGGGGTACTCTGCTCGTGCTGGCTGCCACGCTCATCATCTTTCTCATAGCAATTGACGACCAGACAGTGCCGCGCTTCAAGCGCTGGCTGGAATGGTGCAAGCAGCGCCGCGAGGAGCGCCGGCAAAAGAAGCTGCAGGAGCAAAACAAAAAGGACGAAGAGAACGAACAACCCGAACAGCCTCTGACAGAGAAAGATACCGAAGAGAACAACGATGACGACACCACCGACCTTGACGGCGTTATTGACCTCACCGACACTCCGGACGAGGAAATAGAAATCGGAGATAACGATGGCGTTATTGACCTTGATAACGACGGACTGAACGGACAGGACGACGATAGCGAGTTTGTCATCAGCAACCAAGACACCGGCGACAATGAGCAGGCAGAGGATGCCGAGCAGGGCGACTCGCATGATACCGACGAGAGTGTAAGGAATGGAGATGAGAATGAAAAAGGAGAAGAGGACTTCAGAGCCAAGCAGACCGATGATCTTGACATGAAGATAGAAGTCAATGTAGAAGAGATGCTCAAGAAAGACCCCGACTATCTGCTGCGCAAGTATGGTCCGTATGACCCGCATATAGAACTCAGCAATTATCAGTTCCCCTCGATATCACTGCTAAAGACCTATCCCAACGAGAACTCGCCGGTGATAGATATGGACGAGCAACAAGCCAACAAGCAGCTCATCGTGCGCACCTTCCGCTCGTTTGGCATTGAGATAGTAAGCATTCGCGCCACCATTGGTCCGACCGTGACGCTATACGAGATAGTACCTAAAGAAGGGACTCGCATCAATCGGATCCAGACATTGGAGAAGGATATCATGCTCTCGCTGAGTGCCAATGGTATCCGTATCATTGCCCCTATTCCCGGCAAGGGCACAGTAGGCATCGAGGTGCCTAATAAGAGTCCGCAGGTGGTGTCGATGCACTCGGTGGTAGCAAGCAAGCGTTTTCAGGAAGAAAAGAAGATGCGTCTGCCTGTAGTGATGGGCAAGACCATTACCAACGAAGTGTTTATGTTCGACCTTGCCAAGACGCCTCACCTCTTGGTAGCAGGTGCTACGGGACAAGGTAAATCTGTCGGCCTGAACGCTATCATCACCTCGCTGCTCTACAAGAAGCACCCCACGGAGATGAAACTTGTGCTCGTGGACCCCAAGATGGTGGAATTCACCCTGTTTGAACCGCTCATCAGGCACTATATGGCAGCCATGCCTGAGCAGGAAGAAATCATCATCACCGACTGCCAGAAAGTCATCAACACTCTCAACTCGCTTGTCATAGAGATGGAAGACCGCTACATGCTGCTAATGGATGCGCATGTGAGAAATCTTGAGGACTACAATGAGAAGTTCGTCAACCGACGGCTGAACCCCGAAAAAGAGATAAAAAACAGTCATGGCGGCACTCAGCACCACCGCTACCTACCCTATTTGGTTATTATCATCGACGAGTACGGCGACTTTATCATGCAAGCAGGCAAGCAGGTGGAGACGCCCATAGCGCGCATCACGCAGAAGGCGCGTGCGGTAGGTATGCACATGATACTTGCCACTCAGCGCCCGTCGGTGAATATCGTTACGGGCGTGATAAAAGCCAATATACCTACCCGAATAGCATTCCGCACGCAGTCGGTTATCGACTCGCGCACAGTGCTCGACGCCAAAGGAGCAGAAGGGCTTGTGGGCAAAGGCGACATGCTCTACTCAGGAGGCACAGAGATAACGCGTATCCAATGTGCATTCGTTGATACGCCTGAGGTAGAAGAAATAGTCAAGCACATCAGTCAGCAGCAGCATTTTGCCGCTCCGTATCAGTTGCCCGACTACGTTCCTGAAGGCGAAGAAGGCGAGGCATTGGCTCCCGGCAGCGTTGATCTGAAGCGGTTAGACCCGATGTTTAAGGACGTAGCCACCTACGTAGTGAGCAAGCAGGAAGGCTCCACGAGCAAGTTGCAGCGCGCCTTTGAGATAGGCTACAACAAAGCAGGCAAGCTGAGCGACCAGCTTGAGGCTGCAGGTATCGTAGGTCCGAACAAAGGACCAAAAGGCAGAGACGTGCTCGTACAGGACATGAACCAGTTGGCACAGATTTTGGAGAGTCTTGGTATATCATGATTTTGTTCGGAATGAGAAAAACAATCGTTATAGCAATTCTGAGTTGTCTTGTCGGTTTTGTGCAGGCAGAGACGGCTGCCAATGTAGTAGAGCGTCTGATGGGCAAACTAAGCTCTGAGACTCTTGCAGGCGAGTTTCAAGCCACAATCAGCTCCGGCCGCGGAGAACCAACAACAGCCTATAGCGGCTTTATTGAGATGCGTGACAAGGTGTTCCATGCCCGCGTGTTCGACACTGAGATTTCCTACGACGGTGCCACCCTTGCCACCTACGATGAGCAGACTAACGAACTGACACTGAGTTATCCCTCGCCTGAGGAGCTACAAGAAGGCAACCCGCTACTGCTTGCAAAGTCGGTTATTGAGTGGTGCAACCCTATGTTCGCACCCGAACAGCCGCAAGGTATGTACTTTCTGATTCTCGTTCCTAAGATTGAAGGCTCCGAGATAGTCAACGTGAGCATCATGGCTCGCAAGTCTGACCTGCTGCCTACGACGATAGTAATAAGAAACGTGAACCAAACCACCACCTTGCAGCTCAAGCAACAGCAATGGAGCAAGCAGTTGCCTGTCACCACTATCCCAACCAACCACGAAGGTCAGCCTGCACCATTTCTAAACGACCTAAGGTGATAAAACACAATGTACTCCTAAAAATTCAGCGTTTTTAATTAGTTCTAAATACTTTTTTATATAACCTACAGCCAATGAAACCATCAGGACTCGGGCGCGGACTCGACGCGCTAATCGACACATCTCATATCCACACCGGCGGTTCTTCGTCAATCAGCGAAGTTGATTTGTCACTTATATCAGCTAACCCCGACCAGCCTCGCCGGAGTTTCGACGAACAAACTCTGACTGAGCTTGCCGACTCTATTCGTGAGCACGGGGTAATATCACCTATCACCCTTCGCAAGAACGATGACGGGACCTACCTGATAATAGCCGGCGAGCGGCGTTACCGCGCAGCAAAGAAAGCAGGCCTGAGCACTATACCTGCCTATATCAAGACCGCCAAAGATGAGCAGGTCATGGAGATGGCACTGATAGAGAACATACAGCGCGAGGACCTCGATGCCATAGAGATAGCTCTTGCATATCAACGTCTGATTGACGACTATCACCTCACCCAAGACCGCATGGCACAGCGCGTAGGCAAGAAGCGCGCCACTGTTGCCAACTACCTCAGACTTTTGAAGCTTCCGGCAGAGATACAGCTCGGACTCAAGCAGAAACAAATCGACATGGGACACGCTCGTGCCCTGCTTGCTGCCGACTCGCCAACCGCACAACTTACTCTCTACAAACGAATATTGGAAGAGGGACTGTCGGTGAGAAAAGTAGAAGATATGGTAGCACAACTCGGCAGTCAATCTGAGGCGACGGAACATGGAAGCAGCGAACCAACAGCGAAGCGCCACTCACAGCCCGACGAGCGCCTGAAAGCTGTTGAGCAGTCGCTAACACAACACCTCGACACCAAGGTTGCCATTGCTCAGAACAACAGCGGCAAGGGAAAACTGACCATTTACTTCTCTGACGACGAGCAACTCGCCAGAATCATACATCAGATTACCCAGTAAACGTCGTCTGAAAATAACAACAAACAAGACATTTCACACCGTATGCGCAAGACCAAGCTAACCATATTGATGCTTTTAGCCGTCATTGCTCCGCTTCTTGCGCAGACGTCAGATATTCCTGCTTCGGATATTCCTACTTCGGACATCTCAACTCCCAATATGCAGGCGCCAGTGCATGCCGACAGCACAGCACACAATCACCGGGCAGCGGAACCCACTGCCGGCGAGTGGCGTCCGGACCCGCTCAGAGCCGTTTGGATGGGACTTATCATTCCCGGATACGGTCAGATTTACAACCGTTCATACTGGAAGTTGCCGATTGTATATGGCGGACTGATGGGGTGCGCGTATGCCATCTCGTGGACCAATGGCAGATACGAAAGCTACAAGGAGGCATACCGCGACATCAGTACCGACACAGAGCTATCCACTGACCCCACCCGCTCATACAACGCAGTACTGCCCAACGGCTACACCATAGCCTCAATGGGCGGACGTACTACCTACACACGCTATCTTCAAAACCAGCAGAACTCGGCCCGCCGCTTTCGTGATATCAGCATTGTGGCAACGGTGGTGGTATATGCTCTATCTCTGATTGATGCCTACGTAGATGCGCAACTATTCGACTTCGACATCTCGGAGGATTTGTCGGTAGGCATAACGCCGGAGGTTTATCACGACCCCTTGCTTGACAACCGCCGCTCTACACAACTAAACCTTGCTATACGCTTCTAACGCTTTTCACCATGACACTCACCCTACTACTGACCCTGCTACTACTTAGCCCGATAACAGTTGACAGCCTCTCGTCTGACACCACGAGTTTAGTCCAAGACTCTGCAACTCTTGCCTTACTTGCTCAGACAGAGGCGCAAGACAGCATAACCGATGAGGGTATCGCCGAAGAGATATTTGAGGAAGAGGTGGCAATGGCAGAAGAACAAGCTCTTGCCGAGAGGGAAGACTCTGCACTGATTGCCGGTGAGGCCGATTTGCAAGTGCCCTACTCCACTACTGTTTTCGACGACGAACTGATAAACTGGACATTGTCGTGGCTCGACACCACTCTGTGCGACTTCACGCCCGACACCTCGTCACTGCCCGATTCCGTATATATCCGTCGGTTGCAGGCTATGCCTCGCGAGATGGAGATGACCTACAACAGCTATGTACGTGCACAGATAGAGCGCTATACCATTCGTAACCCACGCCACTTGGCAGCTCTGAGGCGCCTGACTGACTACTATTTTCCTATATTTGAGGACGCTCTGAGCAGGCATGGCATACCCGATGAGCTCAAGTATCTTGCCGTGATTGAGTCGGCACTGAATGCCACCGCCCATTCGCGAATGGGCGCAGCAGGACTATGGCAGTTTATGCCATCGACAGGCAAACTATTAGGCTTGGAGGTCAACTCGCTTGTCGATGAGCGCTACGACACACACAAAGCCACCGATGCCGCCTGCCGCTACCTCAAGTCGCTCTATTCTATTTATCACGACTGGACTCTGGTCATCGCTGCATACAACTGCGGACCGGGCAATGTCAACAAAGCTATACATCGCTCGGGAGGCAAGCACGATTTCTATTTCATTTTTCCATACCTCCCCCGCGAGACACGTTCATACGTACCCATATTCGTTGCAGCCAACTACTCACTCTACTATGCCGACGAGCATGGCATCTGCAAAGGCGATGTCGATTTGTTCAGCTTGCCCACCGACACCATCACTACCGACCGGCGTCTGCACCTCATGCAAGTGGCTGATGTACTAAACATACCAATAACAAGTCTCAGGCGGCTGAACCCACAATACACCAAAGACATACTTCCCGGGGGCAAACCGTATTCGCTCATTCTCCCCTCGCAAGCCACTGCAGGCTTTATTCAGCTCAGTGACAGCATATTTGCATACAAGGCCGACAGCCTTATAAACAATCGCAAGGCTACCATCGACCTCGCGCAAAAGACCGCCATCGACGGCTCTTACCGAAGCGGCAACACCACCTACTACAAGATAAAAAAAGGCGATACGCTCGGTGGCATAGCCAAACGCTACCACTGTACAGTCAAGCAACTGCAGAAATGGAACAACCTGAAGAGCACAAACATACAGATTGGCAAGACTCTCAAAATTCGCAAATAGACAACACTTGCAATATAAAAATTCAATATAATATGGATACCGTAAAATGTTTGATTATCGGCAGTGGTCCTGCCGGATACACAGCAGCCATTTATGCTGCGCGCGCTAATCTTCAGCCTATAGTATATGAAGGCATGCAGCCTGGCGGTCAGCTCACCACGACAACCGAAGTAGAGAATTTTCCGGGTTATCCTGACGGAGTGGAGCCGTTTCAGATGATGGACGACATGCGTCGTCAGGCTCAGCGCTTCGGCGCCGACATACGCTCGGGTGTGGTTACCAAAGTGGATTTTTCCTGCACGCCCAAGAAGGTGTGGGTTGAGGACACAGAGTTGATAGAAGCTCAAACGGTCATCATAGCCACCGGTGCCGCAGCCAAATACTTAGGACTGCCATCAGAGAAGGAATATGCAGGCAGAGGAGTATCAGCTTGCGCAACATGTGACGGATTTTTCTATAGAAAGAAGACGGTGGCAGTAGTAGGCGGTGGCGACACTGCATGCGAAGAGGCCACCTACCTTGCAGGTCTGTGCAAAAAAGTATATCTGATTGTCCGCAAACCATTCCTGCGTGCATCTGAGATAATGAAGCAGCGAGTGATGAGCACTGAAAACATAGAGGTGCTGTTTGAGCACAACACGCTGCGTCTGACGGGCGATGGTAAAGTGGAAGGAGCTGACCTTGTGTATAGAAAAGGTGAGGCTGACGAGCGTGAGGTACATATCGACATCGACGGCTTCTTCCTTGCCATAGGTCATAAGCCTAACTCCGACCTTTTCCGCGACTTCTTGCAGTTGGACGAGACAGGCTATATCATCACCCGCCCCGGGACACCGCTGACGAATGTAGATGGTGTGTTTGCAGCAGGTGATGTTGCCGACCCGCATTACCGTCAGGCCATTACGGCAGCAGCTTCAGGCTGCAAGGCAGCAATAGAAGCAGAGCGGTACCTGAAAAACAATGCTCTTTAGGGCACATCTAAAAATTCCACGTTTTAGTTGTCCCGAATAATAATTTAACATGG
>CAMHGK010000034.1 GCA_946184695.1 uncultured Bacteroidales bacterium | reverse complement strand
CAGCTGTTCGCAAGACAACCAATATCTTGCACGAGATAAAGGCTTTGTAACAGGGTCATTCATTTAGAGTAATCAGCAAGGAGCTGCAGCGAAAGTTGCGGCTCCTTTTATTATGAGAAGAGGTCGCGATGTTGTGGGAAAGTGATTTTTTTAGCAAAAATAAGCACTTTTTTTCTCAATTCAAATAATATTCGTACATTTGCAGGCTAATTTGTGTTAGTGTGCCTTAGTCGGAAACTTTCAGACCAGTTAAGGCAATTATCGATTATCAATTATCAATTGTTAAGCGACTATGCAGAAGATAAGAAATATAGCAATTATTGCCCATGTTGACCATGGGAAGACGACCCTTGTGGATAAGATGCTCTATACTGCTCATTTGTTTCGTGAGAACGAGCAACGTGGTGAGCTGATACTCGATAACAACGAGCTTGAGCGTGAACGTGGTATAACGATATTGGCGAAGAATGTGTCAATAGAGTACAAGGGGTACAAGATCAACATCATCGACACTCCGGGTCACGCTGACTTCGGTGGTGAGGTGGAGCGTGTGTTGAATATGGCCGACGGCGTGCTACTGCTTGTGGATGCTTTCGAGGGACCGATGCCCCAGACTCGTTTTGTGCTGCAGAAAGCACTTCAGATGAACCTCAAGCCGATAGTGGTAATCAACAAAGTGGACAAACTGAACTGCCGTCCTGACGAGGTGCAGGAAGCCGTGTTTGATCTGATGGTCAACCTTGACGCTACCGAGGACCAGCTTGACTTCCAGACCATATACGGCAGTGCAAAGAACGGCTGGATGTCAACCGATTGGCACAAGCCCACTCAGGACTTGACGGCGCTCATGGACGCTATCATCGAGTATGTGCCGGCGCCTGAGGAGCTGCAAGGAACGCCGCAACTGCTGATTACCTCGCTCGACTATAGCCCGTATTTGGGCAGAATAGCTGTCGGACGCGTACATCGCGGAACGCTCAAAGAGGGCATGCCCGTGACGCTTGCCAAGCGTGACGGCAGTATGACTAAGTCGAAGATAAAAGAGCTTCATACGTTTACAGGTTTAGGTAGGCAGAAAACTGATGCGGTGTCGTCGGGTGATATATGTGCGCTTATAGGTATCGACGGCTTTGAGATAGGTGATACTATATGCGACTTTAATGATCCTGAACCGCTACAGCCTATTGCGATTGACGAGCCGACTATGTCAATGACATTCACCATTAATGACTCACCCTTCTTTGGTCAGGACGGTAAGTTCGTGACCTCCCGCCATATTCACGAGCGCCTGATGCGCGAACTCGACAAGAACCTTGCTTTGCGGGTGGAGAAGAACCCTACGGAGGATATATGGCATGTGTATGGTCGCGGTGTGCTTCACTTGTCGGTGCTGATTGAGACGATGCGCCGCGAGGGCTATGAGCTGCAGGTGGGACAGCCGCAGGTTATCATCAAGCAGATTGACGGTGTGAAATGTGAGCCTATAGAACAACTGACGGTGAATACTCCTGAGGACTGCTCAGGCAAGATAATTGAATATGTGAGCACACACAAGGGTGAGATGGTATCGATGAACATGGTCAACGACCGCGTTCAGCTTGAGTTTATGATACCCTCTCGCGGTATAATAGGTATGCGAACATACGTTATGAATATATCTGCCGGCGAGGCTATAATGAGTCACCGGTTCGTGGAGTTCCAGCCATACAAGGGCGAAATAGAGAAACGACAGAATGGGTCGCTCATAGCTATGGAGACCGGCACCGCCTACGCTTATGCGCTCGACAAACTGCAAGACCGCGGGCGCTTCTTTATCTATCCGCAAGAGGAAGTCTATGCAGGTCAGGTGGTGGGTGAGAATGCCAAAGAGGGCGACATAGTTATCAACGTGACCAAATCGAAGAAGCTGACCAACATGCGTTCAAAATCGGCCGACGACAAGGTGACGCTGCCACCGCCCATCATATTCTCACTTGAGGAGGCTCTTGAGTACATAAAAGAAGATGAGTATGTAGAGGTGACGCCGACCCACATGCGTATCAGAAAAATCATACTCGACGAGCTTGAACGCAAGAGACAGAGCAGGAACTGATAGAAGCTTCAAGAATCAGGTATTCAGAAATACACAGAATAAATAATCAATAAACATACTAACATTATGCAATTCAAAAGAAATGACATTGACGAGCTCAATATGACGCTATTGCTTACCGTTGAGCCCAAGGACTACCAAGAGAAGGTAGAGAAACAACTGCGCGAAATGCGCCGCAAAGCTAACATGCCCGGTTTCCGTGTAGGCATGGTGCCACTTAACCTCATCAAAAAGATGTATGGCAAGGCAGTTTTGTCGGAGCAACTTAATAACGTACTCTCAGAAGGGCTGTTTGGCTATGTGCGCGACAACAACCTCAATATATTAGGTGAGCCGCTGCCAAATGAAGAGCAGACTCCAGAGCTTAACCTCGACACTGATGATACCTTCGTTTTTGCCTTCGATGTGGCTCTTGCTCCTGCCATTGATGCTAAATTGGACAAGAAGACTAAGGTCAAATACTACGACATTGAGTTGACCGACAAGATGGTTGACGAGCAGGTGGAGTCGTATGCCGACCGTTTTGGTACACAGAAAGATGCAGAAAGCTATAGCGATGGCGATATCATACGTGGTAAGCTTTCGGAACTCAAAGATGGCGGTCTTGTAAAAGAGAATGCCGTGTTGTCGCCGGCATATATGAAAGACGACAAGCAGAAAGCGCTGTTCAAAGACGCCAAGAAGGGCGGAGAGGTGAAGTTCAATCTGTTCAGCGCTTACGAGAGCGAGGTTGAGGTGTCGTCGATGCTCGGTATCAGCAAGGAACAGGTGGAAGAGCATAAGGGCGACTTCAGCCTGACGATAGAGAGTATCAGTCATCATGAGCCTCGTCCGCTTGAACCTGAACTGTTTGAGATAGTATATGGCAAGGACAATGCTCCTAAGGACCTTGAGGGCTTCCGCCAGAGAGTTCGCGAGGAGATGCAGGCTAACCTAAAGCAAGACTCCGAGTTCCGCTTTGGCAAGGACGTGAAGGATGCCATACTCAAGAAAGTGGGTACGCCCAAGTATCCTGAGGAGCAGCTCAAACGCTGGCTCAAACATTCTGATGAGAAGATGACCGACGAGCGTTTGGAGAAGGAGTTTCCGGGTATGCTCACCGAGCTCACATGGCAGCTCTCGCGCGACCAGTTGGTTAAGGAACTGAAGATAGAAGTAAGCGAATCTGAGGTTACTGACTTTGCGAAGACCATAGCCAAAATGCAGTATATGCAGTATGGCCTGACTCATGTGGAAGATGAGTATCTGCTGAGTTTTGCTCAGGAAATGCTCAAGGACGACAAGCAGGCTGCTGCCATCTATCAGCGTGTAGAAGAAAACAAGCTTTATGAGGCAATGAAAGGCGTCGTAACAGTAGAGAACAAGAGTATCTCATACGACGATTTCGGAAAGCTTCAATAAGCTGATAACATAGATATAAACTTGGAGGGTGGAGACTTGGTTAGCCAAGTCTCCATTTGTCAGCGAGTTGTGCTCGCAAGTGACATTTTGTCAGTGGTGAGCGTTTGGCACTCGCTTTGTAATAAACAAGGGTGAGCGTGAAGGGCACAACAAACATACCGACGTTTGGCCGACGATGCATAGCTGTGTTGTTGCTGATGGCATGCACGTTGGTTAGTCTGTATGCCGCTGACAGCTCAACTAAGCCGAGGCGTAAGCGGATACCCACCCGCATTAAGACATGGCAGCTCCACAATGACTATAGTCAGCCTGATACTGTGCCGATAGACACGAGTTATCTTAATTTGCCCATGGAGCGTATGCCCGATGCATACAGCATTGCCAATGCATATAACGGTAACATAGTCTCGCCCGTACAGTCGAAAATATATTTCGACAGGCAAGAAAAAGTACGTTTTTTGTTTGCGTCGGCGTATCAGCCGTATCTGCTGACGGCGCGTGATGTGAAGTTTTACAACACGACCATACCATATAGCAAAGTTTCGTATAGGCGTGGTTTTACGACATATCGCGAGGAGCATGATATCGACTTTTTGTTCACCGGCAACATCAACCGTCGGCTTAACTTAGGTATAGCCGCCAACTTCCTCAATGGTGTGGGGTTGTATGAGCAGACAGCCGGCAAACGCTTTGCGGGGCACGTTTTCGGTTCGTATAACGGCAACCATTATTCCGTTCAGGCGGCATTGATTTTCAACACGCTGACCAACCAAGAAAATGGTGGTGTGGATTCCACTCTGGCACTCGGCGGGGCGCTCAAGTCCTACGATATGTCCTACTATATGGCCGGTCAGTCGGCTGTGAAACACATAAGCGGCTTTTTGAACCACTACTATAGTATCTGCGTAGAGCAGGAGCGGAAGCAGCCTCTTGAGGAGCAGCGTGGAGGTTGGCAGGAGGGCGACAAGCGCGATACGACGGTGGTGGTGTACTTGCCGGTGATGACCTTCAAGCATACGTTTGAATGTCAGCAGACAACCAAGCAGTATTTGGAGAAGTCGTCGCAGGCATCGTTCTTTGATAACACATATTTCGGAAGTTCGTCAACGCGTGATACGTCCAATGTGCTCAACATACGCAATACCCTTGCAGTAACCTTTGAGGAGGATTTCAATAAGTGGTTGCATTTTGGTGCGACGGTATTTGCTACCAATGAGTTTCAGCGGTATGCGTTCACGGTATCGGACCAGAAGAGCCCGATAGACCCGTTGCAGCCGGTGGCGCCAATAGGTCAGACTCAGCTATGGAGTCATAGGGATACAACCCTTGCACACCATTGGACCAACAACACATGGGTGGGCGGAGAGCTGTACAAGAACCACGGCAAATGGATACGATACGGCTTTGCGGGAAATGTCTGTCTTGCAGGTTATAAACTCGGTGAGTTCTCGGTGGATGGTCATTTGCGTAGTGACATACCAATCAGCAGTGACACACTCGTCATAGCCGCTAATGCTTACTTGAAAAACGAGCAGCCTGACTATTTCTTGCAGCATTTTCGCTCTAACCACTTCGTGTGGGAGAACAATTTTGGAAAGACGTACAGGTTTTACGTGGGTGGACATGTGAGTTATCCCACTAAGTACGTCAAGCCTAAGCTGGCTGTGAAGTTCGAGAACCTGACGCGCTATATCTATTTTGCCGAGAATGGTCTGCCGGTGCAGTCGGACGTTAACATCCAGGTGCTTGCCGCTAATGCTCAGGTGAATATCCGCACAAAGCGTTTCGGCATGGAGAACGAGGTGGTGTATCAGTTGTCGTCATCGAGACTGCTGCCGTTGCCCACGCTTGCGCTCTACCATAACATCTATTATCACGATACATGGTTCAAGGCGCTGATGGTGCAGATAGGTGCCGATATGCGCTACCATACGTTGTACTATGCCCCTTTGCTCAACCCTGCAACAGGTCAGTTCTGCCTGCAACAGCAGAAGCTAATAGGCAACTATCCGATAATAAACGTGTATGCTAACTTCTTTGTAAAGGCGCTACACCTGAAATTCTTTGTTCAGATGCAGCATGTGAATTATTACTTCATGCCCAAGAAGGAATACTACTCGATGCCCACTTATCCGCTCAACCCTGCTGTGTTCAGAGCCGGATTGGCATGGCATTTTTACAATTGACAAAACATTAATACCATTATATTTGAACCTTTAGATATTTATGCAACAACTAACCGCTAATCTAAATAAAGTTATCAGATATGCGACCGGCGAAGCCCGGCGTCTCGGTTCCGGTGAGGTGTGCCCTGAGCACTTGCTCTTGGGTATGCTTCGTTTAGACGACGACGATGCATTGCAGTTGCTGCGAGATAATGGCATATCAACTGCTCAACTCAAACAAGAATTAGACCTCAGTGTACTCAATGAGAGAATAGACAGTGGGATAGATGCAACTGAGGTTGTTGAGTCAGAGAGTCAGCAATTGCCTCAGAGCGACATTTCCAAGCGAGTGTTGCTCTACACAGACCTTGAGACTATGTCAACAGGTAAAGTTGTATCTACACCCTCGCACCTTTTGCTTGCTATCATGAAAGAGAGTACTAACAAAGCCGCATCACTGCTCAGTCACAACTACGGGATAACATATCAGCAGTTACGTCAGGACTATGAACTGCTGATTGGAAAAACTTCTGCACCGCGCATGTCAGGTTTTATGGACGCTGAGGACGACAGTGAGGATGACGCCGCACCGTCGGCAAAAAATGAGACGAAAGAGAGGAGCAAGTCGTCGGCTACACCTGCGCTTGACAGTTTTGGCATAGACCTGACCAAACGTGCAGCTGACGGTAAGTTAGACCCCGTGATTGGCAGGACGGAGGAAATCACGCGCGTGATACAGATATTGTCGCGTCGAAGAAAGAATAATCCGATACTGATAGGCGAGCCCGGAGTGGGCAAGTCTGCCATAGTTGAAGGGCTGGCTGCTCGAATAGTGAACAAAGAAGTGTCGCCAATGCTGTTCGACAAGCGGATTTTCACTCTCGACTTGGCATCTATGGTAGCAGGAACGAAATACAGGGGACAATTTGAGGAACGGATGAAGGCTGTGCTCAATGAACTTGAGAAGAATACCGACATCATTCTTTTCATCGACGAGATACACAACATCATGGGTGCCGGTAATGCCTCAGGTTCGCTCGATGCCGCCAACATCCTCAAACCGGCTCTCTCGCGCGGTGACATACAGTGCATAGGCGCAACGACGCTCAATGAATATCGTCAGAGCATTGAGAAAGACGGAGCTCTTGAAAGACGTTTTCAGAAGGTGATGGTTTCGCCTACCACAGCCGACGAGACTATCGAAATACTCCGTAGAATTGCGCCACATTATGCCAAGCATCATAACGTGGAGTATTCCGACGAGGCTCTTGAGGCTGCCGTTAGACTTACAGAGCGTTATATAGCCGATCGCCAGCTGCCCGACAAAGCGATAGATGCCATCGACGAGGCAGGCGCCAACAAGCGCATGACGATGCCTGCTATAGCCAATAGTATAAAAGACATACAGTTGCAGTTGGACGACATAAAGAAGCAGAAGAATGTCTCGCTCAAGCAGAAAAATTTCGAGCAGGCTGTGGCTCTGCGCGACAAGGAGCGCGACCTCGACCTTGCACTAAAGGCTGAGACCGACCGCTGGAAGTCAGCCAACATGCAGCTAAAACCCACTATCACCGAAGAGGATGTGGCACGCGTGGTGGCGATGATGTCGGGTGTGCCGCTTACCCAGCTTACCCGCGATGAGAACATGCGCCTGTCGGAGCTCGACGAGCGACTCAATAGTCGGGTGATAGGTCAGGCGGAGGCTGTCAGGACTATCTCAAGGGCCATACAGCGCGGCAGGGTAGGGCTCAAATCGCCCAATCGCCCGATAGGCTCGTTCCTTCTGCTCGGTCCAACGGGAGTGGGAAAGACGTATTTAGCACAATGCCTTGCCGAAGAACTTTTCGGGAGAAGCGATGCACTGATACGCATAGACATGTCGGAGTATATGGAGAAGCATGCCGCCTCGCTGCTCGTAGGAGCTCCTCCGGGATATGTGGGATACGATGAGGCAGGCAAACTAACAGAAGCCGTCAGACGCAAACCATATTCCATAGTATTGTTTGATGAGATAGAGAAGGCTCACCCCGACGTGTTTAATATACTGCTTCAAGTGATGGACGAAGGGCGGCTGACCGACCGACAGGGCAGAACGATAGATTTCAGGAACACTATCATATTGCTTACTTCCAATTCCGGTACACGGCAGTTGTCTGACTTCGGACAGGGTATAGGCTTCCGCGAGAGTGCAGAGCTGACTCACTCGCAAACCGAGTCGATACTGCGCAAGTCGCTCAGCAAAACTTTTGCTCCGGAGTTCCTCAACCGAATCGACAGTGTAGTGGTGTTCAACTCGCTTTCGGGCGACGACCTCAGGCAGATTGTGAGGTTGGAAATAGGCAAGACGGAGAAACAGTTGCAGGAAATGGGATATGGCTTACGACTCACAGATGAAGCATTTGACCTAATCTGCAAGAAGGGATACGATGTCAAGTTCGGTGCGCGACCCGTCAAAAGAGCTATTCAGACCTACCTGCTGGACCCCGTGACTGAGCTGCTTGTCAGCGAGAACGCTAAGCCGGACGAACAAAAGCAACACGGCGCCGAGGTGGTGGTGGCAACTGGCGGAGAGGACAAGACTGTGGCCAAGTTTGCTGAGACATTGCATAATGCATAAAACATTAAAACATTAAAAAAGAAATAGATAATGCATAAAACAATAAAACATGTATCATTAAAACCTTAAAAAAAGTATGATTATCGAAATCAATGATGCCAATTTCCAAGAGATATTGGCAGAGGGCAAGCCCCTCGTAGTGGATTTTTGGGCTCCATGGTGCGGACCATGTAAGATGATGCTGCCTATTTTCGATGAGCTGGCAGCCGAGTTAGGCGATAAGATTACCTTCGCCAAAGTCAATGTCGATGAGAACGACGCAGTATGCGCCCAATTCGGCATTATGAACATACCTACCATGCTGTTGTTCAACAACTCCGAACTGGTAGGACGCCATGTAGGTGCATGCCGTAAGGCTGACCTTGAGCAACTGCTGAAGAGCAAACTGCTGTAAGTAGTAATTAACATTCTTGCAGGAGGGTGTGTCAAAACTATTGGCACACCTTTTTTTTATCAATAATTGTTGATAATTTTCTTTAATTGTTGACCTATATAAATAATTTTTGGATAATTTTGGGTAATTTTGGACAACTTATAAAAAAATCAACTTCGATTTTTGACACACTCTCGCAGGGGGCGGTTTTTTTTCGACTTTCGCCTTATTATGGCTGTTGTGGCGGAAGAAAAGACAAATTTTGTGTGGTGAGAGTCGTAAATTTTTGTTATTTAGAAAAATATTATATCTTTGCATGGGGATTTGTTTTCAAGCAATAAGCAATAATAAATAAGCAATCATGAACAGGATTAGTTTTGTTGTCGGGTTGTTGTGGCTGAGTGTCACGGCAACCTTTGCGCAATTAAGGGTTGTGCAGTTGGATGCACTCGGAGTGCAAGGTGTGCGCCCATGTTTGAGTTCGGACGGTAGTCGTTTAGCGTATGTGTCAGACTCTTCAGAACTGTGTGTTGTGGATTTGGCTTCCGCCAAGCAATGGGTAGTGGTCAGAGGTGAGGATATAGGCTCCGATATAGTTTTCTCAGACAACGGCGAGGTGGTGGCGTATAGCTCTCAGGAGTACAAGGACCGTTTGTCGTATAACTCTATTTATGCTACGGATTTGCAGACAGGTCGCCGTTACTCGGTCAGCTCACCCGCTCGTGTGCGCTACGCTTACCGTTTTTCGGGCGGCTGGCTCAGGATTGGCAAGACGGAGACTATACGAAGGGTGAAACTGCTGCCTCATGTGGAGAGGGCGAAGCGCGAGTTGCTGTTGGCAGTGGAGGAGGACGACCTTGTGCTGTATGACGGTGTTCGTCGCCGCGTGCTCAATCCTAATGGTAAGAACACCTATCTCTGGGCTCGCTTGTCGCCCGATGAAAGCAAGATTGTGTATATGGCAATAGAAGATAAATGCCACACATATGTATGTGATCTGAACGGAAAGAACGTGGTGGATTTAGGGCATTATATAGCGTCTCCATGTTGGGCAGGAACCGACCTTATCGTTGGTCAGCAGGATGAGGACGACGGTCATCAGATGACCGGCAGCCGCCTGGTTGCCATACGTGCGGATGGCAACGGTTTTCAGGTTCTTGAGACGCCCGGCTACTTGCGCGCCGTAAACCCAACGGCAGCAGGCAAGACCGTGGTATTCGAGAACGACGGACAACTCGTAAAATTGAGATTGGAATTTTAATGTCGGAATGTAGGAATCCCGTAATCCCGTGATTCCGAATCCCCTCCCGAAATTCCCGAATCCCTCCAAAAAACCTTAAAATCGTGACATTATGAAAAGACTTCTACTCTATATGGCAGCGGCAATGCTTGTAGCAAGCAGTTATGCTACTGCTCCGAAGATATACCTCAATCCCGGGCATGGCGGTTATAACTCTAACGACCGCAACATTGTCACCATCAATCATGCAGCAGGCGACCAGAGCGGTTTCTGGGAGTCGCAGGCAAACCTGACCAAGGCACTCTACTTGCGCGATATGTTGCAGGAAGCAGGTGCTACGGTGTATATGTCGCGCACCGACAACCGCAGCGGTTACCGCGACGATACAAGTATCTCTAATACTATCGGCGACCGTCCGCTGAGCACGATAGCCCGCGAGGCATCTGGGAAGGCTGACTTCTTTCTGTCGATTCACTCCAACGCATCGGGCAACTCTACCACACCCGCCACTAACTATCTGCTGCTGATGCTAACCGGCAAGGCAGGTACAAGCGACTGGGGTACGTCCTATAAGTACTCTGAGGCGAAACAGGCTGCCGACCTCGCATGGCCGCGCATGCAGGCTAACGAGATGACATGGTGGGGCGGCACCACTCAGCGGATCTATTCCTACACCACCTATACCGTTATATCTCCTTCGTATCTGACTATTCCGGGCTATCTGAGCGAGGGTGAGTTTCATGACTACAAACCGGAGGCACACCGCCTGCTGAATGCCGACTACTGTAAGCTCGAGGCATATCGCTTTCTGCAGGCTTTCTGCGACTATTATCCGCAGCTCGTCCGTCCTACAACGGGCGTTGTATGTGGTGATGTGCGTGACAATACCGAGACAATGAGCAGCTTCACGCTCTATCAGCTTGCCAAAGATAAAGATGTCTATAAGCCGCTCAACGGAGCCAAAGTCAGACTCAAGGACGGCAGCGGCAACGTAATAGCCACCTATACCTGCGACAATGAGTACAACGGCTTCTACGCCTTCTGGGACGTGGCTCCCGGCACTTATACTGTGCAGTGTGCTGCCGAGGGGCATGCCTCTGTCAGCAAGACGGTCACGGTCAGTGCCAACACCATAACCTACAACCGCGTCAACCTCGGCGCGGGTAGTGGCGATGGTATGGAGGATGTGACAGTCAGTCCGATAGGTATGCTCTACGATACGCTGATCAGCAGCAGCTCGGCGCGTTGGCTTGACGAGAAGACTATCCGACGTACCGTGCAGAAAGCCGATACACTGTATGTACTGACCGCCGACAGCCGCATCCTGGCTGTTGATGCCAACAGCGGTGAGCAGATAGCCGAGCTGAGCACAAGCGGCATAACTACAACATCCAATACCGAAAGGAAGATAGGCGACATTGCCTTGACCGACGATAACATATTAGTAGGCTGCACACAGGAGCATACCGTCAGTGCAGGCACTTACTATTGGAAAGTATATAAGTGGGCAAATAACGAAGCCGACCCCGAACTGTTGTTTCAAAGCAACAGCTCTGCCAATATGTACGATGCTTCTATTGGACGAAAGATGGCTGTTACGGGCACCATATCCGACATGAGAGTGTTCGCATTGGCATATAGCCTGCAAAGTTCGGGCATAAGGCTCATGCAATATACGTGGAACGGCAGCCCTGTATCGGCAATAAGAAACAACAACACCACCGGCAATACCTTAGGCGATTCAACGATATGGGCGGACGTGGAACTGACCGCCTCGCCATATTCCAATACTCAGTTTCTGATTAACAGCAAGAATCTCTCTCCCACTATGCTCACTCTTGTGCAGACCGACGGGCAGGTGTTCTCCAAAAACGAATATACCTCGCTGCCGCAAGAAACCTCAGGAGGCTCGTTTGTTACATATCAGGGACATATTCTCTACATCACTCCCTATGGCAGCGACAACCTCTCAGTAGCCATTTACGAGGCATCTGCAGGTTTGGGGGCGGCAACGCTTTTGAAAACTCTCTATCCAAGCACCACATTGCCTATTGGCGAGGCAGGGTATATGTCAGCCTCTGCACTGCCTGACGGCGAAGAACTTGTTGTGACCCTCTATCGGCAGAATGACGGCATCACGCGCTGGCGACTCAGCACTACCGACCTCGAGGCTCAAGACCAGACGATAGAGCCTACGGTGGAACTCATCGACGGCAATGCACCTAAGCGCGAATGGCGTGCAGGATGGATCTCCACAGCTTGGGCTCTTGACTGGCCACTGACGATGGGCACTTCGGCGACGGTCGTGGCAACGCAGAAGCAGAACCTGACCACTCTGCTCGACCGAATGCAGCAGTCGCGAATGAACGCTGTGCTGTTTCAGGTACGCGGCATGGCGGACGCCATGTACAACTCAGATTACGAGCCGTGGAGCAAGTTTATCACCGGCACACGCGGCATGGCTCCCGAATACGACCCGCTCGCTCTTGCCATCGAACAAACCCATCAGAGGGGCATGGAGCTGCATGCATGGCTCAACCCGCTTCGCTACTCATCAAGTACTGCCACCTACAGCAACTCCATCAACGGCGATATAGCGGGTGAGCATAACGACTGGCTACTCTACTACGGCGATGCTACGCCCGACACCGTTATCCTCAACCCCGGACTGCCCGAAGTACGCACGTATATAGCCAACCTTGTGGTGGATATAATATCTAAATACGACGTTGATGGCATTGTTTTCGACGACTATTTCTATGTCAATGGCAAGACCACCAACGCTATGGACCAAGCAGCCTACGAGGCATACAACGCCGATGGACTGAGCCGAGCCGACTGGCGCCGGCAGAACGTCAACAAACTCATACGCGAGGTTAACGACGCCATCAAGGCCGTCAAGCCGTGGGTTCGCTTCGGCGTGGCGCCTCCCGGAGTGGCTGCTACCGAACAGGCGGTGGCTGATAAATACGGAATAGACAAGAGTCCCGCACCGTCGGGCTACGATTGGCAGTATAACGGACAGTATTCCGAGCCGGTGCAGTGGCTTATCGATCAAACAATAGACTATATCTCGCCGCAGATATATTGGAAGATAGGGCATAAAACCAATGACTATGTGTCGCTGACCGAATGGTGGGCAGAGGTGGCAAACAAGTTCTCGCGTCCTGCTTTCCCCTCGCAGTCGTATTCCGCCATCAATGCATCAGGCAATGATAGCGAGGTGGCCGACCAGATAGCTGCCAACCGCAACGCCGCCACTGCCAACAACACCGTCACGGGTGCCGCATTGTTCCGAATGGGACAGACAAGCGATGCCTTTGTTGGGAAACTCACAGCCGCCTATACCGAGCACGCACTGCCGCCTGCCATGACTTGGTATGAGCCAACCGAACTGTCGGCACCAACGAACCTCGTGCTCAGCGAATCAACGCTGACTTGGCAGCACCCATCAGCAGAGCGCTTCTCGCTGTACGCCTATCCTAAGGGCGGCAATCAGGCGAAGGCTTTGTCTTCCTCGGCATACCTATTGGGTATATGCTATGGCAAGAGCTTCGACCTTAGCAGTGTGGTCAACTTAGAAGATATGACGGTGGCTGTATGTCCGCTCGACCGATACGGCAACGAACATCAGGCTGCGCTCTACAACGAATCGACGCAGGCAGAAGTACTTACCGGTATGGCAGGAGCCAATATCTATGCATCGGAGCTCAGTATGTCGCTCAACGATGATACCTACACCTTCAGCTACCGGCTCAACGAGAACGCTACCGATGTCACGCTGCAACTCATATACGAGGGGAAGGTCATTCAGACCAAGTCGTTTGGCGCACAAGAGAAAGGTCTGAGAAGCGGCTCCCTCGCCCTGAGTGAGATAAACTGGCCCGAAAGACATTCCGACGACCACCTCACTTGGGCTATACATGCCACCGCAAGACCTATCAATGCCATCACCAAACTATCGGACGACACAGAGGCGTTCCAATTCTACCGCCCATTCGGCGTGGCTGTGGACTCCAATCCCGAAAGCGACTTCTTCGGACGCGTTTATGTAACCAACACCAAGAGCGGCACCTGCGCTTCAGGACGTACAACAGCCAACGGACTATATGCCTTCAACGCCGCACTTGACATGCTCAATACCACCGCTTTTGACGGTGGCGTCAGCTGGAACAACTCCACCACCAACGGCAACAGCCCGTTCCGGTTGGCAGTGGCAGACGACGGGCGAGTCTTCCTTTGCGACTGGAGCGACGCACACTCAGGTATATGGATAGCTCCCGCCGGAGGCATAACGGGCGACTTCGAAGAGTTATTTGCAGGACTCAATCGCAGCAGCTCCGGACTCGCAACCAATGGCAATGGTACTGCTGTGCATGGCTCTATCTCAGGCTGCTGGGTTGAGGGCTCGGGCGACAACACCCGACTCTACACCATGGACGAGGACTACTTGGTTGACGGTAAGGCGGGTAATATGCTCCGCTATGATATAGGCTCTGCCAACACATGGACAGAAGCACCATCAGCTATCGCTTTTGCAAACGCTGCCAACGGCAATCCTCTCGTCAACACTACATTGCAACCCGTTTCCGACCGACACGGCGGATTCTGGATAGTGCAGTACCGATATGCCGAGACCTCGCTGGAGCCGTCGCTGATACATGTGGTAAATGGCGCTATCGACTACAACACAGGCGGCGAACAACTGCTCGACAACTCCCGCAACGGCGGACTTGCTGTCAGCTCCGACGGAGCGCGTATCGCTACTACATCCGATTCACAAATCAACGTATGGGATGTGGAGTATGATGCCGAAGGCAAATTGACTTCCATAACGCCTGCCTTCGAGATAACCAAAACAGATATACCCTCAGGCTTGGGAGCCAACTCCAACGATGTGGCGTTCGACCCCGCAGGCAATATCTATTACGTTAGCAATACATCAGAGCGACTCGTCGTTATAGGTCTTCCCAAAGCCGACAACTCCTTCATCACTCCCGCTCGCTCCTCGCTCACCATACCTCTGCCTGCCGAGGTACCCGCAATAGAGGTGGCAGTGACTCAGTGGCAGACCGACGGACTATTCGTCGATTTCGCTCAGACTCCCGACGCCACATCGGTGCAGGTGAAGTTGGGAGACCTCATCACACAACCTCTGCCATTAGAGACACTCTATGCTGCTACCCCGACAGGAAACGTGGTAGCCGACAACAGCAAGCATATCACACTGCCCGATATCAACCTCGCCGACTACGCCAATATGCCACTCACTCTGAGGTTTGAGAACGAGGGTGTTGCCACGGGCGAGGCAACACTGACCATACCCATGTTGGTGGCAGGTACAGCAACGCTTGCGCAGCTTAATGCCAACAACCCCGATTGGCAGCAGACCTCTGTCGTTGTAACCGAAGGCGCAACGCTGATAGCCGACCTCACGGAACTCGGCGGCAGCCTGCAGGTAGGCTCTATGGAAATATACCCCAACGGCTTCCTCAGTCTCACGGGCGGCACGCTCTCGCTCGGCGAATTGGTGCTCAGAGCAGGGTGGAACGCCGCACGTACCGCCTTCCACGCTCCAACGATGGAAATAGCAGCAGGAGCCGCACTGACCACCGCCGAGGCATCGGTTGATTGGGTGGTCGATGATGCACAGAATTACCCCGTTGCAGTCCCCTATCCGGCAAGCGTGTCCAATCTGAGCTACCGCTTCCATCCTGCAGCCGACGCAACTGCAGGTGTGACGTTGCGCGAGTACGACGGACAGACACGCGTAGCAAGCGAGCAACACCTCGTTTGGAAGACTCTCGCAACCCCGCAACTGATTCCGGGCGTAGGCTATGTGCTAACTGCCGAGCGACCTGCAAACGTGGCGTTTGCCATTGTCCGCATGCCTCTCATTATGGCTGAAACCACCGAAAGCACTAATCTGACGGCATGGGGCGTCGGGGAGGGCTACGACTGGGCTGCTTGCGGTTGGAACTACGTGGCTAACCCCTATCTGACCAACCTCGACTACGCCACAACGCGCTATGTGAACATCCCTAATATCGACTTCACCGACTACCTGCAGCTCAATATCGACGAGGCACAACTCGAACCCTTGCAGCCGTTCTTCGTGCAGACAGGTACCGACGCCACCTTGCTCTTCACTAAGCAGAATCCTACGCTCATACCGGCAACCTACGCCATGGCACCGGCACGCTCCGCAGCTAACCCCGCCGTAGAACTAAGGCTGTCGATAACGGGTGGAGACGGACACGATAGAACGTATATCCTCTTCGACGATGAGTTCTCGCCTGAGGCCGACTACGATGCCGACCTGCCTAAGCTGCAAGGCTCAGGCACACCTAAGCTGTTCTCTATCTTCGACGGACAAAACTTGGCCTCGCTCGCACTGCCTACTGAACAGTTAGACCTGACCATACCCTTAGGAGTGAAGTTGAGCACCGATGCCACCTATACCTTCTCACTCATGAACGAGGCAAGCCGACTCAAGGGTATCCAACGCTTAGAACTTATCGACTTGTATGCCGGCATAACCACCGATCTCATGACCGACGACTACACCGTTTACCTGAACGCCGGGCAAGAGACCGAGCAGTTCTACCTGCATGCCGTACGCTCGCAGAACATAGGCACCGGCTTGGAAAATACCATCGGTACAGAAAACAATAAGGAAAATACCAATGGTACAGAAAACAATAAGGAAAATACCAACGGCAACGATAATGCCGATAGTACCGAAAACGCCGACAGTCATAACCCACACGCCGCCCGCAAATACATCCGCAACAATCAGGTCATCATCGAACTTAACGGCAAACTCTACGACCCCACCGGCAGACTGATTGATAATTAATGTTGTATGTTGCATGGTTTAATTATGCATTATGCATTATGAATTATGCATTATGAAATAAGTTCACCGCTACGTGTAGAGACGGTATATATACCGTCTCTCTATTGTTGAGATGTAAATGTTGCATATTGCATTATGAATTATGCATTATGAATTATGCATTATGCATTATGAATTATGCATTGAATTCTATCCGCATGGCTCTCCCCCGCCCTTTAAGGGAGGGGGGCAGGGGGCGGGTATTTTTTAATGTCGCATGGTTTAATTATGCATTATGCATTACGAATTATGCATTATGAAATAAGTTCACCGCTACGTGTAGAGAC
>CAMHGK010000033.1 GCA_946184695.1 uncultured Bacteroidales bacterium | reverse complement strand
GTATAAGTCGGGGCAGGCAAAGGAGCAGTTCAACAAGGACTTGCTTGAGCGTATGGAAAAGGCTGCCGCAGGAGGCAAACAAGTGACCTTTATCTCGGCTGCTGATAAACGTGCCATACTTCATCCAAATGCAGAGCCTGTGGAGGCTCCCGTTAACGGTCGTCTTGTATGGGAACTTAACTTTGATGAGGGCTCGGCGGCTCCTTCCCATGGCAAACTTTTCCTGACAGGCGATACTATCTGCTTGCTGCAAACTCAGCATGGCATAGAGCCCGTAGAGGCTTATTGCAACTGTCGGATTGTGGGCATTGAGCGCGAAGCCGGCGAGATGATAGCCAAGGGCCAGACAATTTGCTGGGTGGAGAAGGTTGACGTGGTAGAAGAGGCAAAGTTGGCAGCTGCTCAAGTGGCAGATACAGCCAAACAAAAAGCGCGCGAGATAGTAGATACAGTCAAGGACATGCTATCTGATAAGCCCCAAAAAATCAACCCCGCTCCAAGCAAGTGGAAAGAATCGATGAATATTCAAAAAGATAAAAGATAACCCTAAATAACTATAACATGAAAAAATACAATTTTAATGCAGGACCGAGTATCCTGCCGCAAGAGGTAATTCGCCAAACGGCTGAGGCAGTTCTTGACTTTCAAGGCGAAGGATTGTCACTTCTCGAAATCTCACACAGAGCAAAGTACTTTCAGCCTGTGGTTGATGAGGCCGTAGCACTGATGAAAGAGGTGTTCCATATCCCCGAGGGCTACTCGGTTATTTTCCTCGGTGGAGGTGCTTCGTTGCAATTTTGCATGGTTCCTTTCAACCTCATGGAACGCAAATCAGCATATCTTAATACCGGTGTCTGGGCAAAGAAAGCCCTAAAGGAGGCTAAAGGCTTCGGAGAAGCTGTTGAGGTGGCTACCTCGGCTGAAGCTAATTTCACCTTCATACCGACCGACTACGAAATACCGCAGGATGCCGACTATTTTCATATTACTACCAACAACACTATCTATGGAACAGAAATCAGCGATGACAAACTAAAGGATATCTACGCAAAGAAAGGCAAGGTGACTCTTGTTGCTGATATGTCTTCTGATGTTCTCTCACGTCCTATAGACATTTCGCAGTACGGACTCATCTATGGCGGGGCACAGAAAAACCTCGCTCCTGCAGGCGTGACCTTTGTCATTGTTCGTGATGACATTCTCGGGCATGTCACTCGTCATATACCTACTATGCTTGACTATCGTACTCATATAGAGGGCGGTTCGATGTTTAATACACCACCCGTGCTGCCGCTTTATTCTGCTATGCTAACCCTTCGTTGGCTCAAGCAGAACGGAGGAGTAGAGGGTGCAGAGAAGCGTAATATAGAAAAGGCGCGCGTGCTTTACGACTGCATCGACAAGAGCAAAATCTTTGTCGGCACAGCAAAAGAAGAGGACCGCTCAAGAATGAACGTATGCTTCGTTTTGAAACCTGAATATCAGGAACTGCAAGACGATTTCATGAAATTCGCTACCGAGCGTGGCATGGTAGGAATCAAGGGGCACCGCTCTGTAGGCGGCTTCCGTGCTTCGCTCTACAACGCTATGACAATAGAAGGCGTCAAGGCTCTGGTTGAGTGCATAGGCGATTATGAAAAGAAACTGTAACTCTCAAAAATATAAGGCAATGAAAGTACTTGTCGCAACAGAAAAGCCGTTTGCCAAAGTGGCAGTTGACGGCATAAGAGAAATAATCAGCAAAGCAGGCTATGAGTTTGCTCTACTTGAGAAATACAGCTCCAAGCAGCAACTATTAGAAGCAGTGGCAGATGCCGATGCCCTGATAGTACGCTCAGATATTGTCGATAGCGAAGTGCTCGGTGCAGCTCTAAACCTCAAGATTGTGGTTCGCGCCGGTGCCGGCTATGACAACATCGACCTCGACGCTGCTACAAGCAAGGGCGTGGTTGTGATGAACACACCCGGACAAAATTCCAATGCCGTAGCTGAGCTCGCTCTCGGACTGATGGTTTATGCCGTACGTAACTTCTATAACGGAACCTCCGGCTCAGAGCTTAAGGGTAAGACTCTTGGTATCCATGCTTTCGGCAATGTGGGTAGAAATGTGGCTCGAATAGCCAAAGGCTTCGGCATGAATGTATTAGCCTTCGATGCTTATTGTCCTGCCGAGGTTATACGACAGGCGGGTGTCAAACCCGTTGATACGGTAGAGGAACTATACCGCAACTCCGATATAGTTTCGCTGCATATACCTGCCACAGCAGAGACTATACAGTCAATCAACTATAAGTTGCTCAACCTTATGCCTAAGGGAGCAATACTGGTCAACACTGCCCGCAAAGAGGTGATACATGAAGATGAACTCATCCGACTCATGAGCGATCGTCCCGATTTTAAGTATGTGACTGACATCATGCCTAAATCTGACATGAAGATGCACGAGTTGTTTGAGGAACGCTATTTCTCAACTCCCAAGAAGATGGGTGCTCAGACGGCAGAAGCCAATATCAACGCAGGAATAGCAGCTGCAAACCAGATAGTCGATTTTCTGCAAAACGGAAATACACGTTTCCAAGTAAACAAATAGGAGTATAACATCTAATGTAAATCAATAAGCTTGAAAAAGTATATTCTGATACTGCTGTTGAGTGTTGTGACGGGATGGGGAGGTGCTCAGAACCTCATCTCCGTCACATCCGGCAAAGCCATCGAAGCAGAGCAGCATAGTGGAGTGGATCACGTGTTTATCTTTTCTGACCTTACCAATGCCGAGATAAGCTCCGAGGCTGATGCCACGTGGTATAAGTTTGCCGAAGGTGTAAGAACGGAGTTTCAGTCGGGCACTAACTACCTCTATCCAGAAGATAACACGGGCTATATAGCAGTCATAGGTAGTGGCGAAGATATGGTAGAAGTGTCGTTTTGGGTTATCGACTACTCCAAGCATCGTCTCGACATACGCTCAATGGAAGTGGTGCCTGACCCTGAGACTCGCTGTGAGCGAACCCGTCTAAGGCTCGATGCAGATTTGCCTGAACTCACTTATCAAACCGTTGACGGACGCCATCGCACACTTGACCGTACCTGTACCATCACTTATACGTCGCTGAGCTGGAACGGCGAACAATGGCAAGACTCACTCTGTGTGGATAATCTCAGTGTGCATCGCGAGATGTCGGTTGGCGCTCCTCTGCGAAATACTTTCTTTACTATTGGTGCCGATCAGTTTGCCGCGCAACTTGGCATAGAGGTCGATTCAGTCGCAACCAACGAGGTCTATGAGGCAGTGGCTGTGGCTTGCCACCCTACAACCGTCACAACTATTCGTGGCGATGAAAGCGAAAACCAGCATACCAACGAGGTGGAGCGCCCGGCTGAAGTGACTCAGTTGCAGGGCTCTGCACCGCTTGAGATACTCTTTCGCGCTAATGCTAATGCACCTGTCGCGCAGTATTATCAGTGGAGAATTTACAAAGGTTCACAATTGATAGTTCAGCGAACCGATGAGCAGCATCGCTATGTGTTCGACCAATATGGCGAATATAGGGTGGTGCTTGTCGTCAGCAATGATTTCTGCGAGGCAGACTCCGTAACCATAGATGTATCTGTGTCGCTATCGCAGTTGCTCGTGCCTAATGTGTTTACTCCTAACGGCGATGGCAGAAACGATGAGTTCAGGGTTACGTACCGCTCAATCATAGAGTTTGAATGTTGGATATACAACCGCTGGGGACATCTTGTTTATCATTGGACCGACCCCGCAAAAGGATGGGACGGTACTATCAACGGGCGTCCTGCAGCCGAAGGTGCTTATTTCTATGTTATCCGTGCAAAAGGCGCTGATGCCGAGGCGGGCGGAAAATACCATAGAGCCACTACTCGGAATCCGGCAACCATCGGAATATATCAGCTTTCCGGAGATATCAATCTGATTAGAGGAAACAGAAAATAAACAAATATGCACGAAGAAATTGCATGTATATATGGTCCGCCTCCTGTGAGTCTCGACGAGAACGAACGATTGATTGTAATTTTCGACCTCGGAGGGGTGCTCGTTGATCTAAACGTGAAGCGTTGTGTCCATGAGTTCGTCAAGCTGATGGGCGAAGAGAATATCGACCGTGTTCTCGGTCTGCACCCACAAACTGACGATTTGGTAAATCTGAGTATTGCTAATCGCCAACTCATGCGCGACTATGAACAAGGTACTATTACGACGGCTGAGTTTTTGGGCAAGGTGCGTGAGTTCTGTAAGCCCCATACTACCGACGAGCAAATCAAAAATGCATGGTTCTCAATGATTGACAAGCTTCCTGCCGACCGACTTGCTTACATCGCCCGCCTACGCCGAAGCGGCATTAGAACGGCATTGCTGTCAAATACTAACGAGCTTCACTTTGAGTATCTTAAAAAGAAATACAACCTAAACGCATACTTCGACCGCATGTTTACCTCGAATGAGCTTCATCTGTCCAAACCTGACCCTGAGATATTCTTGCAAGTAGAGAGTCTGTTGCCTACATTAGGTGCTCATGTGTTTTTCATCGACGACATGCAGGTTAATCGCGAAGCAGCTGAGCGAACATGCGGATGGCAGTGCTTTGAGACCATAGAACAAATGCCGGATCTTTTTTAGTGTTCATATTTTTACGTAGTTATTCGAAAATCTATATGATATCTGTAGAATTTTATTTGTTAGTCTTGTCGATACTATTCATAGCTTCTATCCTTACCGACAAGATTGGCTACAAATTGGGCATTCCTGCCCTGCTTCTTTTCTTAATAGTTGGTATGCTGTTTGGTGTCGATGGCATCGGACTGCAATTCTCCAATATCAACTTAGCCCAGGCAATCGGTACTTGTGCGCTGTGCGTTATCTTGTTTTCCGGCGGCATGGATACTAAATACGAGAGTATCCGTCCGGTGTTGGGGCAGGGCGTGACGCTCGCCACTCTTGGCGTGGTGCTCATGGCTGCCTTAACCGGTGTTACTTGGTGGCTTTTCGGTAAGACACCATTGATGGCACCTGTGGGGTTGGCAACTTGCCTTCTGATAGGTGCCACAATGTCATCTACCGATTCGGCGTCAGTGTTCAGCGTTCTCAGAACCAAAAACATCCGTCTTAAATACAACCTGCAGCCAATGCTCGAATTGGAAAGCGGCAGCAACGACCCCGTGGCTTATATCCTCACATCTACAATGATAGGTATCGTCAATGCCACTACGGAGATAAATGTGTTAGGCATCGTGGGGACGATAGTAGTGCAGATTATCATAGGTGCATTGTCAGGCTGGCTACTTGGAAAAGTGTTGGTCTGGTTCATCAATAAGATAGCTATCAGCAACCAGTCGCTCTATCAGATTTTGGTTCTTGCCTGCTGCATATTCATCTTCTCACTGACGCATTTTCTCAACGGCAATCCATATCTTGCAGTATATATTGGTGGCTTGGTGTTTGGCAACGCAAAGTTCGCACATAAGAAGTCCACGATGAACTTTTTCGACGGAATCAGTTGGCTGTTCCAACTTGTCATGTTCCTAACGCTTGGCTTGCTGGTCGATCCGAGCGACATGTTGGAAAGTTCCGTCTGGCTGCCTGCACTCATTCTGAGTGTGATAATGATATTTATTGCTCGTCCTATCAGTACATTTATCTGCTTGTTGCCTTGGCGCAAGTCATTGCCTTTCCGTGCAAAACTGTTTGTTTCGTGGGTGGGTTTGAGGGGAGCCTCACCTATCATCTTTGCCATACTTAGTGTTGCCGCCAATGTGGACAACAGCAGAGTGATTTTTGATATCGTGTTCTTCTGTACACTTGTTTCGCTACTCATTCAAGGAACCTCCATATCGTTTATGGCACGACTGCTGCACGTAGAAATGCCGCCCGAGAAGAAGCATAACTTCACTGTGCATGAAGATATGGATATGATGGATGAAGTCAGGTCTGCATCGACAGAAATATCTATTACAGAGGATTTGATAAAGGGAAGCAACCTTCTGATGGATCTCGGCCTGCCGAGTGAGACCTTAGCCATACTGATCAAGCGTCCGCGTCGCTCGGCTGATGGTGAGGTTATGTTTGTTCCAAATGGCAAGACTGAACTCCGACCGCGCGACAAGCTTCTTGTCATTGGTAACAATAAGGTTATGATTGAAGGACTTGAGGACTATCTAATAAAGAAATCTCAGGAAGCTGCTATGCTCAGAAACCAAACTATGCCATTAGTTGGCGAGCTAAAGTCTTTATATTCACGCTTCCTCAACAAAATCCGACAGATTAGAAACAAAAACAAAACCACTGAATAAGAATAAGCGCCACAATACTTGCGGCGCTTATTTTACTTAATGGATGTCCTGAAGAAGATGAATCTCTGAGAACGTTAGCAGGGAGTGTTGATACGCTCGATGGCTACTTCAACACGTCGGAGAGTCTCTGCCTTGCCAAGTACTGAGGTAATTTCCCAAATGTGCGGACCGCGAGCGGCACCGACCAGGCAGATGCGGAAGGCGTTCATCACGAGTCCGACGCCATAACCCTTGCTCTCAATCCAAGGCATGACAAGGGAATCTAATGCTTCCGGCGACCAGTCATCTGTTGCCGAGAGTAGGTCATACAACTCCTTCATCTGTTTTGGCGATTCTTCTTTCCAGCGTTTCTTAAGTGACTTCTCATCGTATTGCTCAGGTGCTACGAAGAAGAAGTTGCACTGTTCCCACAGCTCACTCACAAAGTTGACGCGCTCTTTCATCAGTCCTACAATGTGCGTTAGTTGCTCGTGTGTTACCCCCGATGATTTCAGGTCTATGCCGTGTTTGTCTAATACTGTCAGGAACTCGCTTGCTAATAGTTCATTGTCGCGCAGCATCAGATACTGGTGGTTGAACCACTTGCCTTTTTCATAGTCAAACTTAGCACCGGCTTTTGACACCCTGTCGAGCGAGAAGTCGTGTATCAACTCATCCATTGAATATAATTCCTTGTCGCCTGTTTGGTGCCAGCCGAGCAATGCCAAGAAGTTGATGACGGCTTCGGGGTAGTAGCCCGACTCCCGATAGCCGGATGATACGGTGCCTGTCTTCTCGTCGTGGAACTCAAGCGGAAATACAGGGAAGCCGAGGCGGTCGCCATCGCGTTTCGACAGTTTGCCATTGCCTTCAGGTTTGAGCAACAGAGGCAGGTGGGCAAACTCGGGCATCGTGTCAGCCCAGCCGAAAGCACGATACAGCAGAACATGGAGTGGGGCAGAGGGCAACCACTCCTCGCCGCGGATGACATGGCTGACTTCCATCAGGTGGTCATCAACAATGTTGGCAAGGTGGTAGGTCGGAAGGTCATCTGCTGATTTATATAGTACCTTGTCATCAAGAATAGATGAGTTGATAACCACCTCTCCGCGTATAAGGTCGTTGACGTGAACATCCTCGTCAGGCTCTACTTTAAAGCGGACAACATATTGTGTACCGTCGGCTATCATACGGTCAACCTCCTCCTTAGGCAGTGTGAGCGAGTTGCGCATTAAAAGGCGCGTGGAAGCATCGTATTGGAAATTCTTTATCTCATTGCGTTTGGCTTCCAACTCAGCCGGTGTGTCGAAGGCTATGTATGCATGACCGCTGTCAAGCAGCTGGCGCACGTAGCGGTGATAGATCTCACGCCGCTCTGACTGACGATACGGACCCTTGTCGCCTTTCTGTGCTAAGAGGTCACTGCTCTCCTTGTCATTCTTGCTCCACGCTCCGATGCCTTCATCTATCTCTATCCCAAGCCAACGGAGTGACTCTATTATGTATTCCTCTGCTCCGGGGACGAAGCGAGTGGAGTCGGTATCTTCAATGCGGAGAATCATGTCGCCGCCATGTTGGCGGGCAAATAGGTAGTTATATAGTGCGGTGCGAACCCCGCCTATATGAAGTGCACCCGTAGGTGATGGTGCAAAGCGTACACGTACTTTTCTATTCATTTTTATTTAATTTTTTGTTAGTTATCTGTTATGTTGTTCTGCGGTTTTGCCAATACTATTGCGTGCAAACCATTTCCATAACGGAGCAGCATGCAGTGCCTGCACTATCTCACCTCGCTCTAATGCCTCAAGCAGTTCCGACTCGGAGAGTATATGTGTGGCTATGTCTTCTGTCTTCTCTTGGTGGGCTTCGGAGTTTTTCTCTACTCCCTTAGCCACGAATGTGATAGACCAATTGGAGTGGTTAGTTGGATTGGGCGACAGTCGCATCCATTCTTCCCAAACGCCACCGCTATAACCCGTTTCTTCGAGCAGTTCGCGCTGAGCTGCAGCTAAAGGCTCCTCACCCTCATCAATCACACCGGCACATAGCTCTAAATGAGTCTCGCCTATACCGTGACGATACTGACTCTCCATAACGTAGTTGCCATCTTTTGTAATGGCAATTACGTTAATCCAGTCAGGAAAGTCCATGATGTACCACGTCGGTATTACTACGCCATTGGGCAGTTCTACCACTTCGTGACGTATGTTGAGCCACGGACCGTCGCGGAATATATACTCCGACGACAATACTTTCCACGGGTGGTTTTCTATGTTGTACATATAGATAATTGTTTTTAACGTACTCGCTTAATGCTGATGCCTATAGGCAGGTGGTCAGAAAAACCGCCTATGTATTTTGGCCCGTTGTAGCTACGGAACGGTTCCTTGCCTCCGAATTTCTCGTCCTCACTCAGAAGAAACGGCTCTTGGAATATGACGGGCAAACTGCACAATGGTTCAAGTGCAGGTGACAGGTAAAACTGGTCGAGCATTGACCATTGTCCCTGCCATTTATGCGAGCCGATGCTGTCTGTAGGCATATCCACCATCAGGTTTTTCATCCCCTTGAGGTTGTCAACCGGCGTGGCGTTCATGTCGCCCATTATTATTATTTTGGCATTTGGACTTTGCTTATAGATGCTATCTACCGTCGCTTGCATGACTCTGTGAGCTATGGCACGTTTTCCTGCTGTAGCAGCCGTACCGCCCAACTGCGAGGGCAGGTGGCAAACCATGACGTGCAGGGTGTCGGTGCTGCCCTGAGCAAAGCGCATCAGACCTTTAGCATAGAGTATGTCGCGGGTGGGACGTTCTGAGGCAGGCATGGGCACTGCTATCGGGTAACTCTCAAGCAGGGTGAAGCGTTTGGGGTTATAAAGCAATGCGCAATCAATACCGCGCTGGTCGGGACTCTCATAATGACAGTAGCGCAATCTGTAGCGCTTGAGCGGACCATACACAAGGTCCTTTACGCAATGCTCGTTCTCAAATTCATAAAGACCAATCAGAGCCGGACTGTTCCATTTTGACATGTTAGCAATCACGCGGCTGAGTTTTTCCAATTTGTCCTTATAGCGCTGATGTGTCCAATGATAATAGCCATCAGGAAGAAAGGCAGAGTCGTTTTTTAGTGTATCGTGACGTGTGTCAAACAGGTTCTCTACGTTGTACGAGATAATCATGAAATCGTTTTGCGCAAAACAGGCTGCAGAGAATGTTACAGCCAAAACGATAGTCATTAGGATGTTACGGTGTGTCATTTTGTTTGTGTAGTTAGTGTCTGATTTATGAGCATTCCGCAAGCTGCCAGGATGTCTTCGCCCCGCGAGCGGCGGATGGTCGTAGTGATGCCGTTTTGAGTAAGATAGTCTCTGAGAAATATCATCTGCTGTTCAGACGAAGAAGGCATGTTGAGTGTCTTACGGTGATTGTCAGAGTCATAACTATCCGGTGCCTGATGGTAGCGAATGAGGTTCACGCGGCAGTCTAAGCCGGCAAGCAAACGTCTGAGAGCTGTGGCATGCCGGAGAGTGTCGTTGACTCCGGAAAAGCAGATGTACTCAAATGATAGGCGTCGCTGGTGCGACCAATCATAGTGCTTTAGCAGTTCTATGACTTGTGCTATCGGGAAGGCTTTTTCAGCCGGCATTATCTCGGCGCGCTCTGCTGAAAAAGGGTTATGCAGACTGATGGCTATATGGCAATCTGTTTGCTCAATGAGTCGCTGAAGTCCGCCTGCATGACCTACCGAAGAGACAGTTATGCGTCGGGGAGACCATGCACAGCCCCATGGAGCGGTCATTATCTGAAGAGCTCTTAGCAACTCGTCGATATTGTCGCAAGGTTCACCCTCTCCCATTACTACTATGTTGGTTAGCGACTTGCTGTCTGGGATTGAAAAAATTTGATTCAGTATGTCGGTAGCTGTCAGATTGCCGTGGAAGCCAAGTGTGCCGGTCATGCAAAATCGGCATCCCATTTTGCAACCTGCCTGTGTGCTAATGCATATCGTGGCACGGTCGTCATCAGGTATATATACGCTTTCCACGTATCTCGAAGCCGTCAGGCTGCCTTCTTTCTCGGTTCGTTCTATTTCAAATAAGTATTTCTTGGTTCCGTCCGTACTGACGCTTTCAGCCTTAGGTTCTGTTCGCCCGATAGAGTAGTGCTCAGCGAGAGTCGCTCTTGCTTTTGCCGATATATTGGTCATCTCAGAGAACGATGTCGCCCGTTTCTGATATATCCAATCTGCCAACTGCTTTCCTGCAAAACGTGGCAGTCCGGCAGCTATAGCGATAGCCGTAAGCTCGTCAAGGGTCTTACCCAGAAGAAATTCTATTTTCTGTGGTTCTACCATGCGAATAGGGGATATTGCTTCATGGTTCTATTTACTTCGCAGCGCACGCTGTCAATATTTTCCTTATTGTCGGGCTCTCGAAGTACCGTGTCGATAAGTTCTACGATGAATGGCATCATGTCTTCTTTCATACCCCGCGTAGTTATAGCCGGAGTACCAAAACGCAGTCCTGAGGTCTGGAAAGCGGAACGCGAGTCGAAGGGTACCATGTTCTTGTTGGTGGTGATGTCGGCTTCTACCAATGCCCGCTCTGCTATTTTACCCGTAAGGTCAGGGAATTTAGTGCGTAGGTCAACAAGCATACAATGGTTGTCGGTGCCGCCTGAGATGATTTTGTAGCCTTTTTCTACGAAAGCCTTAGCCATAGCGGCTGCGTTCTTCTGAACTTGCTGCTGATAGGTTTTGAAGCTGTCTTGCAATGCTTCGCCAAAAGCCACAGCCTTGGCGGCTATTACGTGCTCAAGCGGACCGCCTTGTGTGCCGGGGAAAACGGCTGAGTCTAACAATGCCGACATCATCTTTATTTCTCCTTTTGGAGTGGTCTTGCCCCACGGATTGGGGAAGTCCTTGCCCATGAGTATGGCACCGCCGCGTGGTCCACGCAGGGTTTTATGGGTGGTAGTGGTGACGATGTGCGCATAGCGAAGCGGGTTTTTGAGCAGACCGGCAGCAATAAGTCCGGCAGGGTGAGCCATATCAACCATGAAGATGGCATCTATCTCATCTGCCACTTTTCTGATGCGCTCGTAGTCCCATTCGCGAGAATAGGCAGAGGCTCCGGCGATAATCAGTCGCGGACGTTCAGCGCGTGCCACCTGCTCTAACTGTTCGTAGTCAACTCGTCCGTCTGATTCCTTGACGTTGTATTCCAATGCCTTGAACATCAAACCTGAGAAGTTGACCGGCGAGCCGTGCGAGAGGTGCCCGCCATGGGCAAGATTCAGACCCAAGAATTTGTCGCCTGCTTGCATGCATGCCATAAATACTGCCATGTTAGCCTGCGCACCGGAATGGGGTTGCACGTTTGCCCAGCAGGCTCCGTAAAGCTTCTTGAGGCGCTCAATGGCTAATCTCTCGCTTTCGTCAACCACCTCACACCCCCCATAGTAACGCTTGCCGGGGTAGCCTTCGGCGTATTTGTTGGTCAGTACCGACCCCATGGCTTCAAGTACTTCGTCGCTAACGAAATTCTCTGAAGCAATGAGCTCTATTCCTTTCATCTGACGTTCTCTCTCTCGACGAATAATGTCGAATATCTCTGTATCACGTTTCATGGTATTATGTATTTGAGGTTCTTTTCTTCTTTGTTTTCTTTTTTTCGACCGACCAGCCAAACTTTCCTATGTGTTTGCCAAGTTCGTAGTATTGGCCATGGGAGTAGGCTATCAGTTGGGCTTTCTCCAAGTCGAAATGTCCGGTCTTGGGGTCTATGAGGCTTTCATCGGCTTGTACGTTAACCACCTCTGCAATAAACATGTCGTGGCTGCCAAGCGGTATGATTTCCTTTACTTTGCACTCTATGTTGAGCGGACTCTCGGCAATTACGGGGGCATTCACTTTCTCTGCACGAACTGCGGTAAGGTGCATCTGCGTAAATTTGTCGTAGTCTCTGCCTGAGCGCACACCGCACCAGTCGGTGGCATACGCCATTTCGGCAGTAGTGAGATTGATGACAAACTCACCTGTGCGCTTGATGATGGCATGTGAATGACGCTCCGGACGGACAGATATATAGCACATTGCAGGATTGGAACAAATGGTTCCGGTCCATGCCACGGTAAGCATGTTGTACTCGTCCTCAGTGGCTCCGCAGCTAACTAACACTGCAGGAGCAGGATATACCATAGTGCCGGGTTTCCAACTGACTTTGTTCATCTGACGTAATTCGTTTGTGTAGCGGCTGACAAACAAAAAGAAAATTTTTAGGAATACTCTTTTCTTACAGGCCGCCGTTATTGCGCCGCAAAAGTACTATTTTTTTTTAGAATATGCAACGTGTTTTATGTTTTACGAAAAAATGCTTACCTTTGCAGCCGTTTTCCGGATGAGGAAAATAGTATAAACTTTGCTTTGGCTTATCAGTCGTTTTTTTTATGAAAAATACGAAAGCATATATTTTAGGAGTACTGGCTCAGATTATCTGGGCGGGTTCAGTTATTTTCGCTAAGGATGCACTGAAGTTTTTCACTCCTCTTACTCTCGTCACTGCACGCTTTGTACTTGCAATAATTTTTATGTTTTTGCTCGGCACGTTGGCACGTCGTTTAGCCCCTGCCTCTCCATTGGCGCTGAGCAAGTTGAAATATAAGGACTTGCCCATGTTTGCAATAGCGGGTATGTTGCAACCGTTTCTATACTTCATCTTTGAGATATATGCTATCAAACTTATATCATCGCCAACAATGGCAGAGGCGATATTGTCAACAGGGCCGTTGTTTGCACCATTGTTTGCAGTATGGCTGATGCATGAGAAGATACGCCCGAACAATATCATTGGCATACTCATATCAAGCACAGGCGTTGCGATGGTGCTGTTTGCCGGAAATAAGAATTTCGACATCGGCTCGGTTTGGGGCGTTATGTTCGCTTTCTTGGCTGTCTTTTGTGCCGTTATATATTCCATTATTCTCAAGCGCATACCTCTTGAATATAATAGTCTGACGGTGGTGTTCTATGTGCAGCTCTTCGGCCTTATGATGTTTATTCCCACTTGGGCAATGCTTGACGGTGCAGAGGTTGTATCGCAATTGCCTCAAATGTTGTCATCGGAGTATTTGGGCAATGCAGTGCTCGATTTGCTGTATATGGGTATTTTGGCATCAGTTTGTGCATTTGTAATGTTCTGCTTTACTATTCGTCAACTTGGTGTTACAAAGGCAAATATTTTCAATAACTTCGCACCGGTGTTTACGGCACTGATGATGCTTGCGTTTTTTGGTGAAAGGTTGCCTATTGCCAAGTGGGTGGGCATTGTCGTGGTTATAGTAGGTCTGTTTATCTGCCAATTGTACTTGCCAAAACGAACAAAATAATCAAAAATGGCGACTCGATATCTGAATTGTGCGGGGCGCGGTTTTTGTATCTGAAAAATTATTCCTACTTTTGCAACTTTGAGCGAGTAGGGCATGTTGTCCATTACAACACCAACTCCGGCAACAGTTGTTCGGTTATGTTGCAATTGAAATGTGAAATCAAAAATCAGAGCTTATGGATCAATTTTACAACTTGCTTTTCATCATTACATTGGTGGGTGTTGTGGTGTTTATTGCCTTGTACTTCGTTGATGCCGGTTACGGAAAGATGATAACCGACAAGTGGGGCCCTGCCATCAATAACAAGGTGGGGTGGTTGCTCATGGAGTGCCCTGTATTCCTTGTCATGGTATATATGTGGGGAAGTTCACAGGTGCGTTTCGAGTTGCCATATTTGGTGTTTTTCCTTTTGTTCCAGTTGCACTATTTTCAGCGCTCGTTTATCTTCCCGTTCTTGCTCAAGGGCAAATCCAAAATGCCTATAGTAATTATGGCGCTAAGCGTGGTGTTTAATCTCGTAAACGGGTATATTCAAGGCTATTGGCTGTTCTTTAAGGCACCTACTGAGCCTTATTATCAGGCCCACTATACCATCGATTGGTTCTCCGATTGGCGCTTCATTTTCGGCGTGGCTCTTTTCTTCACGGGTATGATAATCAACATCCATTCCGACCATGTCATACGCAGTCTTCGCCAACCCGGCGATACCAAACATTATCTGCCGCAAAAGGGGATGTACCGATATGTGACGTCTGCTAACTACTTCGGTGAGATATTGGAATGGGCAGGCTGGGCATTGCTCACGTGGAGCTGGGCAGGACTCGTATTCTTCTGGTTCACTTGCGCCAACCTTGTGCCGCGTGCTAACTCAATCTATAATAAATACGAGCAAGAGTTCACTGATGAGTTTCACGCGCGTCGCCCAAAACTCAAGCGAGTATTCCCGTTTATCTATTAACACATTCTTTATAATTCTAAAAGTATTTTAATCCTAAAAGATAATGCAATCTGAATTATTCACGCCCTTTCAATTAGGACCCATTACCCTGAGAAACCGAATAATACGAAGTGCTGCCTTCGAGAATATGTGTCGCAACAACAGACCCACTCAGCAGCTTCAAGACTATCATGTCAGCGTTGCGCGAGGCGGAGTAGGAATGACCACGGTGGCTTATTGCGCCGTAGATCTCAGTGGCGTTTCTTTTGATGGTCAACTCTATGTGCGTGACGAGATATTGCCTGATATGCGCAAACTCACAGATGCCATACATGCCGAGGGCGCAAAGGCTTCTATCCAACTCGGCCATTGCGGCAATATGACGCATTTCTATTCGTGCCATTGCATGCCAGTCAGTGCCTCCAATGGTTTCAATCTTTATTCCCCGACCATTCATCGCCGCCTGAAGCGAAGCGAGATACATGAGCTCGTCAGAAAATTCGGCGAAGCAGTGGATTTCAGTCGTAAGGCGGGTTTCGATTGTGTGGAGATACATGCCGGACATGCCTATCTTATCTCGCAGTTTCTTGCCAAACGTACTAATCGTCGCAGGGACGAATACGGAGGCTCATTTGAGAATAGAGTCCGCTTCCTAAACGAAGTGTTGGACGAGGTGATGTTGCATGCCGGAAACGATATGGCTGTCATAGTGAAGACCAACATGTGGGACGATTGCCGTGGCGGCATAACTCTTGAAGAAGGAATACGTGTGGCAAAAGAGATAGCCAAGCACAAGGTGCACGGTATAGTGTTGTCAGGAGGAACCGTCAGCGCTTCGCCTATGACCATCCTCGGTGGCGCTATGCCGATAAACACGTTGGCACACTATATGCCAATGAAGTCTTTCTGGTGGCTCAAGGCTGCACTGCACCTCCCCGGGGTAGGGCATTTTATGATACCTACAAAGCCATTCCATGAACTCTATTTTATGGAAAAGGCAAAAATCTTCCAGCAGCAGATAACCGACGTCCCGCTAATCTATGTCGGCGGAGTCCAATCCGGAGATAATTGTCAGACTATCATCGATGAAGGGTTCCCGCTCTTCCAGATTGCGCATGTACTAATCAAAGACCCCGACTTTGTCAAGCATGTTCAGCAAAACCCGCATTACCATGCCGGTTGCCGTCGCTCAAACTATTGCGTAGGTCGTATGTACACCATCGACATGAAATGTCATGAGTGCGTAGAGCGCGACGGTGAAAAGATTCCTGATAACCTCAAGAAAGAAATTGCAAAACTCGAAGCCGATGCAGAGAAGTCGATGCACGGCAATTAAAACAACATCATCATGTTAGCATTAGTTACAGGTGCGAGCAGCGGCATCGGACTGCAGTATGCCACCGCTTTGGCTCGCGACTATCATACCGACCTTTTGCTTGTCAGCAACCAAGAACAAGAACAAGTGGCTGTGGCAAAGCAGCTTGCTGAACAATATAATGTCAAGACGATACCCCTGTATCGTGACCTGTCAAAGCAAGATGCTGCCGAGGAGTTGCATCAGTATTGTCTTGATAATAATATCGAAGTTGATATACTTATCAATAATGCAGGTGTGTTCTTCTTCAACCCTCTCGTTGAGACATCAATGAAACGTGTCGAACTGATGCTGATGCTGCATGTGGTGACCGTGGCTAAGATGTGTCGTCTGTTCGGCGAAGACATGTGCAAGCGTGGCAACGGATACATACTGAATATGTCATCAATGTCGGCGTGGATGGCATACCCCGGAATACAAACCTACAATGCCACTAAGGCATTCATCTATAACTTCTCCAAGTCACTTTGGTATGAGTTTAGACCAAAAGGAGTAGGGATTACGGTGATGACCCCCGGAGCTGTTGACACTGCTCTATTCGGACTCGCTCCCAAATATCGCAAATTGGCGGTCAATCTCTCAGTGAGCATACCGCCTGAGAAACTTGTCAGGAAAGCTCTCAAGCGCATGTTTCGCAAAAAGAAGCAGGGAATGCCCGGTCTGCTCAACCACCTTGCTACCCCCCTGCTAAAGCATACACCCGATTGGTTGGTGAATATCACATATAAATGGGTCGGACAATATCAGAAATAACCAAGTGCTATGATTCAGGATTATAAGAAAACTAATGACGGATATGAATATGAGTATCCGCGTGCTGCAATGACAGCCGATGCAGTAGTACTATGCCGTCAATCAGGTGAATGGGAACTTCTGCTCATCAAGCGTGGCAACGAACCATATAAAGACTGCTGGGCATTGCCGGGCGGTTTTTTGAATATGGATGAGACTCTCGAAGACTGCGCACGCCGTGAGTTGGAGGAGGAAACCACTATGAAGTACGGCAGTATGCAATTCGTAGGACTATACGACAAACCATGTCGTGACCCGAGGGGTAGGGTGATAACGGCTGCCTTTCTTGCCGTACTTGATAGCAAACCTCCAATCAGAGCATCCGACGATGCTGCTCAGGCACGATGGTGGAAACTTGCAGAGTTGCCGGAACTTGCTTTTGACCACGACAAAATAATAACCGACGCTGCCAAGATGTTGTAGGACAGGGTATAATAAGGCAGTAACCATCGGCGTATTTTTCTGCAACCTATGGGCGTTTCTGAAAAACAACTATTCAGAAGCGCTCTTTTTTATTTTCATTTTGCCATCTCAGAAAAAAGTAGTACATTTGCACGCTATTGTGAAAAGAAT
>CAMHGK010000032.1 GCA_946184695.1 uncultured Bacteroidales bacterium | reverse complement strand
AGAGCAAGTATGCAGTAGGTTCACGCCACACTGCTCGCGTTCGCAACTTCACCAACTTCGGTATCTTCGTTGAGATAGAAGAAGGCGTTGACGGTCTGATACATATCAGCGACCTTAGCTGGACTAAGAAAATCAAACACCCCAATGAGTTCACTCAGATAGGTGCCAACATCGACGTTGTCGTTTTGGACATCGACAAGGAGAACCGTCGTCTGTCGCTTGGTCACAAGCAGCTTGAGGAGAATCCGTGGGAAGCTTTGGAAGCTCGCTATGCCGTTGACACCGTTGTAGAAGGCAAGATAGCAGAGCTCACCGACAAGGGTGCCGTAGTGACATTGGAAGACGGTGTAGAAGGCTTCTGCACTGCACGTCATCTGCAGACCGAGGACAAGGCTCCCGTACAGAAAGGCGAGACCCTTGACTTCAAGGTTATCGAGTTCAACCGCGATGCTAAGCGCATCCTGCTGTCGCACCTGCGCACATGGGAAGCTCCGAAGGAGGCTCCTCAAGAGACCGAGAAGAAAGCTCAGAAGAAAGAGGAACCCCAAGTGGCAACTCAGCAGCTTGAGAAGACCACTCTCGGCGACCTGAGCGTACTGGCTGACCTGAAGGCTACTATGGAAGCTGAAAACAAGCCCAAGAAAGCTGCCAAGGCAAAGGCTGAGAAGGCTGAAGAACCCAAAGCTGAAGAAGCTGAGGCAGAGCCAAAGAAAGCTACCAAGAAAGCTGCCAAGGACGCAGAGTAATCATTACTCAATAGCACAGGGTAATTCTTAAAATCCTACTTTTAGAAGTGCCCGTCAACAAAAAAGAGTGTGCGATTGCACACTCTTTTTTTGTTGTTGACCTGCCGTGACGTGGATGATAATTGAGAATTGAGGTTGGGGGGAATTGAGGTTGGGAATTGAGGTTGAGAATTTAGGTTGAGAATTGAAATTGTGTTTTAATTCCGAGAACTTGAATACCGTTACGAGTAGAGACGGTATATATACCGTCTCTACATGAGTCGGCGAATTCAACCCGCCCCCTGCCCCCTTCCCTGCAAAGGGCGGGGGAGAGCCTGCGGATAGAATTCACTTGCGGCGGGAAAATAAGCGCTTGCAGAGCGACAAGGCACCCGAGAACAATCCTACGTACGATGACACATTCAAAGCCAGTGAGGAGACTATTGTGCCTATGTCGGTCAGACGTCGCCAACGCTGAGAGATTCGGTCGGTATCGCGTTGCACCCGATACTCGTCGGCGTGAAGTTGGCGCAGCAACTCTGCACGTTTCATTGCAATCTGCTCACGTGAGGATATATTATGCAATTCCATAACTTAATCAGTTTTCGTTTTCGTTGGTTTTCTGAATCTCAGTTTCGTGCTTGCTATCCTCAGGTTTGAACAGGGCATTACTAAGCCAGCGAATCAAGGGATTGTAGAAAATCTTATCCCTGAGTGCATAAATGACAACAGCCGCTATTGCAAATACTGCACACAGAATAGCGCATACTGCGGCAGTAGGCAGCACCTTCGAGAGCAGCATCACGGTCATCACCGACAGGTAAGCTATTGCGGCAAAGCCGAGAAACAGCATAACCAGCAACAACAGCACACACCCCAGAACGAGTGACAACTTATCCAATAACTCTAAACGAAGCAAGTCGTAGTGAGTTTTCACATACGACTTGGCATCGTCGAGCAGTTGTTTATAGTCAGACTTTTCATTCATAACTATTGCATTTAACATGCCTCGTTGCTACTTGAGAGGCATCGTTCGTATCATGTGTTTAACCAATATTCTCTTCAGCCTGCTGTTCGGTACGAAATCGTTTGAGGACTTCGTCAACGAGTGCCTCCAAACGCTCCTTACTGATATCCGGCATCTTTTCCTGAATCAAAGCCTTTATCTGCTCACGTGTTTCTTTACCTGTCTGAGGGGCAAACAAAAGACCTAAAACGGCACCTGTGGCAAGACCGCCGAGAATAGAAAATAAGTTTCTCATAATAGTAAGATTTTGATGGTGAATATTTATGTTGTTTGCATAGAACCGATTGTCAGTTCACCCCTATAGTACCAAATTTCATGCCAACGGTCGCCTGCTCTGCCAAAAAGTCAGGCGTTTTGTTCTTTATGCTTTGATTAGCCCCCCCCCTTTTTATAGTAACCGGAATCTTTATGTAGCAACCCTTCTGTAGCAACCCGCCCCCTTCCCCCTCCCTTGCAAAGGGAGGGGGAGACCATGCGGATAGAATGCTTCGCTTATAGCCTATTTACTTATAGCCTATTACTTATAGCCTATTGCTTATAGCTTTTGGATTATAATAGTTTTGCAAGGGCGGCATTTTCTTTGCGTGTCATCTCCTGTCTGTCAGCAGGCTGTTTGTCGTTCTGACCGGTGAGATGCAGCAAGGCATGGACAATGATACGGTGGAGTTCGTCGGTGAAGTCACAGCCATACTGCTCAGCATTGGAGCGGACGGTATCGAGTGAGATGAACACATCGCCGGCAAGTGAGGACACCGTAGAGTAGTCGAAGGTGATTACGTCGGTATAGTAGTCGTGGTTGAGAAACTGCCGATTGACCGAAAGTATATGCTCGTCTGAGCAGAACATATATGTCAGGTCTGATACGGAGAAGCCGTAGTCAGCAGCAATAGCTCGGAGCCATGCTACAGCGCGCTGCCGGTTGAAGTCAGGCATTGGAACATCGTGAGCCAGAAATTGAATCATAAAATTTAATGTTTCAATGATTTAATGATTTAATGTTTCAATGATTTAATGTTTTAATGACTGAAGTTTCCACATAAGAGAGGATAAAACTCAATTTTAGGTAATTTTGGATAATTTTTGACAGAATAAAAATGAGAAAAACAAAGTTTTTCGTTTAATTTATAAAATTATTGAACTATCAACAACGTATTATGAAAGGTTAATGGAAGAACAGATAGGCGATGATGATGGCAGCTATGATGCCGACGGTGTCGGCTATAAGTCCGCAGATGGCAGCATATCGCGTCTGTTTTATTCCCACATAACCGAAATAGACTGCAAGGATATAGAAAGTTGTATCGGTGGCACCCTGCATCATGCATGCGAGCCTTCCTACGAAAGAGTCAGCTCCGTATGTGGTCATGGCATCAACCATTAGTCCACGAGCTCCGCTGCCGCTAAGCGGCTTCATAAGTGCTGTAGGCAGAGCGGGCACGAAGTCAGTATTGATACCCATGAGGGCAAACAGCGAAGCAAGTGCATCGGTGAGCAGGTCCATGGCTCCTGAGGCCCGGAACATGCCTACTGCCACGAGTATGGCAATAAGATAGGGAATGATACCGACAGCTGTTTTAAAGCCGTCTTTGGCGCCCTCGATAAAGGCGTCATATACATTTATCTTTTTCACCATAGCCATAATGATGAAAGTGACAATTACGAGCAGAAGTATGATGCTGGATACGATAGCCGACCATTTGGTAAGGGTCTGCTCAGGCAACTGACTTGACAGAAAGAGCACTCCGCCGACTATGAGTGTGAGGGAGAGTATGGTAAGCAGTATGACACGGTCGAAAAGATTGATTTTCTGCGCTATGCAGACAGATATCAGTCCTGCAAGGGTAGAAAAATAGGTAGCAAGCAGTATGGGCAGAAAGACATCTGCGGGATTGGCGGCACCCATTTGCGCACGATAAACCATGATGCTGACCGGAATGAGAGTTAGCCCTGAGGTGTTGAGTACGAGGAACATAATCATGGCATCCGACGCCTGCTCTTTTTTAGGGTTTATCTCCTGCAGCTGTTGCATGGCTTTGAGTCCCATAGGCGTGGCGGCGTTGTCGAGTCCCAACATATTGGCAGATATATTCATAAACATACTCCCAAAAGCAGGACTGTCTTTAGGCACAGAGGGGAATATGCGCCTGAAGAACGGCGATACGGCTCGCGAGAAGGCTCCCACGACGCCTGCTTGCTCGCCTATCTTCATTATGCCGAGCCAGAGAGAGAGAACACCGGTCAGACCGAGACTTATCTCGAAGCCGCTCTTGGCAGAAGAGAAGGTGGAATTGACGATTTCACCAAACACATCGGTCTGACCGAAGAAGAAAAACTGCACGCAGCCTACCACTACTGCAAGCAGGATAAATGCAATCCAGATGTAATTGAGTACCACGGAATCTAATTGATAATTTACTATTTATTATTGATAATTTATTATTGATAATTGAGGTAACAATTCAAACTTGACAAAACAGCTTCTCAATTCAGATTTGACAATGCTCGTATATATTTGCTATTCACCGAATTAAATACACCTTATCCCTGTCATGCCTGAGTGATGAATGAGTGAAAAACGCGCAATAGTCTATAAACTACTGATTCTTAGAGCTTACCAAAAAGTCTATAATTTGGCAAAATTGCTCATTTATGTTACGCAAATTAAAAAGCATTTTGTCACAGACCGCACAACTATTCTCGTCTAAACTATTCTCGTCTAAACTATTCTCGTCTATGAATGCCATTCACAATGCATAATGAAAGAAGTGCACCGCAAAGATAATGATTTTTTGGTGTTGCAGCAAAGGTTGACGTTATTTTGAGAAAAATAATAGAAGATAGGCGATATTTTTTCAAAAATGAGTAGATGAGATTTCCCGTTTGAGATAAAATTCTTACTTTTGCAGTGGTCTTGTGTTTTTTGTTCATTTGTGTGAGGGACGCTTTGAGATGCGTATCTATACACGTTATTATAGTTAAGATACACGTTATTATAATGATGAGCAGACTGAATCAGGACATATTTCGCATCAGACATTATATAGGTCACATGCTCAGGGCGAGGAACACTCTTGGGCATGGTATTCATTCGCCGTCGATATACGAGATGGTGAGAATGATAATTCATGACGATAATGCCTACTATTGCTATGAGGCGATAGAGACAGAGCGCACACGTCTGCTTGGCGACAATAGCGACATCTATATCAACGATTTAGGCACCGGACATTCGCGCCGCTGCAAGGTAAGAGAAGTGGCAAAACAGTCACTTGAGCGCAAACAGGTAGCACAGATGCTGATGCGGATAGTAAACCATAAAAAATATAAAACCATACTTGAGCTTGGCACATGTCTTGGCATCACGACAGCCTACCTTGCTTCGCCTGATTCCGACAGCGAGGTGACGACAATGGAGGGGAGCGAGGAGTTGGCGAATAAAGCCAAACAGCTCTGGAAACGGTTGGGAATAAACAATATACAACTAATCCGAGGCAATATCGACGAAACCTTGCCTGACTATCTGGACGAGTTAAGGCGAGAAAGCAGGAGTTTGGACTTCTGTTTCATTGACGCCAACCATAGCTATGAGCCGACGATGAGATATTACCGCCAGGTGGCTGCTTGCTGCAAGAGCAGCAGTATGGTGGTGATAGACGACATATATCACTCGCCCGAGATGCTAAAGGCATGGCGCGAGATATGCAATGAGAACGGTGTGACAGCCACAATTGACTGTTACCACTGCGGACTTGTGATGTTCGACCCGCAATATGAAAAGAAAGAATATGTGTTGAGATATTTTTAATTTTTAATTTTTAATTTCTTATTTCTAATTTCTAATTGCTTATTGCTAATTTTTAATTCATAAATTATAGATATGAAGATTTATACCGGAACCGGAGACAGAGGCAGCACGTCGCTTGTAGGCGGTAGCAGAGTGAGCAAAGCCGATGTTCGCTTGGAGGCGTATGGAACGGCCGATGAACTTAATTCTTTTATAGGTCTGCTGCTGTCGAAATATAAGACCGAGGAGACCGAAGAACGCGAGCTTTTGGTCTATTTGCAGAACAGGCTGTTCAACCTCGGCACATTGCTTGCCACAGAACCTGAGAGCGACAAACAGAAAATGGTCGAAGGACTATATCTGAGCGAGCAGGACGTGCAACGACTTGAGGAAGCAATAGATAGCGCTCAGGAGGGTTTGCCGCTGACGCGTGGATTTATATTGCCATCGGGCAATGAGCGGGTGTCGCTATGTCATGTCTGCAGGACCATAACTCGCAGATTAGAGCGCAGAATGACCTCGCTGATGGAGGCGGAGGGCAGAGAGATGTCGGCAGCAGAACTGACATCGCTGAAATTTGTCAATAGAATGAGTGATTATTTCTTCATTTTGGCAAAAAAAACTGCTCAAAAAGACAAGTGTGAGATTTTTTTGTGGAAAAAATGAGATAATTGTTTGTTGGTTAAAATAATTTTTTGTAATTTTGCGCGGTATTTTGGATAGGGTATGCGCCATAGGGCGGCAAACCATCCTAAAGTAAGTGTAATCAGCCTAATTTACAATTATGTATTGGACATTGGAATTAGCATCAAAGCTTGAAGACGCACCATGGCCGGCAACTAAAGAAGAGTTGCTCGACTTTGCGGTTCGTAACGGGGCTCCGATGGAGGTTATAGAGAATCTCCAAGCCCTGGAAGATGAGGATGAGGTGTATGAGACCATTGAAGATTTATGGCCTGACTACCCCAGCAAAGAGGATTTCTTCTTCGACGAGGAAGAATACTAACAGATAGCGTTTTGTCGGTCGGAAACCAAAGAAAGTGAGCGGCTTGTGTCCGCACTATAATGAATGAAAAGATATATTGTTCTTTGTTTAGCGGCAGTTTGTACTGCATCGGTCTTAGCCCAATTTGACCCGCAGATAGGACAATATATGTACATGCCGACGGCATATAACGCAGCTGCAGCGGGCGAGGGCGACCTGATGAAGGTTAGCGGTTTGCACCGGATGCAGTTTACGGGGATAAAGAATGCCCCGATGACCACATATTTCTCGCTTACGTCTCCGTTTTTGATAGGCAAGACCCGTCATGGAGCCGGAGTGAGATTTATGAACGACAGATTTGGTTTATACACCAATATGACCTTTCACATACAATATGCTTATCGCCACAAGTTAGGCAAGGGTTATCTGAGTGCCGGCGTTGACTTAGGTTTTGTGAGCGTAGGGTTCAGAGGCGACAGCGTTAACCTGAACCAGCTGAAAGACAGCTATCACGAATCGGACGACCAATACATCCCGAATAGTCAGAAGGCTGCGATGTCGTTTGATATGGGAGTGGGACTTTATTACACTGCACCTACATGGTATGCATCGCTGAGCTACTCTCACCTGACCCGTCCGGAGATACACTGGGACGACAATGCGACGATGCACCTGACGGGCACGATGTATGCAGCCGGCGGATATAATCACCGATTTCGTAATCGCGACTGGCAGCTTAAGCCGAGTGCGATGGTGATGACTGACTTCACCGGTTGGGATGTTGCTTTGAGTTTGCTATGCGAGTTCAAAGACCGCTACACATGGGGTGTCTCATACAGGATAGCAAGCAACGTGGCAGTGCTGCTCGGAGTGGAAATAATAGATGGGTTGCGCTTGGGTTACACGTATGAATTACCAACATCAAAACTGATGATTGAGAGTTTCGGTTCGCATGAGATATACCTTGCATACGGATTTAACATACTCAAGCCCAAACATACAAATCGCTACAAGAGTATCCGATACTTATAGGAATAAAAATAACACTGCTGAACTATAGAAAAGGCGATAATTAAAAAGAGGACACGTTATATATTATAAGGTGGTCGCGAAAGACTGACCAAATAACGTCGCTGCAGACATAGGTCGTGCGCTGAGAGCACTGCCATAATAAATAGAAAATAACTAATATCGATATTAACAAAAAACAAACTATTATGAAGTTTCAAAAAATTCTGCCACTCATTGTACTCTCTGCATTGGTAGCATCGTGCATCAATCCTGCAGGAGAGTTGGTAGGCGTCGGTTCAAGTCATAATTTCAAGGAGGCAGCTCCTTATGGTATGATTTACATCAAGAGGGGCTCGTTTATGATGGGTAGCAACACTCAGTCAGCTATCTTCGATCAGCCTGATGATCAGAAGATGGTTACCATTGATGCATTCTGGATGGACGAGACCGAGATTACCAACACTGAGTACAAGCAATTTGTGAATTGGGTACGCGACTCGATAGCCTACAAGTTGCTCATTGATGCAGGTTATACAGAGTATGCCATTCAGCCCAAGAACGGCGAGTTTGATGAGGAACATTATTACATCAACTGGAAGAAGAAGATTCCATGGGGTTCAGCAGATGAGGACATCACTGAGACTCTCAAATCGCTCTACTATCCTGATGGTTCGTTCAACAACTCGCGTCTGCACTACAACTACAGCTGGGTGAACTACGACGAGGCTGCTCTTGCCCGCAACCGCTACGACGTATCTAAGGGTCGCTATCCGGAGGGTGCGAGTGTACGTGTGGATACAGCCTGGGTTGATGAGTTCAACGTGATACATGATAGCACCATCGTTCGCGACCTGACCACACCTGCCGACCTTGTTACGCAGATGATTATCAACGTATATCCTGACACCATGACATGGGTGCGTGACTTCCAGAACGCATACAATGAGCCTATGCTTCTCAAATACTTCTCGCACGTAGGATTCTCGGATTATCCTGTAGTAGGTGTGACATGGGAACAGGCATACGCCTTCTGCAAGTGGAGAACACACTTTATGCATACCAACGGCGATCCCGGCACACAGGTTTATCGTCTGCCGACAGAGGCTGAGTGGGAGTATGCAGCACGTGGCGGCAAGAAGATGGCAGCATATCCATGGGGCAACAACTACGCTCGCGACAACAAGGGATGCTTCCTTGCCAACTTCAAGCCTTATCGTGGAAGCTACTCTGACGATATAGGAACAGCAACTACCCGTGTGGCACAGTATCGTCCGAATGACTTTGGTTTGTTCGACATGGCAGGCAATGTAGCAGAGTGGACCATTGAGGCATACAACACCACCTCGAACTGGGCTAAGTCGGACCTGAACCCGAACTTCCAGTACATGGCTCGCAAAGAGGACCCCGATGTACTGAAACGTAAGGTTATCAAGGGCGGTAGCTGGAAAGACATATCCTATTACCTGCAGTGCGGCACCCGTTCATACGAATATCAGTATGAGAGTCGTCCGTACATAGGTTTCCGCTGTGTTCGTTCACATATCGGCAACTAAAAAAAATGAATAATTAACCCTAAAAATAAACTATAAAAAACCACAATCACAATGGCAAACAATAGTCAAAAGAATCTCAGCGCATGGGATCGCGTAGTGGCATGGTATGCAAGTAAGGCATACGGAGTACAAATGGTGTATAGTATCGGTGCTTCGATCGTTATTGTCGGTGCATTGTTCAAAATCCTTCACTGGCCGGGCGCAAGCTACGTGCTGATGGTTGGTATGTTCACCGAGTCGTTTTTGTTCCTTATAGGTATATTCGAGAAGCCTCACGTAACGTATCATTGGGAGAATGTGTTCCCGCAGTTGCTGGGTGATGAGGCAAAAGAGGTGACCGGTGGTGGTTTTGCCGGCAACAATCTGAACATCGGTACCAGCCCTGTTGTAGCACAGGAGCAAGCTCCCGTATTGTCGGACAGCGAGATGAAGACCTTGAAGGACGGCATGGCAGGTTTGTCGAAAGCAGCAGCTCAGCTGACAGAGCTCAGCCAAGTGGCTACTTCGAGCAACAAGCTCTCAGAGCAGATGCAGTCAGCCACTCAGGCAGTGGGAGCGTTTGCACAGTCGCAGCATGCATTGTCGGGCAGCGCACAGCAGCTCGGTCAGGCATACGCCGCTATCAACCAGAACGTAGCATCGGCAGTAAAAGATTCGGAATCGTTTGCTAATGCAGCACAGGATGTGAAGGTTAACGTAGCATCGCTGAATGCAAGCTATGAGCTTCAGCTCAAAGCAGCCGAGGCACAGGCAAAGGCATTTGCAGCCATGTCAGCCGACACCGATAAGATGGCGCAGGCCATAGCCTCGGGCGTGAAGGCAAGTGCAGCATACGCACAGAACGCAGACAAACTTGCATCGCAAGTAGCAGACTTGAACAAAGTCTATGGGAATATGCTTAACGCCTTGGCATAAATAGCCTATAGGTAAGGTTACAGCATGATACGGAATTAAGATATTAACTCTAACTTATTAAAGAAAAACACGTAAGATATGAGTGGAGCTAAGAACTGTCCGGAGACCCCGAGACAACGAATGATTGCCATGATGTACCTCGTGTTGACCGCCATGTTGGCACTCAACGTGAGTACAGATATATTGAACGGATTCCGTCTTGTTGACGATAGTTTGCATTTCACCCTCGATGCTTTGGACCGCAGAAACAGAGATTTGATGGGAATGTTTGACGCCGCCTACGAGAAGAATCCACAGAAAACAGCCGAGTGGTTAGACAAGGCACATCAGCTCACAGCAAGTGCAGACAGCTTGTATAACTACTTGCAGAACTTCAAATACGACATTGCAGTGCTTGCCGATGGCGAAAAGAAAGCACAGAAAGATGCCCGCGTTGCCAACATCGAGAGCCGCGACAACTTGGACGTAACATCCAACTATGCGTTAGATCAAGATCAAGGCAAGGGTCATGCCAAGACACTCAGACTGATGTTCGAGGACTATCGTGAACTTATTATCCAACTCACCAACGGAACCAAGCGTGCCGACTATGAGCAGATGTTCTCAACCAGAGGCGGTGTGAATAACGATGGCGACTCGATAACATGGGAGCAAGTGATATTCGAGGGCATGCCTGTAGGTGCTACGATAACAATCTTGAGCAAGATGCAGCTTGACGTACGCCAGGCAGAGTCGGAGATGCTTCAGTACCTGCTGACCCAGACCGATGCAACCGATATTCGCGTTAACAACCTGAAGGCTTTTGTAATACCTCAATCGACATACATCATGAGAGGTGGTCAATATACCGCACAGATAGTACTTTCCGCAGTAGATACCACAGCACGCCCGTTGTATTTTGTAAACGGTAATCAGCTTGACTCTACCGGCATTTATCGCGCCAACTGCGGAAGCACCGGTAATTTCAAGTACAAAGGTCAGATTAAGTTGCCATCGCAGGAAAGCGGCGAATTGGAGACCTACGAGTTTGAGAGCGAATACACTGTAGGCGAGCCTTCGGCTACGATGTCGAACATAGAGCTGAACGTGATGTATCGCGGATATGACAACAAGTTCTCGATTTCAGTTCCGGGTGTGCCCAACGACAAGATCAAGGTAAGTGCAAGCGGTGCGACGGTTAACCGTAGCGGTTCGCTCTATATCATCAAGCCTACCATTGAGAAAGGCAAGGTGACCTTGTCGGTACAGGCAGAGCTTAACGGCAAGACCATCACAATGGGAACTCAGGAGTACAGAATCATGCCTCTTCCCAAACCGGGTGCTTTCTTTGCCGCAGGCGACAAGCTGTACGATGGCGGAAACATCCCGCGTAACACGCTGCTCAACGGCAACAACCGCGTAGTAGCAAGTTTCGGTCAGGATGCACTTTTGGACTTGAAATACAAGATTACCTCGTTCAAGGTACAGAATGCTTCGGGACAGTTGTCGCCTGCCAATGGTGACAAGTTCACGCAGCAACAGATAGCGATGATACAGAAGCTCAAACAGGGTGCTCCGGTCAACATCGTTGACATCAAGGCAGTAGGTCCTGACGGCAAGACGGTAACACTTCGCGGTCTGCCTCTGACAGTAAACTAATAAAACAAAACAATATGAAAAAGACCCTATCAATCGTAGTACTCTTGCTTGTAATGTTGAGTGCGAAAGCACAACACCCTATCTATCCGTTTTTCGATGACAAGGGTGCAGTGAGAATCGAAACCACCGAGCTCAACGATGCAGCAGATACGCTGATTAGCTTGTTTCACCGTGCCGACGACATAGTATGGTCGAGAGTGGTGTACAGAGTGATCGACTTGCGCTACAAGCAGAACTACCAGCTGTATTTCCCCGTCAACTCCGACGACCCGCAGTACAGAAGTCTGTTTAAGGTAATAATCGACGCCATTGCTGATGGATTGGATGTATATCCCAAGTATGCTGACAACATCAAGCCGTTCTTCGACGTACCGCTTAGCAAGGAAGAGATTCCCGGTATGCTCATGATAGACGATATCACGGCCGACTATTCGGACGACTCGACCCACTATGATATTTCGTCGTCGTCAGCAATGCTTCTGCACTACAACCGTGCGAAGGACAAGCTTGAGTTCAACTTCTTCCCCTATGAGAACTTTGCTCGTAACCAGTACAAGTATCTGATACAGGAGATTATCTTCTTCGACCGTCACACCTCGCGTCTGTACTCGAAGATAATAGCCATTGCTCCTATGCAGGCAGACAAGATAACAAATCCTGAACCGGAGCCCGAGGAGATTATGGATGCTCTGATGCAGTCGATACTGTTCTGGATACCGTTCGATTATCTTCGTCCGTACCTTGCAAAGCAGTACATGATTCCCCGCGTAAACGACAATGCACGTATGACTTTCGATGAGTTCTTCATGAAGCGTCTGTATGCATCGTATCTGCTTGGCGACAGCAACATGTACAACCGCATGTTCTTGCACTATGCTCTGACGGAAAAGGAAATAAAGAGGGAGCAGCAACGTGTGTTTGACGAACTTCTGAACTTCGAGCAGGACCTGTGGGAGTATTGATGTCCACAACACACAGATAAAGCGGAGAGGGTGTCAAAATTGCACCGTAATGCTGCCGATATGCGGCAGCAAAGTATAGCAGTTTTGACACACTCTCCGCTGAGTATGCAAAAGCACAAAAGAACAACAAACACAGAACCATCATGTCACGACAGAAACGCTATCATTTTCGCAATCTATATCTGACCACCACAGTGTCGATAGCATTGGTGCTCTTTCTGATAGGAGTAGAAACAGTGCTGGTGCTTGGTGCGCGTGAATTAGTAGGCAAGATACGTGAGAACGTGGATATGACCATAGTCTTGCGCAAGGATATCACACCGGAGCAGCAGGAACGCATCGAGAAGCTTCTGAGCGTTGCTAAGTTTGCACGAGATGTGCAATTCGTATCCGAGCAGCAAGCGCTGAACGACCATATCAGTCAGATGGGTGAGGACCCGACAGAGTATTTGGGCTACAACCCACTGAGTGCGTCATACGTAGTGAAACTTTCTTCGGACTACGTTCAGAAAGACAGCATAGCGGCAATAGCAGGTGCGCTAAAATCGTTTGATTCGGTCAGCGAAGTGCTATATGCAGAAGATGTGGTTACAGCATTAGACAACAACATCAACAAGTATTCTGTGGTGATAGTGTCGCTTGCAGCTATACTGCTGTTGGTGGCTGTATCGTTGATTATTACAACTATACGCTTGCAGGTATATTCACGCAGATTCCTGATAAACACCATGAAACTTGTAGGCGCGACATCATGGGCAATCAAGGCGCCGATAGTCAGAAAGAACATAGTGATAGGACTGATTTCCGGAGTATTAGCGCTTTGCATGGTTGCAGGTTTGATATACTACTCGCAACACAGCTTAGGTCTTGAATTGATATCGCTAAGTTGGCAGAACGCAGCCATAGTGACGGGTGTGGTACTGCTGAGCGGGGTGATGATAACTTTACTGTCGTCGATAGTAGCGACCAACCGCTACATCCGCATGACCACCAACGACCTATATTTCATATAACAAATACGCGAAAGCTCGTACTGCGTGAGTCGTAATACAATAGCAGTTTGGAGCAGTCGGAACAAACAAGAAAACAGTATGAATTTCAATTTGCCAAAGACCAACGCCATCCTTATAGCCATAAGCTTTGCAGTGGTGGTTATCGGATTTGTACTGATGGTAGGAGCTCCATCGACAGAGGTTTATAACCCTGATATATTCTCATTTCGCCGGATAACCTTAGGTCCGATGATATCGCTACTGGGTTTTGTGCTTATGATAGTTGCCATACTATATAAGCCACGCAAGAAAGACGATAACAACAAATAACTATATCACACAGCGTTATGAGTTGGATAGAAGCGCTAATACTTGGAGTGGTACAAGGTTTGACGGAGTTTCTGCCGGTGAGCAGCAGCGGTCATCTTGAGATTGGTCAGGCGCTGCTTGGCACTGCGAGCGAGGAGGACCTGACCTTTGCCATTGTGGTGCATACTGCCACAGTGCTTTCGACGATTGTCATCTTCCGCAAAGAGATATGGCGACTGCTCCATGGTACATTCAGCACCACCAAGTGGAACGACGAGAAAGACTATGTAGCCAAGCTATTGGTGTCGATGATACCGGTGTTTGTGGTAGGCATGTTCTTCAAGGATTATGTAGAACAGATTTTCGGCAGCGGCTTAGTGCTCGTAGGAATATGCTTGATTATAACCGCCTTGCTGCTTGGTCTGAGCGACTATATCACTCGCATGAGGCAAGAGCGCGCTTTAGAGCAGATGGTTCGCGAGCGCGGCACCGCCACCGGCAATGCCGACCTTGTAGAAAAGAGCAAGCAGATAGGCAAGCCTGTTGACTACAAATCAGCGTTTATCATAGGCTTGGCTCAGGCAATAGCCGTACTGCCCGGATTGTCGCGCAGCGGCTCGACGATAGCTACGGGTCTGCTTTGCGGAGTGAAGAAAGAGGCAGTAGCACAGTTTTCGTTTCTGATGGTGCTGATACCGATACTCGGTGAAGCACTGCTCGACGGGCTTAAGATGGTGAAAGACCCGACTCTCGTGACATCGCTTCCTGTCAGTTCGCTGGCAGTCGGTTTCGTAGCTGCCTTCGCGACGGGATGTTTTGCATGCAAGTTCATGTTAGAGATAGTCAGACGCCAGAAACTTATGTATTTTGCTATCTACTGCATCATGATGGGCATATTTGCCATCGTATATGGAGTTATTTGACAATGCTTAGTTGGGCATAATTAACAGATAATGGATTTTCAGGAGGGCGAGATATTAGCATTCGACAAGCCATACGGCTGGACTTCGTTTGACGTAGTGGGCAAAGCCCGCTGGCTTATCTGCCGCCGTCTTGGAATAAAAAAACTGAAGGTAGGTCATACGGGCACCTTAGATCCGCTTGCCACAGGAGTGGTGGTAGTATGTACGGGTAAGAAGACCAAACAGATAGAGAAGCTCCAGCAGCATGCAAAGCAATACGAAGCCACACTACAATTAGGCGCCACCACCCCATCCTACGACCTTGAGAAACCCATCGACAAGCACTACCCTACCGAGCATATTACTCGCAGTCTTATCGACGAGGTGATGCCGCAATTTGTGGGTGAGATATGGCAGGTGCCGCCTATGTTCTCGGCAGTCAAGGTGGACGGCAAGCGTGCGTACAGTATAGCTCGCAAAGGAGAGCAGGTGGAACTCAAACCAAAACAGTTAGTAATTGACAAGATTGAGGTGCTGGACTTTGATGCACAGACTATGCAACTAAGGTTGCTCATAGACTGCTCAAAAGGTACTTACATACGTGCTCTTGCCCGCGACATCGGCGAGGCGCTCGGCAGCGGTGCCCACCTGATATCATTACGTCGGACACGCTTAGGCGAGCTTACAACTGACGATTGTCTGAGTTTTGAGCAGTTTGAGCAAATAATTGAGCAGCAACGCAAAGACAATGCTACTCAGGTCAACAATGAAAAGACCTGACCACTGATATAAAAGCACATTTTAAATTCACACAATTCACGATTCAAAAATTTTTAATTTCACGATTCAAAAAAAAGACATATATGAAACTCTCACAGTTCAAGTTGAAAGTTCCTGAGGAACTCATTGCTCAAGAGCCTGCCGTCTATCGTGACGAGGCTCGGATGTTGGTACTTCACCGCCGTAGCGGCGATGTAGAGCATAAGAAGATAACCGACGTGGTCAACTATTTCGACGATGGGGATGAGTTTATATTCAACGATACCAAAGTATTTCCGGCTCGCTTGTTTGGAAACAAGGAGCGCACAGGTGCCCATATAGAGGTATTTCTGCTTCGCGAGCTCAACTCACAACTCCGCTATTGGGATGTACTCGTTGATCCCGCCCGCAAGATTCGCATCGGCAACAAGCTATTCTTCGACGACAGCAACACCATTGTAGCCGAGGTCATTGACAACACAACATCTCGCGGCAGGACCCTTAGGTTTCTGTCGGACTACACCGGTGAGGAGTTTCGCAAACGTCTGTATGAGCTTGGCAAGACTCCATTGCCCTCGTATATCAATCGTCCTGCCACAGAGGAGGATGCAGAGCGCTACCAGACTATCTTCGCGAAGAATGAAGGAGCAGTGGCAGCACCTGCCACCGGACTTCACTTTTCAAAGACTCTGCTCAAGCGTATGGAGATACACGGCATAGACTATGATTTTCTGACATCGCATATAGGACTTGGCACCTTCAAAGACATTGAAGTCGAGGACCTGACAAAGCACAAGATGGAGTCGGAACAGATAGAGATAAGTCAGGCGCTGGCTGACAAAATCGACCGCCTGCATGAGCAAGAGAAACACATCTGCGCTATAGGCACTGACGTGATGCGTGCACTTGAGACCGTAGCCGGCACTAACGGACATATCAAGAGTTATTCCGGCTGGACCAATAAATTTATCTATCCGCCTTACGACTTCAACGTTGCCAATGCTTTCCTTTGCAACTTCTACTTCTCTCAGTCCACACAGCTGATTATGGCTGCTGCATTCGGCGGCTACGAAGAGACGATGCACGCTTATCAAGTGGCAATAGAAGAAGGCTACCGCTTCGGTGACTATGGCGATGCAATGCTGATTGTAGATTAGTTTTCAGATGTCACTACAGCAATTTCAGATGTCACTACTACAATTTTAGATGTCACTACAACAACACTAATATCCCACCACGGCTTTGACCATTCTTGAACGAATACGGCAAGTAGTAGAACCCGAGTTTCGTCTTTACGAACAGGAGTTTGAGCGTATAGTGCGAACTGACAACAGTTTGCTCAACTCTGTGGTATCGCACCTGACGTCGTTTCGCGGCAAACAGCTTCGTCCGCTGCTAACCTTGCTATGTGCTAAACTGTGTTCGAGTGTCAACGACAAGACCATCACCTCAGCCGTTGCCTTGGAGCTTATCCACACCGCCTCGCTTATACACGACGATGTAGTTGACTCGTCCGACATGCGGCGTGGCAAGGAGTCGGTTAACCACCGCTGGAACAACAAAGTGGCGGTTCTTGCAGGCGATTTCCTGCTATCGCGCGCACTCAATTCGATTACCGGTCTGAGAAATATCAAAGTCATGCAGGCTATACTGACCATGGCAGAACAGCTTTCCTTAGGCGAAATGAGTGAGATGCATTACGGCAGTTCGATGTGGATTAGCGAGGAGCAGTACATAGGAATCGTTCGCGACAAGACATCCTCGCTGTTTTCAACCTGTGCGCTTGTGGGCGCCTTAACCGCCGGTGGCAGTCAGCGTCAGCAATCGGCACTTCGCGACTTCGGCGAGATACTTGGTATTTGCTTTCAGCTTAAGGACGACGAGCTTGACTATTCCGACTCCGACCTTATAGGCAAGCCCACCATGAGCGACATCAGCGACAACAAAGCCACCCTGCCCCTTCTGATTGCCATGCAGCGCGCCGATAAAGCCGATGCTGAGCGCATTCGCACACTTGTGGAGGAACATACCGACCCCACAACCCAGATTGTAGAACTGCCCATTGAGGCTCGCGAGGAAATCAAGTCGTTTGTGTTGCGCTACGACGGTCTGCGTTACTCAAAACAGAAGATGGAGCAACTGCGCGAGCGTGCCCAGAGCTCGCTTACAACGGTATTTCGCCCCTGCCCCCCGCTACAAGCCCTGCAAGATCTCCTCGCCTACTCTATTGCAAGGGTGTATTGAGAGTATACGGCGGCTATAGGCATAAATACGACAAGAGGCTGTCTAACAACAAAAATGTTAGACAGCCTCTTGCGTTATTTTAGACTA
>CAMHGK010000031.1 GCA_946184695.1 uncultured Bacteroidales bacterium | reverse complement strand
TCAAGGTTGACCACGCAAATAAGACCTATGTGGTGACGGTGATGCAAGAGTCGCTTGTTCGTTCCAACCTCGGGCAGCTGAAGGTAGGCGACTACGTAAACGTAGAACGCTCGATGAAGCTCAGCGAGCGCTTAGATGGACATATTGTTCAGGGGCACGTTGACCAAACGGCACGTTGCACCGAAGCTCGCGAGACGGACGGCAGCTGGTACTACCGCTTTGAGTACGACTCGTCGAAAGACATGATACGCCGCGGCTACTTCTGCGTTGACAAAGGCAGCGTCAGCATCAACGGTGTCAGCCTGACCGTTTGCGAACCCGATGTCATCGGTGACAAGGGATACGTAAGCGTGTGTATAATACCTTATACACACGAAAATACCAACTTCCGTTTTATAGAAGTTGGTACTATGGTCAATCTTGAGTTCGACATCATCGGCAAATATCTAAGCCGTCTGGCGAAACTTGGTTAATTGATAATTGAGAATTCAACTCAACTCATCTTGCAGATAATCGTATTTGTCAAAGCGCTCGTTTGGGTTAGCGGGTTCATTCTCGCGACCGACGAGCGTTATTCGTGCTGTTCTGTAGCCTTGTTTATAGCGGATGGCAGAACCTATTACGGTGAAAGCCTCAGAAAGAGGAATATCCGACGAACGGTACATCTCGAACCAATCGGGTTCTTCTTCTGACTCAGAGGTAGGTTCCCATGTCTCGAACATCATCTCACTGACCGCACCGACCATGTCTGCCGGTACATAGCGGTGCCCTGCAAAACTGAATTCATGGCAATCGTAATCATCGTAGCTATAGTCAAACGCCACTTTAATCCGGGCGCTTAGCTCTTCAAGCATACTTTCCGAATCAGCCTCTATACTATTCAATTGGTGAGTATCGAGGTCCTCAATCTCCAAATAATAAATCATCTGTTGCGTTATTAGACAAGGTACCCCTAAAACTAATATGTTTTAGAGGTACCTCTGTGGTTGTTTATTACATCATCTTGACAGTTCTGTTGACGAAGTTGGCAAGAGCCTCACCCGTAAGTTTGCCTGCTGCGAGCAATGCCACATCGACTATCTGCCCTACTCTGTTGTCGCCTGCGGCATAGCCGGAATAGACGTCCTTGAGTTGCTGCTTGAGTTGTGCTACCTGCTTGGTTACATCGTCCACTGCTTTCTTCTCATCTTCGGTCAGGTCGGCAGGTTTCTTATCTTTCTGCTCATCGCGCAGACGCTGTTCCTCAGCCTGTGCTTTTTGCAGCTGCTCAACTATAGGATTAGCCTTTTCGGCGGTAGCCGTGGTGATATCTTTCACGAGTGTGCCGATAAGAGGATGAGAGGTATTGAGCGAAAGCGTATATTGGTCGGGCATCTGACCATAGAAACTCATCTGCTGCTGATGTGCAGCCATATCCTTCATTCTGCGCATAAACTCATTCTGCGTCAGGAATGCAGGCAGCGCATCCGCCGAAACGGCTTCAAGGTTGACGTAGTAGTGAGTCTTGTCGTCACCCTTAACCACGCTCTCAAAGGTATAGCGCAATGCGTCTTGCTCAACCTCTGTCAGACTGACCTTTTGAGCATCATCTTTCTTTATTAAATTTTCAATAACATCGGAGTCGATACGCACGAAGCGCAGTTTCTCGTTCTTCTGTTCTGCTTGCGAGACTATATGCACATCGAGTTCGCCGTTCATCAGCAGCACATCGTAATCCTTTTGTTTGGCTCGCTCTATATATGAATACGCAGCATCAGGGTCGTTGGTATAGAGTACGATGAGGTTACCTTCTTTGTCGGTCTGGTTATCCTTAACTTTCTCCTTGTACTCGTCGAGTGTGAAGTACTTATGGTTGATATTCTCAAACAGGGCAAACTTCTCGGCACGCTCGTAGAATTTCTCATCGGTGAGCATACCAAACTGTATGAAGAGCTTGATGTCGTTCCATTTCTTCTCGAAATCTTCACGCTCGTTCTTGAAAAGTTCGGCGAGTTTGTCTGCCACCTTCTTGGTTATATGCGAAGATATCTTCTTCACGTTCATATCGCTTTGCAGGTAGCTACGGCTGACGTTGAGCGGTATGTCAGGCGAGTCGATGACACCATGAAGCAAGGTCAGATATTCCGGGACGATGTTGTCAACCTCGTTGGTAACGAACACCTGATTGCAGTAGAGCTGAATCTTCTTGCGGTTGACGTCCATGTTGTTCTTAATCTTTGGGAAATATAGTATTCCCGTTAGATGGAACGGATAATCGACGTTGAGGTGTATGTGGAACAGCGGCTCGTCATATTGGTCAGGATAGAGCTGGTGATAGAACTTAGAGTAGTCCTCCTCGGTCAGGTCGGCGGGTTTACGCATCCATGCGGGATTGACGTCGTTGATGACGTTGTCCTCATCGGTCTCCACCTGCTTGCCGTCTTTCCACTCTTTCTTCTTGCCAAACACTATCTCTACCGGCAGGAACTTGCAGTACTTCTCAAGCAAACCGCTGATAGTAGAGTCTTCGAGATAGTTCTCGAAATCGCTGCTTATATGCAGGACAATGTCAGTGCCGCGCTCTGAGCGTATGGTCTCTTCCATTTCATACTCCGGGTCTCCCTTGCACGTCCAATGCACGGCCTTGGCATCTTCCTTGTAGCTCTGTGAGAAAATCTCCACCTTGTCGCTCACCATAAAGGCTGAGTAGAAGCCGAGTCCGAAATGACCGATGATAGCCTCGGTCTTGTCCTTGTACTTCTCCAAAAACTCCTCTGCACCTGAGAATGCTATCTGATTGATATAGCGGTCAACTTCCTCTGCCGTCATACCAACTCCATGGTCGCTCACGGTCAGGGTCTTCTTGTTTTTGTCGATACTGACACGCACCTTAAGGTCGCCGAGCTCACCTTTTACCTCACCTACGGACGATAGCGTCTTGAGCTTCTGTGTAGCATCTACAGCATTCGACACAAGTTCACGGAGAAAAATCTCGTGATCTGAATAAAGAAATTTCTTAATGACGGGGAATATATTATCTGATGTTACCCCGATATTACCTTTTGCCATAATATTTGTTTTTTGATTATTTCTATTTTGCTTGAACTGAACTGCTAAGTGCAAAAAAAATTTGCGGTAGAGACTGAGTCCCTCCGCAAATCTTTATTCAACTCTTGTGCCAAAGTAGCACTTCTGCCATTTTGTCACATTTCATCTGTCGCTTACAGGTTGCTGTACTGAGCTTTCTTCATACCTGCAGCAGATGCTGTCAGGGTAAAGTCGCCTTCGGCTTGTACCACCACTGTACATTTGCCGGCAAACAGATGCATCTGAGCTGTCGCTCCGACCTTGCCGCTCTTGTCGGGTTTGGGCTGCAGTCGGTCGAGTGAAGCTGCATCGCCATTGGCCACTCCGAGAATACGTGCATTGCCTCTTATTGCGAAATTCACAAGTTTGTCGGCGGTAGGCACGGGCACCGACTTGGCGTCCTCAGCACTTATGGTGAAGTAATACAGGCCTTGCTCGCTGCGCTCGATGCAATCGGCATTGGCAAGTTCTATCTTTAGCTTCTTGGCATTTCCTGCCGTCAGATATATCAGGCTGTCAACCGGCTGCAGGTCACCTTTATGAGTATAAGCCACAACCTTCATCTCACCCTTTTGATATCGAGTGTCGAGCCACATGAGGCGATAGCGTGTGAGCAACTCCGGCTGAGGTTTGCTACCCCACACCGGCACCTCGAACTGTCCGACCTGAACGGTTGGAGCCTCATGGCAGTTGCTGCGAGTGGCAAACGAGCGTCTGCCCTGCGACACACCATTGATGAACACCTCAGCCTCGGGATAAGAGGTATAAACGAATATCGGCGTCACTTCACCTTCTCGCCCTTTCCACGTCCAATGCGGCAAGGCATGAAGCGTCGGCGAGGTGGTATTCCACTGCGAGCGATAGAGCCAATAGCGGTCTTTGGGCAGCGAAGCCAAGTCGATAATTCCGAAATACGACGAGTGTGAGGGCCAAGCGTCAGTGTCGTAAGGCGAAGGCTCACCCAAGTAGTCGAAGCCGGTCCAGACAAACTGGCCTATAGTCCACGGATAATCGTCCTGCAAAGCAAAGTCCTGATCGGGCAGACCCGACCATGCACAATACTCCACATCGTAGCCCGACGACTGGTTGTCGGCATATTTCATATCTGGAGCAAGCACCACAGGAAACTTATACACACCTCTCGACGATACTGTAGATGCCGTCTCAGAGCCCAGAATAAGCTTCTGCGGCAGTTTTTCGTATGCCTCCTGATAGCGCATAGTACGATAATTCAAACCCGGGATGTCCACCGTAGCACCGAAGTTATTGTCAAGCACCGAGAGTACCTGATCCATGCCGCAGGTGACAGGGCGCGTAGGGTCCTCGCGATGGCAGATATCCTGCAAGAAACGCAGATAGCGGAATCCGTCGGGCTTAGTCTGGTTCCATACCTCATTACCCACCGACCACATCACTACCGAGGGGTTGTTACGATAATGGCGAACCATGTTCACCACGTCGCGTTCTGCCCACGTAGCCGACTCGGGCGTCTCGCGCTCAGAGAAGAATTTGTGATAGTCGTTCTCTCCCTTTGGCAGATTCCATACGTCAAACGACTCCACTACAAGCATAAATCCCATCTCGTCGCACAGCTCAACAAGCTCCGGTGCAGGCATGTTGTGTGTGGTGCGGATGGCATCGCAACCCATGTCGCGCAGCAGACTGAGCTGATGACGAATAGCATCGGAATAGACGGCTGTACCAAGCGGACCAAAGTCATGGTGCAGACACACACCTTTGAACTTACGCACCTTGCCGTTGAGAAGGAATCCGACAGTAGGAACAAACTCCACTTTGCGAATACCGAAAGGAGTGAGCTGGCTATCCACAAGTCTGCCATCGCAATACACTCGTGTGCTGAGCAGATAGCGGTTGGGCGTCTCAGGGCTCCATAGTTTAGGATTGCTCACCATCAGAGCCTGCTCTGCAGGGACATCGTCTTCAAGATAGTCGAAGCTTGCGGAAGCTTTTGCCACCACACGGTGATCCTGCTCTTCAATCGACCTGCCGGAATCTAAAACAATGACCTCACTCTGAACATCCACCTTCTTACCCTTTACATTTACAACTGTAGTCTTCACATTGACAAGTGCAAGACTATCACTGACAAAAGGCGTAGTGACAGATACACCCCAAACAGGTATATGCTCCTTCTCGGTGACAATCAGATGGACATTACGATAAAGACCTGCACCGGGGTACCAGCGCGACGACTGAGGTTCGTTGACCAAACTGACCGCCAACTCATGCTCACCATTGCTGAGGTACTTGGTAAGGTCAACAAACCAGCTGTTATATCCGTAATGCCATTGCTTGACCTGTTTCCCGTCGAGAAAGACGGTAGCGTTAGACATTGCACCATCGAAGAGCAAGGTATAACACTTATCTCTGACAGCCAGCGAGTCGGTTTCATCTATGTGCAAGGTCGTCCTGTACCAGCCATGACCAATCCACGGCAGACCGCCTGAACGACCGGTCTTATAGGTAGCCTCAGTCTCACCGTTCTGAACGACCGTAACCAATTGCAGGTCTATAGCACGGTCGAACTCACCGCTAATAGCCCAGTCGTGAGGAATAGTCACCTTTTTCCACCCCGCCTCGGGCTTCTGTTCGCCAAGAGCAAACTCCCACTGCTTTAGGTCGATTACTTGTCTGCCAAACAGCGAGATAGCAGAAGTAAGGGCAAGTGCTAAAAATATAATGTTTCTCTTCATCATACGCTATTTTCTGACCCTAATCGGCTGTAACACCGATTAGGGTCTATTACACATAAAACTCTGCTTTACCAAAGGAAGATGTACAGCAGAACAAACACGACGCAAACACCTATAGCCCCGATGTCGAATGTGCGGGAGGTCTTGAAGGCGTCTACGTCCACACCTATTGATTTCACGTTTTCCATGTTGTCTTTGGCGTTGTTTGCAGCCACAAAGCCTAATCCTGCCAATGCTATTGCAAAGAAGAACATCGACTCAGGTCCGAGGTTTCTACCTGCCTCAAACTGCATCATCACCAAACCGCCTATCAGCACCAATGCAGCCACGACAAGGCAACCTATAGCAGCGCGCATCTGCCAACGACGAGTATGTTCGTCCAACACCTGAGCGGGTTTGACTGACTTGTCGAACAGACTGATGCTTATGAAGAGAATTATTAGGCAGTAGAACACATACCCCATGCGAATAAGGAAAGGTACATCGGGCAACATAAACTTGAATAGTATTGAGAATACAAAGGTGCCGATAGCCGTCACCACCGCAGCCTTTCCGCTACTGCGCTTCCACAGCAGGCCCAAGCCGAATATCACAACAAGACCCGGGAACACAAAACCTGAGTATTCCTGAATAACTTGGAACGCCTGATCTGCACCGCCCATAATAGGATAAACGGCTATCAATGCAATCAGAAGTGCACATACGGAAGTAATACGCCCCACGCGAACCAGCTTACGCTCAGACGCCTGCTTATTTATAAACTTCTTATACACGTCCATCGTAAAGATGGTACTTGTAGAGTTGAACATCGAGGCGAGCGATGAAATTACGGCGGCAGCCAATGCTGCGAATGCCAAACCACGAACCACTGTGGGCGTGAAGTTGCGAATGAGGAACGGATAAGCATCGTCCGACCGCTCTATCACACCCGATAGCGACATGCGCAGCGACTCGCACTCAGGCGCGTTCATGATGTAGAATGCACACACGCCCGGCACGCATACTATGAACGGTATGAGCAGTTTCAGGGCGGCAGCAAACACCATACCCTTCTGTGCGTCGTCAAGCGAGCGAGCTGCCAATCCTTTCTGAATGATATACTGGTTGAAGCCCCAATAGCCTATGTTCGACAGCCACAGAGCACCTACTATGCCGACAATACCCGGGATATTGAAGTACGGGTCATCTACTATATTAGGATATACGTCGGGCTCACGACTAACAATCAAATTGAAATGTTTGTCGGCAGGTGCCCAGTCAGGGTTGGCTGCGAGTTGGGTATATATATGCTTGAGAGCTCCGAAAGCTCCACCGTCAACTCCAAGATGAACAGCAACGAAATGCAGCGTAGCAAACACTGTCACCAAACCGCCACCTACTAAGAACACCACCTGCAGCACGTCGGTCCATGCCACTGAAGCCAAGCCGCCATATATTGAATAAAGACCTGCTATCAGGAAAAGTATCAAGACAATGGTCACCATCGTCATGTCCACGTTGATTCCCAAGAACTCGGCAGGTACGGCAGGCAGACCGAGAATCTGCTTGATAGCCAATGCCCCGAGCCAGCTCACAGAAGTCAGGTTGATAAACACATATAAGAACAACCAGAAGATAGAGAACGCCAAACCCGTACCCTCGTTGTAGCGGTCGGAGAGGAACTGTGGAATAGTAAAAATCTTCTTTTTGAGCATCAGAGGCAGCAAAAACTTACCTACAAGCAACAATGTCAAAGCCGCTTGCAACTCGTAAGCTGCCATAGCTATGCCCGACTTGAATGCCGAACCCGACATGCCGATAAACTGCTCAGCTGAGATATTAGCCGCTATCAGCGACGCACCTACTGCCCACCATGTCAGCGTGTTGCCGGCAAGGAAGTAGTCGTTGGCATTTTTCTCTTTCCCATCCTTCTGCCTGCGGCTCACTATCAAACCCAGTGAGACGAGCAAAAGTATGTAAACAACCACCACAATATAATCAGCTGTGGCAAATCCGTTGTTTTGCAATGCTTCTATTACTTTCATGTATTTGATTTTTGGTTAATTATAAATAAATTTTTATTCTTCCGCATAGTCTCCCCCACCATTGTAAGGGAAAGAGCATGGAGCGAGGACAAGCAATTATGAATTATTTGCTCTTCCTATACCCCTCGGGGTTGTTCTTCTGCCAGTTCCATGAGTCGCGGCACATCTCGTCGAGTCCGAACTGTGCTTTCCAACCGAGTTCACGCAGAGCTTTAGCGGGGTCACAGTAGCAAGTGGCGATGTCACCGGCACGGCGAGGCATGATGGAGTAAGGGATATCCACACCGTTGACCTTCATAAAGGTGTTCACCACTTCAAGTACGGAATAGCCATGTCCTGTTCCGATGTTATAGATAGCCAGTCCCTGCTTTTTCTCGACCGCCTGCAGAGCTGCCACGTGTGCTGTAGCGAGGTCGCATACATGGATGTAGTCGCGCACTCCGGTGCCATCGGGCGTGGGATAGTCGTTGCCAAACACGCCAAGCCTCTCGCGCTTGCCCACTGCCACCTGGGTTATGTAGGGCATAAGATTGTTAGGGATACCATTGGGGTCCTCACCTATACGTCCGCTTGGATGTGCTCCTATCGGATTGAAATACCTGAGCAGCACTACATTCCATTCAGGGTCTGCCTTTTGCACGTCAATCATCACCTGCTCAAGCATCGACTTGGTCTGGCCGTATGGATTGGTGCAATGTCCCTTAGGACACTGCTCGGTGATAGGTATTTGTTGCGGGTCGCCATAAACTGTGGCGGACGAAGAGAATATGATATTCTTACACCCATGACGGCGCATCACGTCAAGCAAGACGAAAGTACCGTTCATATTGTTCTCGTAGTACTCAAGAGGTTTCTGAACCGACTCGCCTACTGCCTTCAAACCTGCAAAATGTATGCATGCGTCAAACTTATTGTTTGCAAACACTGCTTCAAGGGCTGAGCGGTCGCGTATGTCTGCCTCAACGAAAGGAATATGAGCCACTCCTATCAGTTCTGCCACGCGGCGAAGAGCCTCTTTGTTGGAATTATAAAGATTATCAACAACCACGGCGGTGTGTCCCGCACGATATAGTTCTATTATGGTATGCGAGCCTATATACCCCGCACCACCTGTTACAAGTATGTTCATTTTAATTCATAATTCGTAATGCATAATGCATAATTAGATATCTGTTTGAGCATTATACACTGTTGATGAAAAGTATGCAATATGCATTAAAACAGCGGCGATGGATACACACCGTCGGCAATGAGTTTGTGGAATTTGGCTACGACTTGTTCGCGGTCGGAGGCATAGGTCACCCCAAACCACCTTGACGGAGTGTCGAGTACACGGCAGGTGGCTGCACCGGTGCGAATCAGATGGTCGATCATTGTGGGGATATAGAACTCGCTCTTGAGCTCCTTGCCATGCTCCTTTAGGAACTCCACGAAATACTGCTCTGAATGGTGGAAATAGTCGGGGGTCAGAGCCCACATATTCATCGAGACAGGTGTATTCTCGGCGAGTTCAGTTTTGCCTTCAGGCTCGATAAAACGTATCACACCGTCCTCTTCGCGGATTATTTTGGTACGCTCCGTCACTTTTGTCAAGAATCCCTCTGCATTGGTCTCGCAAACGCCACGAGCCACCGTACCGGACTCTGAGAGTGTGTTGCATACTCTGTAGCCCACCATGGCGTAGTTACCCTCTGTGCCCTCTATAGAGCGCAGGTAGTCAGCAAGAATCTGAAAACTCTCGCGGCCATAATAGTCGTCGGCATTGATAACTGCAAAGGGTTCATGGATAACGTCCTTACCCATCAAAACGGCATGATTGGTTCCCCATGGTTTCTCTCTTCCCTCAGGGACGCTAAAGCCTGCAGGCAGGTTATCAAGATCCTGAAAGACGAGTTCTACGGCTATACGGCTCTGATATTTGGAGACTATCTGCTCACGAAAAGCCTGCTCGAAATCACGACGAATGACAAACACCACCTTACCGAAGCCGGCTTTGACGGCATCATAGATGCTGAAGTCCATTATTGTCTCTCCGTTTGGACCAAACTTATCAAGTTGTTTGAGTCCGCCATAACGGCTGCCCATTCCGGCAGCCAATACAAAAAGTGTAGGTTTCATTATGTATAGTGTTTTGATTTATAATATTTCATGGCCAGAGGCATTGCGGCGCCTACAAAAGCATGCAAAGATAATAATAATTACTTTTTCGGCAAAGTAGTAATACAAAAAGCAGAAAGTAGGTTAACTATTGCACCTGACAAAACAAATAATTAAGAAATCTTTTTGCCGATTAAAAACTATTTTATAAATTTGCGGCGCATTAGTAGCGAGTACTTGCTATGCGCTCTTTGGTAAGCTACTATCAAAAGAAAAATAATTACTAAAATTATATGAAATCAAACACACTTAACCTTCTCAGTCAGGTACGGCATCTTTTTGCCATCCTGATGCTGACAATCGCATTTATCGCATCGCCGGCAGCAAGCAGTTCAGCTTTCGCTGCCAACAACAAGCCTTCGGCTGCCCAGCAGCGCCAGAAAGCTATGGCCCAGAAAAACAAACAGCGCCAGCAGCAGATGGCAAAAGCCAAGAAAGAGCGCGAACAAAAAGCCAAGCAGGCTGCCAAAGACAAAGCTAAAAAAGACGCCAACAAGAAAGACGCCAAAGAAGTAAAACAGACTGAAGAACCCGTTGCTGAGGAGACACCGCAGGAGCCCGAGACGAAAGCACAATCGGCCTACCGCCAGAAGCTTGAAGCAGCACAACGCTATAACGCACGCATTGCCAGATATCAGGCTCGTGACATTCACCACTCGCTCGGTGTTTGGGGGTATGCAGGCTATAGTGCACTTTTCCAGAAATACCCTACTACCCTCAACTTCTCTAATAATTTAGTCGGAGGTGTAGGAGGCGGAGTAGGCCTTGGCTATCAGCTGCTATACAAGCATTTCTTGTTCAACACCGGACTTGAGTTCGAGATGTACAACTCAGCCGATCGTATTCTTGCCACCGACGGCAACCCCTTCTCCGAGACCATGCCTCTGCTCACCGCAGTGCCGGGCAATAATCTGACCTACACTCTCAATCCCTTCACCGATAACTATAGTTTAGGCTATATCGACATACCCTTGCTCTTTGGTGGACAATGGAATGCCTTCTACTTCCTCGTAGGTCCCAAGATAGGTTATTCGCTCATCAAAAACTCCGCTGCCCAAGCCACTCTGAGCACTGCTCTTGAGACTGCTGACGCTTCTCTTAGCAACCTTGTTATTAGCGACCAGCCGCTGAAGTACTCCGAGAAGCTCAGTTCACATATCAACCTTGCAGCACATGCTGAGATTGGTCTGTTCCTTGACCAGTGGCTCAAGCCCCAGCAGAAACAGCAGAAAGGTGCGCGTACACGTTTTCAGCGCGGCAAGCAACAGCGTTCATTTGCCGACATAGTGCACCTGCGCTTAGGCGTATTTGCCGACTACGGAGTGCTAAACATACAAAATTCAGCCAACGCCTCTCATGCACAGACAACACCGGTGCTACCTAACGTGACCGCTCCTGCCAACTCTCAGCCTCTGCCTGTGCTTACCATCAACCCCGCACAGAACATGCGTGCCAACCCGTTCCTTGTAGGAGTGAAACTTGCGATGTTCTTCGAGCTGCCGCGCAAACAGAAGAAACTCATGTCGCTACCGGCAGAGCCGCTACCATCTTTCGCCACCAAAGTAGTTGACGAAGAAACTGGCAAACCGCTGCAAGGAGCTATGATTTCAGTATTCAACCCCTACAAAGGCAAGGTGACAACCAAGACCACCAACAAGTCCGGGTTGGTGATGCAACGCTACAAGAACGGGCAATACAAGATATGGGCAAAGCATGCCAAATACTTCGAGACCGACACCGTCTATTTCGACCATCAGAAGAACCTCAAAGACACAGTAATCCTTAGTCTCAAACCCACACCTGAAGGATTCATTGAGGGCACTTCGCTCAGCTCGCTGACAGGTGTTGTTCGCGATGCCGACACTCAGCAGCCGCTTGATGCCGACATCATCATTCGTGACCTTGACATGAACACTCTATACGAAGGTCAGGCTGCCGACGACGGACTCTTCGTCACTCCGCTGCCCGCAGGCGACTATGTGGCTCACCTGAGTCGCAAAGGTTACATGCCCGCCGATGACACCCTGCACTTCAGTATGGACACCATCTTCCTGACGCTGCAACGCATAGAGGAAGGCAAGAAAGTGATACTCTACAACATGTTCTTCGCTACCAACAAGACTCAGATTCTTCAGGTATCGCAAGAGTCGCTTGACGCGTTACTGAGCTTCATGACCGAGAACCCGGGTGTAGAGGTACACATAACCGGCCATACCGATGCCGTAGGCTCCGACGAGTCGAACCAGCGGTTATCGGAGAACCGTGCAAAGGCTGTTAGGAAAGCACTCATTCTGAGCGGGATTGACGGCTCGCGCATAACCTACGAGGGACGTGGTGAAAGCGAGCCCGTTGACACCAACGAGACCGAAGAAGGACGTGCAAAGAACCGCCGCGTAGAGATAGAAGTAACCTCGACGGGCGAACTCAATGCCGAACAGATTCAAGTAAAAAACGACTGGGAATAAGCCCGAGAGTTATCGCTTATCGGCATAACATAAACGAAGGTTATGCGTCAGCATGCGCTGATGCATAACCATAACACTAAGTCAAAATGATTAACAGAACCACCGCATATTGTCTTCTGCTCGCTGCAGTGCTGATGTTCATGGGTTGCACCTCACAGAAGTCGATGTCGTATGTTCGTGACATCGACTCCTCCACCGCAGCCACACTCAATCGGGCTTTTCAAGCTACCATCGATGCCACTCTGATAGCGGGCGATGCCGTCACTATCACCGTCAATGCCCTCGACATGGAGGCCGTCAGACCGTTCAACATGCCGTCGGTAGTCTTCGGCGGACTTGGTACTGAGAAGATGACAACGCAGTATTCATTGCAACCATACCGCTTAGATTCTAACGGCGATATCAACTTCCCGATTTTGGGCAAGCTCCACTTGGCAGGTCTCACCCTGACTCAATCCAAGCAACTCATCGCCGAGAAACTTGCCGCATACATCTCTGATCCCATCGTCAATATGCAACTGCTCACCTTCAAGGTGACAGTGACAGGTGAGGTAGCGCACCCCGGGCAGTTCACCGTAACCAATGAACGAGCTACCATCTTCGACGCCCTCGCAATGGCAGGCGACATGACGATTTACGGCAAACGGCAGAATGTACTCGTGGCTCGCGAGGTGGACGGCAAAATGCAATTCGGGCGACTCGACCTCAACTCGTCCGATGTATTCCTTTCTCCATACTACTATCTGCAACAGAACGACGTAGTATATGTTGAGCCCAATCAGGTTCGCGCTATCTCCTCGCAGAATATCCCACTCTACCTATCGGCTGTATCTACTCTGGCAAGTATGGCAACGGTGATAGTAGCGGTTGTTAATCTCAACAACAAAAGCAATTCTAGCACCTCTGCCTCAAGCAAATAATCATCCTACCGAGTCCACAAGATGAAAAACGACAAATCTGATTATAACTACTACTCGTATCGTTCACAGCAAGACTCTATCAATCTGCGCGAACTTATCATGCGCTGCCTTAGAAACTGGTATTGGTTTGTAGGGTCAGTCGTGGTATTCCTGATTGTAGTGCTTTTCTATTACTTCTCACACAACCCGCAGTTCCACGTCTCATCGTCGCTCATGCTTCGCCAAGAGCAAGAGTCGATGCTGCCCCAAGACGAAATCCTATCTTTGGTGGGAATAACGAGCTCCAAAAACGTACTCAACGAACTCGAGATACTCAATTCACGAACTATCATGGGGCAGACGGTGAGGCTGCTTGACCTGCAAACCGAGTATCGCAAGAAGGAGAACCTCAGATGGGTTGGTCAGTACCCCACACCCGATGTGCGCGTACAATATCCACCACTTTACTTAGACACCATGCGCCGCGCCGTAGTCATAGAATTGCAACGCACTGCGAATGCTTACAAGGTAAAGGTGATAGTAGGACCTAAGTTCCACCAGAAGAAGTCGAAACACATACTCAACAACTTAGATCAGCCGTTTAATACGTGTGCGGGCGAACTACGCATAATCGAAAACAAAACCTTAGAAGTAGGCGACAAGATGCTAATCCGCACACTGCCACACGACGTACGGGTTGAGGCATTTAAGACTAAAATATCTGCCAGCCAGATAAAGAAAGAGTCGGACGTGGTCCGAATCACCACCACCACCGACATGCCCAAGCGCGCTATTGACATTATGAACAAGGTGACCGAACTCTACAACCTCGATGCCATCGTTGACAAAAATATGATGATGCAAAACACCGCTGCTTTTATCGACGAGCGCCTACGCATCGTAACCCTCGAACTTGACACAGTAGAGAAAGCGGTGGAATACTATATGCAGCAAAACAACCTGTCAGACCTGAGCAAAGAGGTAGAAATAGCACTGACCACTAAAAGCGAATATCAGAAGCGAATAGCTGAGATTCAAACGCAACTCACCCTCGTTGGCTACTTGCGCGAGTACCTCACCGACGAGAAAAACGCCCAATCGCTCGTTCCGCTCAACATAGGTCTTCAGCACCCCACACTCCAAACTCTTGTAGCAGACTATAACAACGAACTATTAGAGAAGATGCGTATCTCGCAGTCAGCCTCGCCCGACAACCCCATATTGGTGCAAGCTAACCTCCGCTTAGCGGAGCTCAGACTGACCATCATTGAGACTATCAAGAAAATTGAAGAATCGCAGAAGATTGAATACGACAACCTCATTGCACAAGACGATACTTTCAATCGGCTCATTCGTCAGGCACCCGCTAAAGAACGCCAATACATAGAGATTAAGCGCCAGCAACAGATTAAGGAGCGCCTGTACCTCTACCTATATGAGAAACGCGAAGAGACAGCTCTTGCATTGGCAGGCGCAATGCGACCCGCCCGAGTCATCGACCCGCCGATGCGAGACACCAGCCCCGTAGCTCCAAAACTGAAATTACTGCTAATGTTAGCGTTGCTAATGGGATTGGCACTGCCTATCGGCGTATTCTACATATATGACATTTTCAACAACAAGTTCACCTCGTTCCGTCAGTACGAGAAGGCTGTTCGTCCGCCCGTCCTCGGGCAACTTATCAACTCAAAGAAAGCGCCTATTGTCAACTTCAAAGAACTCTCACCTGCAACCGAGCTTTTCGGTATGGTGCGCACCAATATCAACTTCATGCTGCCTAAGCACCCTGACAAGGGTAATGTCATCCTTATCACTTCGTGTATCAACGGCGAGGGCAAGACATTCACATCTATCAACCTTGCATTGTCACTCGCCACTATAGGCAAGCGCGTAGTAGTGGTCGGACTCGACATACGCAAGCCTATGCTCGTAAAATACTTGGGAGTCGAACGTAAGGGCTGCCTGACAAGCCTGCTTGCAGGCGAAGAGGTTGACGACAGCGAGCTCATACTACCCACCAACATATCGGATAATGTACATATAGTTCCGGCAGGCATCATCCCGCCCAACCCTGCCGAGCTCATCACTTCCGACAATCTCGACAAACTCGTTGCACGACTCGCCACCATGTACGACTACGTCTTGCTCGACACCGCTCCTATTGCCCTTGTCAGCGATACCTACGTACTCAACCGACTCAGCGATATGACAATCCTCGTTTCTCGTGAGAACTATACTCCTAAGGACCTTGCCGAGTTTATCAACGACACCTACAAGCAAAAGCGTCTGAACAACATAGCATGCATATTCAATGGCGTCAAACCCAAAAAGGTAAGCTACGGATACGGATATGGGAAAAGTCGCTACGGCTATGGCTACACAAAAAAGTCATAACCGGAGTTATCTGCCGCTGCAGGAATAAATGGCAGCACCTAACGGCATTTGATATTTTATATAAACCAAAAGAGACGGTAAAGCCGTCTCTTTTGGTTTATTATTGATGCTAATTGTGCTTTATCGGTGCGAAGTTATGTCATTGCTGCGCGAAAGGTTCCCTATATGAGCAGCCTTCGCGCCAGCGGGAACAGCCAAAGGCTGTGCGACCGCGAATAATGATGCCCATGCCGCACACCGGACAACGATAGCCCGCCTTGTCGGTGCGCACCTCATTGACCACCTCAGTGGTGAGTTGTTTGAGCTCATCAAGGAAAGCACGGCTCTCGTACTCGCCTCGCTCTATCTGGCGAAGCTTCTTCTCCCATACGCCTGTCAGTTCGGCAGATAGCAATATGGGGGTATGTACGGTGTTGATCAGTTCTATGCCTAATAACGTAGGGCTGAGACTTTTTCGTTCACGTTGTATGTATTTGCGCTGAAACAGCTTCTCTATTATCGCAGCTCGGGTGGAAGGACGACCTATGCCGTTCTCTTTGAGTGCATCGCGGAGTTGTTCATCATCAACTGTCTTGCCCGCCGTCTCCATAGCACGCAGGAGTGTTGCCTCGGTATAGGGTTTGGGAGGAGTGGTCTGACGCTCTTGCAAGGCGGGCTGATGCTCACCATGTTCTCCTTTCTTGAACGAGGGCAACAGCTTGTCGGCTGCGTCCTCCTTGTCATCCTTGTCGTCATCAGCACTCTGCTTAAGCTTCTCATTGTCTTTGGCAAACACCTCACGCCAACCTGCCACAAGCACCTCGCGGCCGGTAGCCTTGAAGTTGACATCCTCTACCCTTCCTAATACGGTAGTGTTGGCTACCTGACAATCGGGGTAGAAGGCAGCTATGAAACGCTTGGCTACAAGGTCATAGACGTTGCGTTCCTCAGCCGTCAGCGTGTTGGGCTGCTGACCGGTGGGAATGATAGCATGGTGGTCGGTCACCTTCTTTGAGTCGAACACATGCTTCGACTTGGGCAGCTTCTGCGCCTTGCCGGTAGTTTGCTTCGCCTGCTGCATGAGTTCCCTAAGCCGACCTATCTGCGGGTAGTGACTCTCGATGCCTTGAAAGATTTTAGGCACTTTGGGATATACATCGTCGGGCAAGAACGTGGTATCAACGCGGGGATAAGTGGTCAGATGCTTTTCGTAGAGCGACTGTATGATTTGAAGCGTGCGCTCAGCCGAATAGGAGTACTTCTTGTTGCACTCCACCTGCAACGAGGTCAGGTCAAACAGCCGCGGAGCATATTCCGTAGCTTTCTTCTTCTCTACAGATACCACCTCAAACTCCTTGCCCACAACCGACTGCAAGAGTTTCTGCGCTTCGTCATGGTCGGTTATCTTACGGTCGTCCTCATCAGCGAGCATCGAAAAGAGAGTGTCGCGATAGGTGGTTTTCAGTTCCCAATAGGTGATGGGGTGGAAGTTTTGTATTTCCTTGTGCCGCTTGACAATAAGCGCCAATGTAGGTGTCTGAACGCGACCTATCGACAGTACGTGATTGCGCTCCGAGTCAGCATCGCGATGAGGGTAGCGGATAGTATAGGCTCGTGTGGCATTCATTCCGAGCAGCCAGTCACCTATGGCACGCATCAGTCCTGCCTCGTAGAGGCGCTGATACTCAGACTGGTCTTTGAGATTGGCAAATCCCTCACGTATAGCATCTTCGGTGAGCGACGAGATCCAAAGTCGGCGCACAGGAACACGGCAACCGGCTTTCTGATAGACCCAACGCTGAATCAGCTCACCCTCCTGACCGGCATCACCGCAGTTGATAACCTCATCAGCCTTAGATATAAGGTCTTTGATTATGCCAAACTGCTTTTGTATGCCCTTCTCTTCAGTCACCTTGATAGAGAACCGCTCGGGAATCATCGGCAGTAGCGACATATCCCATCGTTTCCAAAGTTGCTGGTACTCCTGCGGCTCGTAGAGGGCACAAAGATGACCGAAGGTCCATGTGACGCAATATCCGTTGCCCTCCATGAAACCGTCATGCGCATGGTCGGCTCCCAATACACGGGCTATGTCTCTGCCTACTGAGGGCTTTTCTGCTATACAAAGTTTCATGTTGCAAAGGTAATACTTTATTTCTTTACTTCAAAATTTTGCTGTTTTTGGAAAAAATACCTACCTTTGCGAGGCGTTAGCACTATTGGCAAATAAACGCCCGAAGGACACCCCGAAAGAGGAAGTGGAGAAACTTGTTCTTGCGCTCGAAGACACATCCAAATATCTCGCCGGCAACACGCCTAAGAAGATAATCGTCGTTCCCGGTAGGATTGTCAACATTGTGATGTAAGGAATGGCA
>CAMHGK010000030.1 GCA_946184695.1 uncultured Bacteroidales bacterium | reverse complement strand
GAAACGCAAAGTTCGACCGAAACGCAAAGTTCGACCGAAACGCAAAGTTCGACCGAAACGCAAAGTTCGACCGCAAAACAATTGCTTACATGGTGGTCTTAGCTCAGTTGGCAGAGCATCGGATTGTGGTTCCGAGTGTCGTGGGTTCGAGCCCCACATTCCACCCGAAAAACAAATCAGCAGCCTTTATGGTTGCTGATTTTGTTTTTGATGGAGTGTGTCTCGGCGAGAAGCCAATTATAACGGGGTCCCCGAGAATTTCAATTCTTGGGGAGAGCGTAACGCAAGGCGAAAATGTTTTACAAGGGCAGAGCCCGCAGTCACATGAGCCTTAGCGTAAGCGAGGGCCCCACATCCCACCCGAAAACAGCGGAAATACCTCATGGTATCGCCGCTGTTTTTATTGTGTGATTGAGTGATGAAGTAAGAGAACGTTATCAATTATATGATCTTTATCGTTCTACAATCTCAATCCGGTTCGTCTTTTTGCTGTAACGATAATAAACACCATGGCTTAATATTTTAAATTCATCCAATTCTTCGCCATAAAGAAGGAAGATTGCAATGTCAGTAGATGTGATAAGAGGGTGCAGATTTGTATGAGAATGAAAGATTTCCCGAATTTTGTTCCCTTCCACAATAGTAGGTGTCTCTAACACATTTCCTATTGAATCGCAGTCGTAAGATAAATCATTTCCCCATGGAATAATATGAGGAGTGTTGCATCCCATGATGACAAATACGCGAAAACGATTTTCTGCTAAGCGAAGCCAATCGAAATTGAAAGAACATCCTTTGGGTGGTTCTTGAATTTCTATATCCAATGTGTATATGCCCCTATAAATTCTTTCTTGTAATTTGATTTTCTCAAGTTCCTTTTCTGTGAGAGGACGAATACTGTCAATTCCATAGGCTTCACCTTTCTCCACATTTGTCTTTACTTCGTAGACGCACAACCCCGTCTCTATATTATAGAAGATGATGCCGAATTCAGGGTATGTGCCGCTGATGATGGAACCCTGCATCATATCCTGATGGCTACTTTCTGCAAAAAACATATCTTCTGCTGTCCATGCAATTTTCTCTTTTAGGTAAAGTCTGTAGCCTTCATCGACGATACTGTCATGTTTGGCAGCCAACTCAGTAGCAGATATGTTATCTGCATTAACTATTGGCTTCCGTTTTTTCGCTTCAGCAGGAACTATAGCCAGAAGCATAGTCAATGGAATGATTAGTAATACCTTGCGCATATGCAATATCGATATTTTATATTTATTATGTGATTTCGATTTTAAAGATACAACAATTTTGCGAAATATGCAAGATTTTCTTACTTTTCCGCTCCAAATTGTAGGAATTTTTATGTAATTTGAATATTTGTAGCCAAATGCCCCAACGAAAATGCGCCATCCTCCCAAATAGAACTCCGCCAAATGACCGAACAAAATACAGCCAACTCGGTGATTAAAAATGCGCCAAATCGGTGATTGAAATTGCGCCAAATCCCAAATATCTCAAAGTTTCGTTATAAAACACATCAAATCTTCACAATGTAACATATCAAATCTTCATAATAAAAAACATCAATTTTTCATAACAAAATGAAAAAACTTTCAAAATATTTGCATATATCATTTATTTTTACTTCCTTTGCAGCAAATTTTGAATTGGTATCACTATGGAGTATTTAGAACGAGTAGCAGACATTGAATTGAAGGAGCGTTTAGAAGCCATTGGAGCCGTGTATATTAAAGGACCTAAATGGTGTGGAAAGTCAACAACTGCAGCCCAACAAGCAAAGAGTACGATTTTTCTGCAAGATCCGGATAAGCGCGCCGAGTATTTGGCAACGGGAATGACTACTCCTAGCGTGCTCTTGCGCGGAGATACTCCTCGTTTGATTGATGAATGGCAAGACATACCTCTATTATGGGATGCTGTGCGAATGGAAGTAGATAGACGGTCTCTGCCTGGGCAATTTATATTAACAGGTTCGAATGCCGTTGATTCGTCTGAGATAATGCATACCGGTACAGGCCGCATCACTCGAATGAAGATGTTACCTATGAGTTTATGGGAATCCAAAGAATCTACTGGTGAGGTCAGTTTGCAAGCTCTCTTTGATGACCCGAATCAGGACATAGAGGGAATATCCCGAATGAGTATAGCGGATATTATCTTTGTCGCATGTAGAGGAGGATGGCCTGCGACTCTACAGGCAAAGACCGATGTAGCTAAATTATTGATAGCCAACGATTATGTTACTTCCGTTTGCGAATACGATATATCGAATGTAGATAAGGTATCGCGCGATCCTAAATTAACGCGCGTGATACTACGTTCGTACGCACGCAACATTTCCACGTTTGCCTTAAAGACATCCATATTGGCTGATGTCACCGCTTCGGATAACATAGAATGCTCACGAGGTACATTTGACGACTATATAAAAGCTCTGGAGAAACTATATGTAATTGACGACTTGGACGCATGGTGTCCGGCCATCAGGAGTAAAACAGTAATACGCAGTACACCTAAGCGTTGTTTTTGTGACCCGTCTGTGGCTGTAGCAGCATTAGAATTATCACCAGAGGCACTACAGATGCAGTTGAAGACATTCGGTTTTATCTTCGAGCAATTATGTATTCGGGATCTGCGAGCGTTTACTCAAAATAACTTTTATTCTCATTTGTCGTACTATCATGATCGGTATGGCTTGGAGGCCGATATAGTTCTGCATATGAACGCAGACAAATATGCGTTGATTGAATGTAAGTTAGGTAGCCGAGAGATAGACGATGGAGCAAAACATCTGCTTGAATTGAAACGCTTAATCATTGAGCACAATCAAAAAGAAAAACAAATGCCAATCCGTGAGCCGGATGTGCTAATAATTTTAACGGGAGGACAGTATGCGTACCGACGCAAAGATGGTGTTTATGTAGTACCAATCGGGTGCTTAAAACCATAAAAAAACGTCCTATTTACGTTAAATCGTTGGCAAAAATGTGCGCAAAAAGTTGCGCAAGGAGGTGCTGTAATTAACTGATATATAGAGATTTATCTATTGGAAAAAGTTGCCTCATTTTGTGTAAAAAAGTGTCCCAAAATTGTCCCAAACAGAGGCAAAAAATGATAGTAAACTGATTTGTCAAACGGCTGAAATACAGTAAGTTACGAAAAACTGATTTTAGGTGGTGTATGTCGTGGGGCCGAGCCCCACATTCCACCCTAAAACAAAAGAAGCTGTCTAACAATTTTTGTTAGGCAGCTTTTTTTCTCAAATACCGAGATGAGCCTCTTATATTGCTAACACAATCGCCTGGTAACCATTCGCTAAAGTACACTGACATAGAGTTAGGAGGGTGTGCCAATGTAGTTTTGACACACCCGCTTGAAAGCTCAAGTCCTTTTTAATACGACAAAACGCATTATCAAAGGCTATCTACAAGGATATCTTTTATATCTTGCTGTGTTAATGGAGAGTATGCTTGGTCGAGGCCTTCGTTCACTGCGATATGATGCGCCATCTCGTCAAGGCGGCTCTCGTCGATTCCTACCTCCCTAAGATGCATCGGAATACCAATAGACTCAAAAAAACAATATGTTTTCTCAATAGCTTTGAAGGCTATATCCCATTCGCTCAGTTCCTGACCTATTCCGAATACATTGATACCGTATTTGACAAATCGCGGCAGCGTATGTTCGTTCAAGATGTGCTTCATCCAGCGAGGCGTGATGATAGCTAAGCCTTCGCCATGAGTGATATCATAGTAGGCACTTAGAGCGTGCTCTATGCCGTGGCAAGGCCAGCCACTCTCACTATTGCCAAGCGAGAGGATGCCATTACAGCCATAGGTACAGCAGAGCATCATCTCAGCACGTGCCTGATAGTCATTGGGGTTAGCAAGACACTTGCGTCCGTTCTCCATAAGTGAGCGCAGCATCGACTCACAGAAACCATCATTGAGTAAGGTAGTGTCTTCTGCAAAATACTGCTCTATTGTATGGTTCATTGCATCGGCTATGCCGGCTGCTGTCTGCTTCTTGCTGACAGAGAACGTGTAAGTAGGGTCGAGGAACGACACCGCAGGATACAAAAGGCGGTCCATATAACCAATCTTATCGTTGGTTTCTGTACGTGAGATGACACCTCCACTGTCATACTCGCTACCTGTAGCAGCCAAAGTGATGATATCAACAATTGGAAGTGCAGCATTTGCCTTAGTCTTATAGGAAATGAGATCCCACGGGTCGCCATCGTAGCAAGCTCCGGCAGCGATAGCCTTTGAACAATCCAACACACTGCCACCTCCTACCGATAGGATGACATCCACCTTATGCTCCTTACATAGACGCACACCGTCTAACACGGATGGGTTATATTTAGGATTTGGCTGAATACCGCTCAGTTCGACAATCTCAAAGTCCTTGAGCAGAGCATGCACATAGTCGTACAAACTACCTGCTGATGGGTTATCGCTGAGAGCCGGAACTTTCTTTATGCTGCCACCACCATAAGTCAGGAGTATCTTCTTGCCAAAAGCACTCATCACTTTAGGCAGTTTCTCTATTACACCCTTACCAAAAATCAATCTTGTAGGGGTTTGGTAATCGAAGCTTTGCATATTAAAAAATTATATTATTGAGGTTGGGATTGAGGTTGGAAATCATAGTTCTGCAAATTGACGCCCGTATTCACGACAGCGGTTCAACTCCTCTGTGTCAGGCACCCACAAGCATTTTATCCCTTCATTGACGAGTTCAAAACCTGCGGCCTGCAGATGTTCGTTTATGAGTTTTACCGCGTCCCCGCTCCATCCGTAGGAGCCGAATGCAGCAGCTTTCTTTTGTTTGAACTTCAATCCTCGCATCATCTCAAGCAATCCGCTGATGGCGTAAGAGAAGCCATAGTTGATAGTAGGAGAGCCTACAAGCACAGCCTTCGAGCGGAACACTTCAGTCAAGATGTCGTTCTTATCGGCCTTAGCTGCATTTAGGATGAGAACCTTCGTTTGCGGAGTTGCCTCTCGTATGCCATCTGCTATAGCCTCAGCCATCAGGCGCGTTGACTGCCACATAGTGTCGTACACTATGGTTATTTGATCTTCCTTGTATGCATTAGCCCAGCGCTGATATGTTTCTACAATCTGCATCGGGTTGTCGCGCCATATAACGCCATGCGACGGACATATCATCTCCACACTGAGATTGAGCGAAAGCAACTCTTTGATTTTGCGAGTTACCATCGGGCTGTAGAGGTTGAGGATGTTGGTGTAGTACTTCATTGCCTCGTACATCAGCTCCTCCTGATTGACAGTGTCGTTGAAGAGCGACTCGGTAGCAAAATGCTGCCCGAATCCATCGTTAGAAAAGAGGATATTATCGCCCGATAGATAAGTAAACATAGTGTCGGGCCAATGCAACATAGGCGCTTCGATAAAAGTCAGAGTAGTCTGACCGAGAGACAGCGTATCGCCTGTTTTTACATTTACGAAATTCCAATCCTTGTGGTAGTGTCCGCGAATGATAGCCTCACCCTTAGCAGTGCAATAGATAGGAGTATCGGGTATCTCACGCATCAATTCGACGAGTGCACCCGAGTGGTCTATCTCATTATGATTCATCACAATATAGTCGATATCGCTGAGATTGATTTCTTGCTTCAGACGGCTCACAAACTCATGATCGTATGGTTGCCATACGGTGTCGATGAGTGCCGTCTTTTGGTCGCGGCAGAGGTAAGAGTTATAAGACGAACCGCGATGAGTGGAATACTCATCGCCATGAAAACGAGTCAGTTCCCAATCGACCTTGCCGACCCAACTGACATGCTTGGATATTTGTTTTGACATGATAAGATATATGTAGGAAATTTAAATCACAATAGAAAAACTGAGCTTCTAATTAGCCTTAAAGGTAAAAATCTCAGTAGGTTCCAGACGTGGCAGAGGCATGAGTGTGAGACTACTGAAATCAGCGCCAACGGCCTGAAGCTCATCTTTCACTGTTTGCAGAGCTACTTGTGCGTCGTTATTCTCTTGTGAGAGATGGCAGAGGAATATATGCCGCATCTGCTCATGGTAGTTGTCAGCAAGCACTCGTGCGCAGGTAGCATTACTCATGTGCCCCACATCCGATAGTATTCTTTCTTTAAGATACGTAGGATACGGACCGTTGAGCAACATTTGTTCATCGTGGTTAGCCTCTATGACGATATGATTGGCAGTAGCCACATAATCTTCGAGTTCGTCGCTCACACAACCCACATCAGTTGCTATCATAAAGCGCTCGCCCTGATAATCTATTACATATCCGACACAGTCGGTAGAGTCGTGCGAAACATGGAAACTGTTTATCGTCATTCCGAGTAAATTGAATGGCTCGCCTGTCTTAAAGAAGCGCCGAGAGGTGCGCAGTTTCTCAAGTACGCCATAGTTATGATCAATGCCGTCGTGCACCTCAGCGGTAGCGTAAATGGGAATATGCGATTTCTCACCGAGAGTACCTACGGCACGAATATGGTCGGCATGGTCGTGAGTGACAAGAACACCGGCTATATTGGAAAAATCCAACCCCATTGACTTGAGGTTACGATAGATAGTACGCGCAGAGATTCCGGCATCTATGAGTATGCCGGAGTGATAGTTGCCAAGATAATAGCAGTTGCCACTGCTGCCACTTGCAAAACTGCGAAATATGAAATCGTTGATATTCACCTTGCGTTTGCGCACCGAAGACATTAGAGTCTTCGATTTTCAGCCCGCAAAGTTACAAAGAAAATTATTAACCTGCAAACACAAATCAGAAATTTTGGCATTTTCACCATTTGTTATGATAAGGTCGCTTTTTTGTTCTCGCTGCTCATCGGTCAGTTGGCGGCTCATTCTTTGCCTGACAGCATCATCCGAGCAAAGGTCACGGCGTTTTACCCTTTTGATACGCAGCGGCTCAGGCGCAGAGACTGTAACAACGGCATCGCAGAGGCTGTCCATAGCCGATTCAAAAAGAATAGCCGATTCCACTATCGTAGTCTGCTCTTTGTGTCGGGCGGCATAATCTCTTACATACTCTATCACCTTAGGGTGTACTATGCTATTGAGCCGCTCAAGCGAGCTCGGGTGAGTGAATACTGTAGATGCTATCAATTGGCGGTTGAGCCGTCCGTCTGACTGATATGCCAGCAATCCGAAACACTCACGGATTTCAGCTCGCAACTCTTGGTCGGTCTCCATTAGTTCACGGGCTATCTTATCGGTATCGAGAACCTGATAACCCATCTCGCGGAGCCCCCGAGAGACCGCCGACTTACCACTGCCTATTCCTCCTGTCAGTCCGATTAGCATGATGCGCGTTATTAGAATTGGAAATATATAAATGCTTGCAGGTCAGCTGTGACAAACTGATAAAGTATAAACACAGCCAACACTACCAATACTGTCATCAGGGGCAATGGGAGCATTGCAAAACGCACTCTGTACCACCGCTTGAACTTGTCAGGCAACCAATGCACCAACATTCCCACTACGAAGAACACATATACATTGACATAACTCAAAAAGACCTCAGTCACTGTTCTCAAGTTCCACGAAGAGCCTATCTGCGTAAGCATATTAACAGCCGTTTCCCACGCTTGCTGATTGGCTGTGGCAGGGTCGAGGTTGCTGCCTGAGCGGAAAAACAGACGCGTAAAGGTGATGAAAACAAACGTGAGCAATATAGCCCAGCCCTGTCCTATTTTAAGCATACCAGCGGACGCTTCACGTTTGCGGATGCGACATATCAAATAATACGCATACCTGAGCAGCGATACCGCCCAGACAATTACAAAAGCGACAGCTGCTACACGAAGTATGGGCGATGCGGTGAATAGATATGCTGCTACGAATGCGGCAGTGGATAAAGTGAGCCAAAACATTCGCCAATGCCACGACATGTCGCGCCAGAACTTGAACACTATAATACCTATACCGTTCAATCCACCCCAAATCATAAAGTTCCATGAAGCGCCATGCCACAAACCGCCAAGCAGCATTGTGATAAACGAGTTGAGGTTGGCATAAAGTTTTTTGCGGTGGTCGGGAACCAACAATGCCACCACAATGATAATAGCTGCTATACCCAAAATCACCGCAGTAACTATCCATGATCCGGTGAGAATGAGAGCAATGACGGAAATAAGGATAATCCAAAAATATGTTCCGAAACTTGCTCGGCGATTACCTCCGAGCGGTATATAAAGGTAGGTTTGCAGCCAACGCGACAGAGATATGTGCCAGCGTTTCCAAAAGTTATGCGGGTTAGGAGCCTTATAAGGAGAGTTGAAGTTTTTGGGCAGATAGAACCCCATGAGCATAGCTACGCCTATGGCAATGTCGGTATAACCTGAAAAGTCGGCATAGACCTGCATAGAATAAAAGAATAGCGCACTGAGGTTCTCAAAACCGGAATAGAGAAGCGGATTGTCGAATACACGATCAACGAAGTTGACTGCCAAATAATCCGACAGCACCAACTTCTTGGTCAAACCGTTGAGTATCCAGAATACTGCAATCCCGAGTTGCCGGCGGGAAAGTGAGAACTCGCGATAGAGTTGCGGCACAAACTCAGAGGCTCGCACTATAGGACCTGCTACAAGCTGCGGGAAGAAGCTGACATAGAAGCCGTAATCGAGGATATTATCAACCGGCTTCACTCTGTCGTGATAGACATCGGAGGTGTAACTGATAACCTGAAATATATAGAAAGATATGCCCACCGGGAGCATTATCGAATCCACTGAGAATCGTCCCGTCTTAGAGAAGCCGTTGCCTACCCACGCAAACACATCGAAGACCTGCACCTGAGTGCCAAATAGGTCGTTGACCATGTTGGTCAGGAAATAGGGGTACTTGAAATAGCAGAGCAGTCCCAGGTCGATAACCACACTCGTCACTAACCACGCCTTAGCCGCTGCGGCACGCCCTCGCTGCTGTGAACCATAGATACGCTTGGCTATAAGGAAGTCGGAAAGAGTGACAAAAAGCAGTATGAGCACAAACAATCCTGAGGTTTTATAATAGAAAAACAGACTTGCAAACAGCAAGAATGTGTTGCGCATCAGCCGTTTGCCGTTGCTCCATTTCCCAACTGACACTATCACGGCAAACAGCACATACACCAATGCGAAGAACGCCCAGAAATAGAACTGGGTAAATAGCAAAGGAGACGTGGAGTCGTAAGCAAAAATATGTGTCAACCAATCAGGAAACATCTGTTTTTTCGATAACAATTTTAGAAATAACTTTACTCGAACATTACCTCAAACCGTGATGCAGCGATGCTGTCGAGTCGAGTTGTATCAATGTCCATATTCAGGTTGAGTGGCTCTGTTTCCAACTGACGGAGTCGGTAGAACCTATATGCGGTCATCAGAGCCTCGTCTAACATCGTAGCCACCTCTTTTGCCCCTTGCCGCGTGAAGTGAATGTAGTCGGCTGTAGCGAGCCGTGGCGAAGCAGCCACCCACCGCTGCATACTTCCTTCTCCTCCCATAGCCTCGAACATACTCCAATAGGCAATCCCCTCAGCCATAAGTCGCTCGCGTGCGAGCGTGTCAAACTTGCGCAGGTAGGGGTGCGTCCTCATTCCCTGCAACGACGACTGCACCATGTCGCTCGGTCCGACAAACAGCAACTGGGCCTGAGGTGCTAACGCCGACAAGTGCTTAGCATTTCTGACAAGGCGCTCAACATAGAACTCGACCGACTTCTCTGATGTAAGTGCAGGTATGGAGTTGCCGCCAAACTGAAGGATGATGAGTCGGGTATTGGTTGTTGCAAAATAAGATGCCAACTGATCTTTGGAGACATTGATGAATACAGAGCCTGAGCAGCCACGCAGCGGAACATTGTCCACGGTAACACCCTTGTCGGTTGAGAGCGATATGCCATAGACATCGCCAGCACCGGAAATGGTCAATTCAACTGAGGTAGAACTGTCAGGCATCGCCACTGCGACTTCATCAAAGGTAGTGCCTCGGGTTTGAAAAGTGGTGTCGGCAAGTGACACAGAAAGCGGAGCACGACCTGCAAAAACAGTGACGCGGTTGAAATAGTGCGGACTGCTGAGGGTGGTTCCACGACGCGGAAAAATTCTGAGAGTAGTCTGCCCGATCGGCACAGACGCCTGCAGAAGCGGACCGAAGAGCGAGCCTGAGCGCTCGGCATCGCAATCGTATGAGATAAGTGAATAGCGAGTATAGCTGCCCCGCATCTGCTCGCTGACGGTAAGGTTATAGAAGGTGTTTTTATAAGGCAACAACCCTACTCCACCACCACCGAAACGCTTTTGCAGACGCTGCCGCAAAGTAGAGCTGATGCGGTCCTCCTCTATCTGCGAATCGCCATAATGAACAATTCTCACAGGTTTGTCGGCAGCTCTTTCCAATGCTTGGAAAAGCGGGTCGAAATATGAATAATTGACCTCTATCACCTCTCTTAATTCAGGAAGCGCAGCAAGTGTATCACCATATTCAGTGATTATCAGAGCACTGTCAGAGAGAATAGCACGCAGGCTGTCGGTAAGTGGCATATAAGCGGTGTCGCTGATAATGCGTTTTACTAAAGGGAAAGAGATACGAGCGGGGTTAGTCTCGAAAAACTTTACAAACTCGGCAGTGCGATCGAGCTTCATCTGCTCCATCCGCTCTGCGAGCAACTGCTCGGGACTGATTTGAGGTTCTTCTGTCAGACTGTCGGCCGCTAACTCAGGAATATAGTCGTCGGCAGAGGCAAAACGCAACAGAACGGTACCAACCTGTACACCATTCTTCGGAAAAAAAACAGATAGCGCTACCAGAATAGCACCTACGACCAATAGCATTGCTACCATCAGCCATACATTTTTCTTGGTTGCACTATCGCTACGTCTCTGCATGTTCCTTACTTTTCAGGGCATTTTTCAAAAAACTGCCAAAATTACAAAATAATATCTTCATGCAAAAACTTTTTTGCTCTTTCTGACAAAAAAAAGCGTTTTTGGCGCAATATTTGTTGTGATATATAGGTATTATTCGCCTATCAGCGCACCATGTCGGCTGCAGCAAAGCGTATCATAACAAGCTCCCTTACTCGCTATGAACCTAAAAACATCTTTCAACTCATTTATTGATTATCTGCGTTCTATTATCAGTTTGTCGGACCATGTCGATTACGAGTCGGCATCTGCCAATATCCATAAGGATGTGGCGTTCCGCGGTCCAAATGTCTTCATTCTCTTTTTTGCGATAATGATAGCATCGCTCGGTCTGAATGTCAACTCGATACCTGTCATCATAGGCGCGATGCTCATCTCTCCGCTGATGGGACCTATCATAGGATTCGGTTTCTCACTCGGCACCAACGACATAGACCTTCTTAAGTCATCTGTAAAGAACCTATTAGTGATGGTGGTGATAAGCATACTTGGTGCCACCTTGTTTTTCCTTATCTCGCCTCTGAAGATGGAGAACCCGACGGAGTTGCTGGCTCGCACTAACCCTACCATATACGATGTACTTATTGCCTTGTTCGGCGGTTTTGCCGGTATAATAGAGATATCACGCAAAGACAAGGGCACGGTGATGTCGGGTGTGGCAATAGCAACGGCTCTTATGCCCCCGCTGTGCACAGTGGGCTTCGGTATTGCCAATCTGAACTGGCAGTATGCAGTAGGTGCTTTGTACTTGTTTTTCATTAACAGCGTCTTTATAGCCCTTGCCACATTTCTCACTGTCAAATATCTGAATTATCCGTCAGTCAGTGATGCCGATCCCATGTTGGCGCGTCGCCGCAAACATCTGATATGGATAATGATAACCATCATTGTCATTCCAAGCATACTCTCTGCTATCACCGTCATTCGCGACAACAACATAAGCCGCAATGCCACACGTCTTATAACTGAGCATAAGACCATCGGCAAAAGCTACATCTTCGACTATAAGTTCAATTCGCAAGCCAAACCTGCCACCATCGACATCTATATGGCAGGCGAGCGTCTGACTGACGATCAGCGCCTGCTATTCTATAAGGATGCCGAGGCATTAGGGTTTACGCAAAGCCAGATACGCTTCCACGAGGACGCATCGGTGAGCGTCACTCCTTTCAACCAAGAGCAAGCCATCAAAGATATCTTCGCTAACCACGAGCAACAACTCGAGCAACGCGACCAGACAATAGCTCAACTGCAATCCGAATTAGAAGAGATAGAAGACCGAAAAATCCCCATCAGGCAGTTAGATAAAGAGATCTGCACACAATATCCGTCTATCAAAAGCGTGACAGTAGCCCGCGGAGAGCAGGTACAGGGCGATAGTATAGCACATCTGATTATCATCAAGCCCGAGTACAAAAACGGCAGTGCGCTTGCCGATGAAGACAGAAAGCGCCTGACCGACTGGCTCGTTGTGCGACTCAACGAAGACAACATCTTAGTATTATGAAGCTGACGCTACTTGTTGTCGGAAAGACTACCGACAAACATCTCGATTATCTGATTAGCGACTATACCGACCGTATGCGTCACTATTTGAGTTTTGAGTTTCGCGTAATACCTGAACTGCGCAATGCTAAGAATCTGACTCACGATCAGCAAAAGCAGCAGGAGGGTCAACTCATCTTGAATAATATTGACAGTTCGACACGTCTGTTATTGCTCGACGAGCACGGCAAGCAGCGCCGTAGCATCGACTTTGCCGACTACATACAACAACTGCTCAACAACGGACGCAACGTATGTTTTGTGGTAGGCGGACCGTACGGCTTCTCACAAGCCGTATATGACCGCGCTGATGGAATGATATCGCTTTCCGACATGACCTTCTCGCATCAGATGATACGTCTGCTATTTGTAGAACAGCTCTATCGCGCAATGACAATTCTGCATGGCGAACCATATCACCATGAGTAGCTGTCGATGTAGAAAGTGAGGTCAAGGTTGAGTTATGCTTTTCAGTTGATTAACCAAAACATCGCTTATGTTATTGCCCGGCTGTTGGCATACATCCATACTCCACCGTTGTGCCATAGCGATGCGATCTTCCTCTTTGTCCATTCCATTGAGCATAGCATAGATATACCCTGCATTGAAATTATCCCCGGCACCCACAGTACTTACCGTCGTGATATGCCTGACAGGATATGCCCGACAGCCATCATGCGTGAAAACACGTATCTCGCGACTTCCATTGGTAAGAATCAAGACAGGACAAAACCGACTTACCGTCTGATATATCAAATCTGCATCGCACAAACCGTATAGATTCTCAAAGTCTTCCAACGATCCTCTCACCACATTGCTTAGCTGCATGTTCTCTTCTATGTTAGCCATGACTTGCGGAATGTCATTGACATGTGCCTTTCTGAAGTTGACATCATAATAAAGCCATGCTCCTACCTCGCGTGCTTGTCGCAGCACTCTGGCCACCACTTGTCGCAATACCGGGTTGATGGCAAAGAACGAGCCGAATAGCACCACGTCACTCTTGCCAATCCGAGGAAGAGGTCCGTCTAACACAAGCGACTGATGGTCTTTGTAGAATATATAATTTGCATCGTTGTCTTCATTAAGAAACGCCAGTGAAAGGTGCGACTTGGTACCTGCATGCCTACACACATATTCGGTAGAGACGTTGTTATGACGCATATAGTCGCAGATGATGTCGCCGATATGGTCGCTACCCGTTTCTGTGAGCATCGCACACTCCACCCCGCTTCTGCCAAGCGAGATGATACTATTGAATGTAGAACCGCCGGGGATGGCTTTTAGCGGTTGGTCATGACGAAAGAGAATATCGAAAACCGTCTCCCCTATACCTATTACACGTTTCATAGAGATGTCTGAATACATATATATATCTGTCCAATTACATCCGTTAGGTTTAGAATCTTTGCCGATGCTACGTGAACAAATATGCGCAAAGTTATTAAAATTATCTTAACTGCAAAAATCAACAAAAAAAAACATGTATGACGGATACAATAAAAAGCATGTCGGCTCAGATACTCATTACGGATTCTATAAAAATTACATATAATTATTTATTTGCCGAATTACATAACCGGCTTGCATACATAAGAAAAAAAAACTACCTTTGCAGCCGTCAGAATCATCGGAGGCACCCACTCGCACAATCCGGTTGACAGGTAATTGCAAAATTTGTCATATTCACATGCACGATAACACAGACCGTCTCGCTTGAGACTTAAAATAATGAACCTTACAGAGTCAAAGAATAAAAAGTACAAAAGTACAAAGTTTGATATATACAATACCAAATGACAACAATAAAATACATCTATTTATGAAATACATTACAGACGAGCAGCTTGACCTGCTCATAGGACAATGGTTCCGTGAGGACATTGGCGACGGAGACCATACATCACTCTCATGCATACCCGAAGATGCAGAAGGTTGCCAACAGCTGATAATAAAAGAAGAAGGCATACTTGCCGGTGTAGAAGTGGCAGAACATGTCATTCACTATTTCGACCCGACACTGCGAGTTGAGATCTTTCTCCGCGACGGCGCACATGTTCACCCCGGAGACATTGCATTCCGCGTATATGGCAAGGTATTGTCGCTGCTTCAGGTAGAGCGCACCATGCTCAATATCATGCAGCGCCTATCGGGAATAGCTACCACAGCACATGCCTACCAGTCGCTCATCGACGATACCGGCTGCCGCGTACTTGACACACGCAAGACAACGCCAGGACTCCGACTTTTAGAGAAAGAGGCAGTGGCCATAGGCGGAGGTACCAACCACCGCATAGGTCTGTTCGATATGATACTGCTCAAAGACAACCACGTGGACTTTGCCGGTGGCATAACCAATGCAATAACACGTGCACAGAAATACTGCCACGACAAAGGCAAGGACCTCAGAATAGAAATAGAAGTGCGCAACGAGGCAGAGATACGCGAAGCTCTTGCCACCAATGGTGCCGACCGTATTATGCTTGACAATTTCACGCCTGAGCGCACTGCCAAAGCTGTCGGCATAATACGCGAATGGGAAAAGCAGAACGGCAGACATATAGAGATAGAGTCGTCAGGCGGCATTACCAAAGACACACTCCGAAGCTATGCCGTAACAGGCGTGGACTTTATCTCAGTGGGAGCTTTGACGCACTCTGTCAAGTCGCTTGACATGTCGTTCAAAGCAGTAAAAAACGATTAGGCAAAGACTTGCAGGCAGGTCATCCGACTGATTTGGCTTCTGTATATATAGCAAACGTGCCCTTCCTATTGAGGGGCACGTAGTTTTTATACCTTTTACTGAGACTACTAAGCTTTACGAGAACCGCACAACTCTCGCCAACCATCAGGCAAAGCCACATTAGGCATATCTAATGCGTGTGCAAAGAGAGGTGCTATCTGTTCGTCGCGAAAGCCGGCTATTCCGCATCCGATACGCGTAACGAAGAACGTGAGCTCGGGATGCTGCTTGGCATACTCGATGAACTCATCGACGTACGGGCGTATCGTCTCCACGCCGCCTTGCATGGTGGGTATGGCATAGCACTGACCTGTTCTGCCGACGCCCACGCCCCATTCGGCGCCAAACTCATCGTATGCCTGCCGTGCGGCGCCGCCGCCATGCGCACCGGCAAGGTTGCTGCCGAAAACGAATATCTCGTTCGGCTGTAGGGTGGTAATATGTTGTGGTGTAGTCATGGTTAAGAAAAATTAGTAGTGCAAAGGTAGTGAAAAATATCATGTCTCGCAAATAAATGTTCATGCAATAATTCCGGCAGGCTCTATGTTCCGCCGGATTAGTCTGTTATTCATAACAATACATCTTAAAATGCACAGGGGAGCTGCATAGCTCCCCTGATCGTTTTGTCGCTAAGTAACTCTACATTCTGCTCACTTAATCTTTGCGTACTCATATTATACGCATAGTTTCTGAAGTTCAGATAGGTCGGTTTGCTTGTAGTCATCTGTAAACTTTTGCTTGCAATCTGCAAAGTTGCCTATACCCCGCTAGGTTTTAGAAATCAGAGGCGAAGGGTATCGCCTCTGATTTGATGTTTGCAGTGTGTTATTTAACTTCTGCTCCTTGCAGGTTATAGCGTCTGCCATCGGGCATGATGATATATACCGCACCGTCAATCAAAACCTTAGTCGGTTGTGTGAGGTGTTGAGTGTCGATAACGTCTTCTATACCGGTAGCGCCATTAGTGGTGAATGTGCCGATTTTGGTGTCAAGTGCATTACCGTCTGCATCTTTAGAAGTGATGGTGTAGTCGTATGTTGTTCCTTGGTTTAAACCTGTGATGGTGAAACTAAATCCTGATGCCTGTGTCTGCTCGGGCATCTGCTTACCATTAGCAGCAGGAGCGTTGAAGACTAATTGCGTCAGTTGTCCTTGTGCGTTGAAAATAAGTGTGCAGATGATATTGCCTTGTTTGTCTTTGATGAACAGTTCGTAGGTTGAAGCGCCGCTAACTGCCGGCCATACTATATCGGCAGTGTTCTCTTGAGGTGTTACTTGCACATTATCGGTCTGAGTACTCTTGGCTCCCAACGGACGCACATCATATAACCCCCAAGCATCGTGCATCTTATATGTATCTAAATAATCTGCGGGAACATACACAATCGTGCTATAATTAAGTTCATTAAGAGCATTGTCTTTGACAGTTGGCGGACGCTGACCATAGCAAGTGATTGTCTCGATAGACGAGCAAGCGGCGAAAGCACTTTCTTCTAATACTTTAACTGATGAACCTATAATTAATTGTTTAAGACCTGTACAGCCTTGAAAAGCAGCACTACCGATGATCGTCACACTGTTGGGAATGGTGATAGATGTTTGTTCTATTCCATTGAGTAGTAGTGTGTAATTACTTGATATGTATCTTATATTCCATTTTTTGTTTATCCATTCTTCTACACTTCCAAGATAATTGATGGAAGTGATATTACAACCATTGAAAGTAAGATATTCAATGTTTGTCACACTATTACCTATGGTGATGGAAGTCAAACTACTGCATGCTAGGAAAGCATAATCTCCAATGCTTGTGACGCTATTGGGAATGGTCACAGAGGTCAAACCCGTGCAACCTGAGAAAGCCCCATTTCCAATGCTTGATACACTATCGGGGATTGTTATAGACGTCAAACCGATGCAACCACAGAAAGCCGCACTTCCAATGCTTGTTACGCTGTTGGGAATAGTAATTATTCCTTCTGCTGCAGCACAGCATGCAAGCAATGTCGTTTTAGAGTCATTGGCATACACCAAATAACCCTCCACATAGCCGTTGACGCTTCTTGCGCCCCATGGAGAACCTGTAGCAGTACCATAATATTCAATGTTAGGAATCCATGAGAAAGCATCTCCTCCGATGCTTGTGACGCTGTTGGGAATAGTGATAGACGTCAAACCTCTGCACTCTGAGAAAGCATATTCACCAATGCTTGTGACGCTGTTGGGAATGGTTATTGATGTCAAGCCACTGCACTCTGAGAAAGCAGATTCACCAATGCTTGTGACGCTGTTGGGAATGGTAATAGATATCAAACCACTGCAACCTTGAAAAGCACGACTTCCAATGCTTGTGACACTATTGGGAATAGTGATGGAAGTCAAACCACTGCAACCTGAGAAAGTACCATATCCAATGCTGGTGACGCTGTTGGGAATGGTTACTGAGGTCAAACCACTGCACCATGCAAAAGCATAATCTCCAATGCTTGTGACGCTATTTGGAATAGTAATTATTCCTTCTGCTGCAGCACAGCATGCAAGCAATGTCGTTTTAGAGTCATTGGCATACACCAAATAACCCTCCACATAGCCGTTGACGCTTCTTGCGCCCCATGGAGAACCTGTAGCAGTACCATAATATTCAATGTTAGGAATCCATGAGAAAGCAGCTCCTCCGATGCTTGTGACGCTGTTGGGAATGGTTGTAGAGGTCAAACTGACGCAACCGAAGAAAGCCTCTACTCCGATGCTTGTGACGCTGTTGGGAATAGTGATAGATGTCAAACCGCTGCAACCCGAGAAAGCGCCATTTCCAATGCTTGTGACACTGTTGGGAATATTTATTGAGGTCAAACCACTGCAATAATTAAAAGCATTATCTCCAATGCTTGTGACGCTGTTGGGAATAGTGATAGATGTCAAACCGCTGCAACCCGAGAAAGCGCCATTTCCAATGCTTGTGACACTGTTGGGAATATTTATTGAGGTCAAACCACTGCAATAATTAAAAGCATTATCTCCAATGCTTGTGACGCTGTTGGGAATAGTGATAGATGTCAAACCGCTGCAACCCGAGA
>CAMHGK010000029.1 GCA_946184695.1 uncultured Bacteroidales bacterium | reverse complement strand
CATAACAATCGGTATTTCCATCCGTTGTTACTTTAGCATCGAATATGCCGCCATTCACGGTGATACTACCTGAGCCTGCGCCTTGCAGCACTCGTGCTCCCGTAGGAGACTCTGCATAGAAAGCCGGTGTACCGCTGATAGTAGTTGTTCCGGCATAGACATACATGGTATAGGCGCGCGTTGCGGATTTTGCATATATCGAATCTGCACCACTGATAGTAACGGTTGCTGTTTTATTGATATGTAATCCGTATGCATTTGCACCGGTTGCTATTGCCTTAATCTTACCGCCGGTGATATCGATTGTACTACCCTCTCCATTAGAATATATGCCTCTTGCTTCGGTAGCCGCTTTAGTAGATACTGTAGCCGTACCACTGATATTCAGCGCACTGGCTGTTGTTTGCTGATATACACCGTATGCATTATTGCCAAGGGTTTCAGTGAGGTCGGTAGCCACTGCTAACTCACCGCCGGAGAGGTTGGCTGTTCCTTTATAGATATTCAATCCGTATATATTCTTTTCAGCATGTACTTCAACCTTACCGCCTATCATGTTGAATGTGCCGCCGTTGGTATTGATGCATACGCCCTGTGTATAGTAGCTACTATTGGTTATAGTATTTTTGACTTCGATCGTACCGGATTGCAGTTCGAATGTTGCACCTTTATCGATATTGATACCCCAGATAGTCGTTCCTGCATCTTGACGCAGGAGTTTGCCACCGGTTGCACTATCCTTGATGGTCAGTTTGATGCCTGCTTTTGTTACATCTATCATTCCGAATGTCATACCTCCGGCTGCACTCGTTATGGTCTTGCCGTTGAGGTCAAGAACACCGTTCCAATTGTCAATAGCATTGTTAAGAAACCATCTTGCCGACAGCGAAGCATCGTGTAGCATGGTGATGGTCGGGTTAGCAACCGTCTTGGCATAGTCCATAGCTGCCAGAACGGTGGTGTAATATTTGGTTGTAGAACCTGTCTTAACTTTCGCCACACGTTTTTGGCATACCTCATAGGCATAGCCGGCAGTCTTATTTGCATCGCCGTCTTCAAGAGTGAATACCTCATACGGGTCGGAAACGAAGTTAGTAATCTGCGTCTTGAAGGTAGTGCCGGATTTCTCGTTGAAGAAGCCGCCGGTGATGGTGAGCGTTGACGGATCGGCACCGGCAGGTGCTGCATCCATTTGCACTATAGTTGAGCCTGTTGACTTGAACTTACCACCTTCGATAGTTACTTCCGAATGAGCGTTTCTTGAGTCGTTAGCCTTCGAAGATACGTATATTGCCTGAGCAGTAGTATTGAATGTACCACCTTTGATTGTCAGTTTGCCGGTGATAGGAGTAGCGTCAGCCCAGTCCATAGCACGGATTCCCACTGCTGCGTTAAAGGTACCGCCGTTGATGGTGGTCTCGCCGCCTCGGATGCTAACTGCTTGGAACTGCGTTCCGCTTTCACCGCCATAGAATGTGCCACCATCAATTGTCATAGTGGTACCGGCACCGGCTGTTCGTATAGGTGATACATTGGATGCATTGGGGATGTCAAGGGCATAGAATGTACCGCCTGTAATATGAGCTTTTGCGCCCGACAGCGCATATACAGCAATAGATGCGCTATTAGCACTCGAGTACGATGTAATGGTACCACCCTCAATGGTTACGTCTGCATTCGAATTGATTGCATTAACAGCATACGCAGAAGTTCCGGCATTGGCTCTGATAGTGGCATTTCCGCTAATGGTCAGCTGACCATTGCTATCAACATACGCTCCACGCGCAGCTTTAGTCGTACAAATAGCGGTGTCGCAGGCATTCTCGCTGATTGTCAGCTTACCTCCACCTGCTACATAAAGACCATAAGCTGTTTCTGCAGATGCTATTGCTTTTATGACCGCATTGCCTTTAACCTTGACATCGGCATTGACATCCTGCGAATTCACTCCACGAGCATACGGCCCTTCAGCGAGAACCAAACCGCCGGTTATGGTGGCAGGACCGTAAGAGTTAACAGCATAGGCTGTACCGGTAGCCTCTGCATGTACCTTACCGCCGGTTACCTGAATGATGGCATCAGCCGCGGTAGAGCGCAAAGCCTGTGCATTTCCTGATGTGTTCTTACAATGCACGGTGCCGCTCTCCAACACTAGCGTACCGTGATAAACGACAGCTGCGAAAGAAGCACCGCTCTTCTCATGGCTGAACTTACCGGTCTTGCCTGCCGACGAGTCTTTGATAGTAAAGGTACATCCGCCTTTGGATACTACCAACAACCTGTCAGGTTCACCTGATGTTGCCTGTCCTTTGAATGTAAAGCCGTTGAGGTCGAATGTACACGACATAGCAGTTGACGGGTTATAGTAGAGGGTTGACCCGACATAATCATCCACGGTGCGCAGGAGCGTGATGGTGGCGTTATTCTGGGTCTTGGCATAGTCGAACGCGGCACTTAAAGAAGTGTATTTGGTAACTTTCGAGCCTACTGTTACCGAAGCCTGATAGTCAGGTTCTATCTTATAACGATAGCCGTTGGCATATTCGGGGTCGGTGTTGGTAAGAGTCGTTATTTTGCAAGTGTCGGCACGATTGGCTTCAAGGTGATTATTGTTGGAATAATAACCTCCCGTAAGACCTGCAAGTTTGACAGACGCATTACCTGTTTCGACATTAGCACCTGCGCCTGTTACTGTATTGATAGTGCCATCGGCTTTGAAGGTTGCAATTTGCGACTTGAACTTACCGCCTTTGACAAATATCTCACGCTTGGCAGTGCCGTAGGTACCGGTTACGGGTCCATATTGGTAGAACGAACGAACTGCTTTCTGTCCGGTACAGATAAACTCACCACCGTTGATGGTTATCTTCGACGACATCGCATAACCTGCCAATGCAGTAGCGTCGGTAGCACTTGTAGCAGAGATATTTCCGTTAGTCCATGCGCCTATCACATTTCCGTCAGTACCGGTTGCCGTTACATTGAACGTACCGCCGTTGACTTCAATCTCAGCAAGGTTATTTGTAGCATCTTTGTCGCAGTAGCTTGAGTGGTTCCACGGACCTGCTATTATACCTCTGGTCTGAGTTGTACCATTGATATTGAATACAGGATTGCCGCTAATGGTTACCTTGCCGCGATAGCAACCTATGCCCGTTGCACCAGAATTTTGATAGATGGTGAACGTACCGCCGGTGATATTTATAGTACCCCAACAGCGGAGGATATCGTTATTATTTTTATTTACCACGTATGCTCCGTTGTCTCTCGTATCAACGAGGAATGTACCGCCTGAAATAATGGTTTCAGCGCGGCTCTCGCCAATCAAGTTATGGTCGTCGTCGAACAAGCGTGCTCCGTTAGAAACCACGCTAAAGATTTGTGTTGCAGTAGCAGCCGGAGCGAGGGTCGTAAACTCGCCGCCAGTGATAGTGAGCGTACCATGTGCGGTAACTATTTCTTCGCCAATCTTTTTAACCACGCCGTCAGCAAATGCACAGAATGCACTTGATGAAGCCGTCTGTGCTTTGAATTTACCTCCGGAGATGTTAACCGTAGCGCTTTGTGCTGACGCAGCCGTTGAGCCGATCCAAGCACCTGCCATCACGGCATAGATGCCTGTAGCATTGCCGGTAGAGTATGCTTCAAAAGTACCATCGGTGATCGTGGCAGTATTCATCTGCTGCGAGAGGGCACGAGCGTTGTTGTATTTCTTGACTGTGGCTTTCACGAGTCCGCCGGAAACATTTACAGGACCATAGCCCGTAATAGCGTATGCTGTTATCTGGGCAGCAGCCTCAACAGTACCTCCTGTAACGGTTATCTTGGCATTGGCGGAGGCATTATATAAACCTCCTGCGGGATGCCAACTTGTATTATCGATAGTGTTCTCGCAATAAATCTTACCGCCTGCCATTATAGCCTCACCGTTATAAACATAGACGCCATAGATACTTGTACTGCTTGACATCTTCTTATAGATGCAGCCGCCCTTTCCCTCGGAGGTATCGGTGATAGTCAGTTTGGCATCAGCTTTGTTGATATGGATTGAATAAATTGCACTGTTCTGAGTGAGAGTGAAGTTATTCAGATCGAGCGTGGTGCGAGCATTGGCTATCGTCGGCTTATAAGCCAAATAGTCATCGAGAGTTACATTGTTGAGCAGCGTAATGTTGACATTGGCGTTGGTTGCTGCCATAGCGTCGTTCCATGCCTCGTCGAAGTCGTCATAGATTTTCCATGCGCCTGAACCAATCTTCACTTTGGCTACATGGTATTCGCCCTCGGCGTTGTAGGTGATGTCTGAAATGACGGGTGACGGCGTAGGAGTCCAACCGGTGAAGTAGAAGGTGGAGTCGTTGCGCACGAAGGATGTCACTTCGGTGTTGGAAGGTGTTTTACCACTTCTGACTGTTTCTGACTTAGTATATGAAGTGCCGGCTTTCCATGTTACGGTGAAGTCGGTGAGCAGTTGGTATTTATACGTCTTGCCGTCAACCGTCTCGTTGATGTCGTTGATGGTGGTCGTAGCACCTTTGAGGGCGTTAATCTGATTTTTGAATGTAGTACCTGACTTCTCGCAATACTTACCGCCGTTAAGAACGAGGGTAGATGGGTTGGCACCGGCATCATTTCTCAAGTTTACAATATAAGAGCCTGTCGAGTAGAAGTAACCGCCATTGATAGTTACATTGGCGTTGTTCTTAATGCTACTATCTCTTACCAATCCGTAAGCACGCACGGCACAGTCTGTAGCTATGAAAGTACCGCCATTGACAATCACGGTTGCCGTCTGCGTGGCTGTAGCGTAATCGACAGCGTGCAAAGCCGTTTTAGAAGTAATCTTACCGCCGGTGATAGTTGTTGTACCGCCATGTATGGAAACACCTATCGGCGATGCACCGTTATTCGATGATATATCACCGCCGGAGATATTGAGAATACCATTGCCGGAGCAGTGAGCACCTTCTACGTTCCACATGCTTGTCACATCTGCAACAGTGGAGTGAGCATCAATAGTACCGCCATCGATATTTATTGTTCCGTACGCATTAACCCACGCACCAAATACACGCTTGGTCTTGGTGATGGCAGTTACAGTTCCAGATTTGACGGTAATCTCACCTTTTGCCGTAGCCGAAGTGCCTTCGGCATATATACCGTAAGCATCTTGGTTGGCATGCGATGTGACAGTATAGGTTCCGTCAAGAGTAGCCTTTGCACCCGCTCTTATATGAACACCATAGGAGTAGTTGCCCCATGCCGGTGTGCCGGCATTGTCGTACTCGGTGCTTGCTAAAATAGCACCACCTGAGATATTAACAACCTCTGTTCCACCGGCTTCTGTATAAACGCCTTTTGCTGACTGCCGTGCATACGCCTTGATGTTTCCGCCTGTCATTGTGAAGGTGGTAGCTTGACAAGGATATACGCCAACTGAAGTATTGGTAGCGTTGTTGTTGCGCGCAAGGATAGTACCGCCACGGAGTTCGAGGTCGCCATAGTGTGTTGCAACACACATCACCAAACCTGCGCGTGTGCCTTCATATTTGATTACACCGTTCTTTTGAGCCGAACTGTCGTCGATGATGAATTTCGAGCCTGTCTTATTGATAACAAGGAAGCGGTCGTTGGCGGTGCCGGTGAAGGCGAGGGTATGGTTGTTGAGATCGAGCGTAGTGGTAGCGTTGGTGAAGTATGCTTCATCTTCTGTTGTGGTGCCTGCCGGTGGAGCGGGATTGTAGGTGAGTTGCACTGACGAGTTGACATTGCTGAGCAGCCTGAGTGTGCAATTCTGTAGTTGCTGTGCGTCGGTCCATGCTGTGGCGAACGATTCGAATCGCTTGCTTGTGCCGTTAGGCATAATAATCTCTGCTTCCCATTTCTTGAACACAGCCGTATAAGTGGCATCAGTAGTCACCGGTGCTATCTCAGGTGTCCAGCCGATAAAGTCATAGGTATTGCCATCGTTGATTGTCGGTGTTGAGCCAAAGTCAGGTGTCTCGTTGCGGTTGTATTGCTTAACGGTGTTCACTCCGTTGACAGAGAAGGTGACGTTGTATTTGGTATTGACGCGATAGCGATAGCCTTCAGTATATTCTGTTGTGCCGGAAGCTAAAGCTTCTGCCGTACTCGGCGAAACAACATATTTGGTCAGATTGTTTAAGGTAGATGAAGTATAAGAAGAGTAGTAGCCACCGCGAATCTTTATATTGTTTGTACTTGTAGTGGCAGATACGATTACCGGTTTAACCGATGATGGCGAATGGAACTTACCATCCCAGATGGTGAGGTCGCCGGTAACAACATCGGTATGCTCTGTGGCTTTTCCGGCATCCTTCACTGTTGAGGTAGTATAACAACGCACTGCATCGCCAACAGTGGCATTGAACGTACCGCCGTCAACGACCATGGTGGCAGTACATGTAGCCGCAGCCCATGAACCTATGTCTATACCATAGCGAGCCGTGAAAGTAGGATTGCCTGAGATATGGGTCGTACCGCCAAATGCACGGACTGCATAGCCGCCTTTTGTCATAGTGAAGCTACCACCTGAGATATTGAGTTGTGCAGTGTTGTTGGTTGCACTTCCGTTAATGCGAGCCGCATCGTTGTTGCCCCCATCTTGAGGTGCTATTGCAGTGAATGTACCGCCTTCGACATTCACAACACCCGCTTCTTGAGCCCAAACACCGAAAGCATTTTCATACCCGGAAGTCTTAACCTCACTTGTGAATGTACCTCCTTTAATTTTTGCTACACCACCGGCATGAGCTGTAACGCCTGTTGCGCCACTTGCATTTGTCGCATAGACATTGAAGGTTCCGCTCTCCACATTGACTTCCACGTTTGAGTTGCCGTATGAATACACTCCATAAGCTCCGGTATTCATACCATTGACAATAAATATTGGATTGCCGGTAACATTAGCCAAACCATAGTTCTCACCGGAAACAGTCATATATATACCTCTTGCGGTACTCCATGTACTTCCGTCTTTGGTTGCCGTGACATTGTAAGTACCGCCGGTAATATCCACGGCTCCGTAGCCATAAACTCCGAATGCCTGACAGCCGTTTACATTTACAGTCAAGCCGTCTTCTAATGTTGTTTGAACATTTCGGCGCATTACTTGTACGCCGGAAGCCTGATACTTGGCATGTGTTGCATTGATTGTACCACCGGATAATGTGGTCTTTGAATAAGCATATACGCCGGTAGCAGCACCACCGGAAGTAACGGCATCTCCTTCTTTCTTTGCTTCTACAATACCGCCGGTCATGGTAAATACACCACCATTAGCTTGTACGCCGACAGCATTGCAACTTGCATGGGTGTTGTTACACTTTAGACCGCCGCCTTGCAAAATCAATTCGCCGCCTGTAACATTAGCACAAATCAGATTCTCACCGCAAGCCCATTTGTTCATCAAGTAACCGTTGCCTGCGGCTGAGTTGTCGGTAACGATGAGTTTGCAATTAGCCTTTGACGGACTGACTTTGAGGAATACATTTTTATTGTATGAGGCAGTCGTGTGGTTACCCATGGTCCAGATATGTCCGTTGAGGTCAAGGGTGATGATAGAACCTTCATTAGCCGGGTTGAATACCAACTCTGTCATATTACCAACATTGGCTTCGCTACCGAGGTTGCTCAGGATGCGGATAGTTGCCTGCTTGTGCTTCATAGCTTCTGTCCATGCTACTTGAGCAGAATTATATCGTGTTGTCGTACCATCAGCTGTTACATCGGCATAGATGGCTTGACAGGCAGCAAAGTAGGTAACATCAGATGCCGCAATAGCGGGCAAAGGTGTGCCGTTAACGTATTGAGTTCCTCTGTTCCATGTGTCTGTCGCCCAGCCAATCCATTCGCGTTCTGATGTCGCATCTTTATAGTCAGGACGCTCGCCTGTCCATACCGGCACTTTGCCACTCTCTACTTTCTCGGTCTTGAGAATGGTGCTGCCTGTAAAATTTTTCCATGTTACGGTGTATTCTACACCTGCGATTTTCTTGGTGTATCCTGCGCTGATAAGGCTTGCCTCGACTGTTGCGTCAAGGTCTTTGATTGTTTTGCCTGCAGCGATACAAGTACCGGAGGCTAATCCCGCACTTGCATCAGGCTCTTTGCTGTAATAGCCTCCGGCAAGAGACAGCTGCGTTGCCACGCCATCGGCTTCAATCTTATCAATGTAAGCATAAGAGGCAGTTGTGGCAGTAACTTTGAATTTACCACCATTGACTATGCATTTAGGATTAGTTTTATATAAATATATGCCGTAGGCTGCTTTGCTCGAGCCTGTGGCTTTCACAATAAACTCACCGCCGTTGACAGTAATTGTGCCATTCGTGCCACTGAGTCCGCGTGCATTATTTGCTGTTGTCGCATTTATAGTGCCGTTTTTTATTTCTAATGTGCTGGCAGCTGTGTTGGTGGCAATACCATACGCATTTTTCGTTGATGCAGTAGCACTGATGGTGCCGGTAGAATTAATCACCATTTTTCCCCTATTAAGTACACCAGTTGCAGTGCTCGGAGTAGTCGCTTGTATCTCTCCTGAATTGATATCAGTTTGCCCATAGGAGATTACGCCATACGCAGTGCTGCTTGTTGCAGTAGCTTCGATATTACCTCCATTAAGGTTGACTATTGATCCGGAAGTTTTGATATAAACACCGACAGAATAAATTTTTGCAGAGCTGCTAATGTTACCGGCATTGACTGAAAGAGTACTATTTGCTTCCAAACGAATTACTCGTGCAAGTGTATCGGCAGTAGCAGTGAGTGTACCACCGTTGACATTGATTGAACCGCCTAAACTATAAATGCCGTTGGCACCTCTATTAGTATTACCTACAATGGTGGATGTTGAGGTCGTTTCTATCGTTCCACCATTGATAGTTACTACAGAAGTAGTCGTTGACTCGGTATTTACGCCCCATGATTCTCCTTTGGCAACGACTTCAAGTGTGCCACCGTTCATGGTGAATTTATGTCCGGTCTTGATAACTACGCCACAAGCGCCTTGTGAAGCATGAGTATTCTCGACATGCACCGTACCGCTGTTGATTATCAGATGACCTTTGGTAACATTAAGTCCATATACTTTATTGTCGCTGCGCGAGAACTTGGATAGTATCTTACCTGTTCCGGCGCCGCTTTGGTCTTTGACGATGAAAGTAGCCGAAGCATTGTTGATTGTTATCATGCTCGTTACCGTGCCTGTGAGAGTATGTCCGTTGAGGTCGAGTCCGCAGTTGTTAGCGCCGTCGTAGGTAAAAGCGGAAGTGATGGTCAGGTCTTTGAGCAGTCGGATGGTTACATTGGTGCCTCCGGCTTTTGCTTTGGTTTTAGCTGTTTCAAGTGCATAGACTTGTTCTGTTCCGGCTGAGGTAACGACTTCAGCCACAGGAGTGGCAAGTGCCCATGCACTGCTTACATACTCATAATAGATTTTGACGTTGGTGCCGCTCAGCGAATAATACAGCCCGACCGTGGCGTCATTCTGCACGGCAAGCCAATCGCCGTTGTACCATATATACACCGTACCGTCCACCGTATAGGCTTTCTCCTTGCCTGCGACCTTGGTGGCGGGGTGCCATACGCAGCCGTCGAAACAGATATAATACGTAGTGGCTGCTCCGACTTTATGGTATGCCTCATCGCCTGTATTCTTCTCTATCTGCACAAAACTGCCGTTAACCAATGCCTTCTTCACGCCGCCTATTGTATAGAGACAGTTGGCATCGATAGTTCCTTCGGGCGCTATGACGCACCCCTGCTTGTTGTAAATCTTGCCGTCAGAGCCGGCATAGCTTTCTATCGGGTCTTCCCCCTCGCCTCCGGCGGTAGTGCCGGTCTTGATATACTGATGCCAAGCACTGTTGAGCGTCCAGTTATACAAATGACCATCGTCTATTCCATCCCACCAGTTATCGCAGGCATTAGTTTTCACGTTTGCCCATTTGTCGCGTAGTTCAAGCCCGGTCTTGTCTTTTGAATAGCATGCCGCCACCGTCGTATTAGTACCGGCGGTGCCATACACATCGCCCGACTTGATATAGGTAAAATCATAGGTCTTGTCAGCTTTGATGGTACTTGCCGCAGAGGTAAACCAGCGACCGTTGATATTCTTGAACGTAGTTGAAGCAATACCTTTGGTGAAACTATCATTATCATTCTTGAGGTTCGCCGAGCGGATATTGACAGTCACTGCATCGCTCAGCGTCTTACACTGAGTCATAGTGGCATTGGCGGGCAGAGAGCTATATATAAATTGCCCTCCGCCGTTACCTATAATGCTGGCTCCGTGTGCGGTAGCATACAGACATTGTGCAGCAATGCTTACCGTACCGTCCACTATCAGTTTGGCATCTTCAAGATTGGCTTTCGATGTTCCCGTTCCGCGGTTGTAATGCGAAGTGAGGTTATTGTAAGTGCGGTAGTAATATGCGTACATACAGTAAGTATCCCAGTCGTCGGCATCGTACATATATACTTTAGCATTTACATTGAGCCGTGCTCCGGATTTAACTTCCACCACTGCACCTGCATGCACTGTCATCGGTTTGCCTATTGATAGTGTATTACCTGATTTCAAGATTATATGCATATTGGCGGGTATAGGCAGGTTGTAGTCAGATGAAGAAATATTCTCGCCTAACACATTCAGGTTCAACGCATCCAAGGATGTCGTGCCGCCAAGTTCATAGCATACGCGGTCGGTTGTAGGGTCATACCATTTGCGCAGGGTACCGCCGGAGGCTAATTTGAAAAGGGAGTTAGAACTTGCCACTAACGGGAATTGCACCGTAAACGTGGAGCCGTTACCGAAGATTGCCCAATGGCATTTGAGATTCGAGCCTGCGGCATAATTGACAGGCGCCTCGATATTCTGGATGGTATAACTCTGGAAGGGGAAGAATTTCCAACTGCCCTTGTTGTTGTAAATGGTTTCTGAAGCAGTACCGCCGCGCCACTCGCCGCATTGGAAGTCCTCCCAAACAGTAGCGCCTGACGCAGCATTGATAACACCAACGCCCGAAGCATCGGTGTTGTTGCCCTGATCCATATCCTGACCCTTCACGAAGCCCCAAGCATAGAGGTTAGAGCCGTTCTGGAGGTTGATAGTACCGCCTCGCGAGAGGTCCAATACACCTACGGGTCCGCAAACTTGCGAGGTAGGGTTACCGCCGTTCACTGCCGTTTGCTGACCACCGATACAGATGTTTCCGCTCACATTGATTACTGCACCTTCCGCTAATGTCAGTTTGCGGAAGCTTGACAGCGCCGGAGCTGCACCTGCAGAAGTATAGTGCTGCACCTTAGGCGTGGTCATAAGGTTGAATGTCTCGTTGTAAGGAATAAGCAGGGTGACACCGCTTTTGATGCTGTACGATCCGGCACCCACTACGCCGTCGCTCACTGCAACGATAATCTGACCCGACGAGGCATTAGTGTTGGCATCGCCCAAGTTATTGTATATCTTTGATGTGCCCTTAATCCAGAAAGTAGCCTTGCCATCATCCGGCACGAACTCAGCACCTATGGTGACGTTGCTTGTGAAGTTCGGCTCACATGTATTTGAGAACGCGAAATAGTTCTTCGTTGCGCCCCCGTTGGTAGTGGTGTACCAGCCGCGCAACTTATAGCCATCGGCAGGAAGGGCAGTCAGTTTTACTGTTCCGTCCACACTGAAAGAGGCATAGTTAGCCACCTCTGAACCGTTATGGTTGATAGTGAATGAGCCGTTTTCCGGACGAATAAAACTCATCTGAATGATTTTGATGAACGAGGCATGCATGTCCAAGTAGGCATGCGTGTCGCTTGCGCCTGCCGTACCTGATGTTACGCTTCCGCTATAATGGGCGTCGGCCGTTGCAAGCGTACCGGTAGAAGTGTACCAACCTGTGAACTTATAACCGGCATTAGCTATCGCAAAGAAATGGTAGGTGGTCTTTTTCTTCTCACCCTCGACCTGAGCAGAAGCACTTGGCGTGGTGGTCTCGCTTGCCTGAACAGTGTTACATGTCTTGTAGGCACTCGCTGCGGGAGCGGTTGAGCTGGTGCTTACATACACCTTACCTGCATTTTGGGGTGAACCTTGACGCAGATAGGCACGACCATCAGTGTAGGCCGAACCGGCAAAGACTTTGTTTGTACCTAAAAAAATCATTACTATTGCCAAACACAGCAATACGTTAAATGAACGATTTTTCATATCTCTGATATTTTTTATTATTCTCATTTGTTAAGGGCACTTCTAAAAATTCACCGTTAATTAGTTTGCCCTTTGACAGTCGGGGTCTGCTTGACTAAAACCAAAGCAAAACTTACTGCCAGGACTAAATGGGCATATTCTACCAAACGGTGTGGTGCCAAAAGCATACCAATACACCATATTGCAATCATAATAGCATACGGCAGTGCCCATTGGCGTCTCCATCTCCAGCATATCGCCGGCAACGGATTGAAGGGTATGATGAGCCAGCTCCACTCCGAACCGGCTATCGGCATCACAAGAAGCCACGCCATCAGGCAACCAAAAGCGGTCTGCAAACTGAGGATGCACCAATCAATATACGGTTTCTGCCAAAATAGACCAATAATGGCAAGCAGCAGAACGATGAGGGAAGCATGTAAAGGCGTAAACACATCACCTTGGTATCTGTGCTCCATAGGCAGCAGCTCATCGGGCTCATCGGTTATCAGCGGCATGCCATTTAGCGTCGTTTGCTTCCATGTCCTCACAAGGTCGGACGGAATAATCAGCTTGTCTTTCTTCTTGAGGTGCGGGTTGTCCACCTGACCGCCAACAATGGTCATAGCGTAAAACAGTTGCCAGCCTTTAGGGGCATTGTCATATACTATTTCACGCAGTGTACGGTCGAATCCGGTATTCCATTTGGGGTATCTGAGCGTATATACCGGCTCCGCATGCAAGCGGTTAGCTGCTGCCACCGCAAGGTCCAAGTTGTGAACTATTGATATCGTGCACCCCCGTTTAATATAGTCATAATCCAAATTCTTGCCTTCCTCAACTTTCGTGTCGAGCACTCGCCAAAGCTCAGTCTCGACCTCAGCGGGTAAATTGAGCGGGTACTCAACAACGCCGCGCCCCTCTTGAATATTATCATCCAAATACTCTTCAGGAGCCAAATAATACATTCCCATTTTTAGGTCATTAAGCAGAAAACGCACCACCTTACCTCGCACATTCTCACTCTCGTAACTGTATATGTAGTCAATATCATAATACGGACAACTCAGATGCAAACAGGCATGCCCGAGTATGGAATACAACACATCTCCCGGCTCCGCCACAACAAGCCCCACATGCACAAAATCGTCTGCAAGACGGTCAGGCTCGGGCAATCGCTCAGCAGAAGCATAGTCGGCCTCCACGGCGCTGCCCGACAGCTGATGAGCTGACAATATCAAGGCCAACGATGCAAAGGCGTAGGTTATGAATATGCGTTGCAGATGCATAAATATAGGGGTGTTTTGTCGGGTTTGATGTGCCAAAAAATTCTGCTCTATACAAATAACTGTCAGTCGAATCCGTGTAACATTCATTCCCGAATCATTTGCCGGTTCTCCCCATACACAAAGCCGCCATACGGCTACGCCGCATGAGCACAACAAAAGCCGTCCGACAAACTGCCAATTGCCGGACAACGGACCGATACCAATCTTGTAACTGATTGATTATCAGTATATATGGGGGGGGTAAATTCGAGATACTGCATCGCTAACTTAGCGTAGCGACGCACCACCTCAACGGAGTCTTTGATTGAGCCTCCGCCAGAGAAAGAATAGTATGAATTACAACAGCTCAAAGTCATCCCACAAAAACAACAACAAGCCATCTACAACTTGCTGTATAACATATCTTTCAGCCATCTTTTAATACCGCTTGCTGTCCGCGTGCACAGACAAGTGCAAAAGTCACTTGCAAAACAGACGGACGCGCCAATATCACTAAATTTTTGGTTGACATTCTTGGTGTAAATCGACTTCACCCAAAAATCACTGCAAATTTATGTATTTATTTATTAACGGCAAAATTATCAGTAATTTTTTAGGCAAATATGGGCGTATTAGGCATCCATTGTTTGTTTTTACCAACAAAAGAGAGGGGAAAATCAATGCATAAATGAGAATAGAGAATTCTTATCCCCGCTGCGTTCCGAACGATTGCTTCGCGTGGAGAATGGACCGATATCAAGAACCTTGTGACGATGCTGCTAATATGAGCAGGGACAATGCAGTAAATATGAGTAGAGACAATGCAGTAAATATGAGTAGAGACAATGCAGTAAATATGAGTAGAGACGGTATATATACCGTCTCTCAAGATTGTCGGAATGTCATTCTTGCAATGAACGTGAGAGACGCTTTATAAAGCGTCTCTACGCGTAGCGGCTGACCAATGCGTAATTGTTCAATTGACTATTGTCTATTGTACATTGCGCAGTATATAGAGTTTATCTCCGCGTCGGCACACCTCGCTCATCTTGACGGAGAAGAGTTCTCCTTGCCGTACCACTTCTACGGGCTGAGCCACGGGGTGCCCCACTCTGAGCTCGTCGGGCATCACCTCGACAGCGCCGGTTGTCTCGCCGGTGATGAGTATCAGTTCGCCTTTCTTAACCTCGGCAGCCTCTGCCTGAAACTCAGCCACCATGATATTCTTGAAGAAGTTGGTACACTTGCCCACATAGACCTTGTGGCGCGTAGCATTGGAGCCATAGACGTGCGACCATTCCCCGAGTCGCTGTCCCTGGTAGTAGCCATCCCAGAAGCCGCGGTTGAATACGGTAGCGAGTCGCTCGTCCCAGCCGCGTATCTTGTCCTCAATGCCTGGCTTGGAGTACTCGCCTCGCCTGTAGGCATCTACCGCCTCGCGGTAGCACTCCACAACGGTCTTGACGTATTCGGGTCCGCGAGCTCTGCCTTCGATCTTGAGAACGCTAACACCGGCGTCGAGCATCTTGTTGAGGAAATGAATGGTCTTGAGGTCTTTTGGCGACATGATATACTGGTTGTCGATATCGAGTTCCATACCTGTCTCGCGGTCGCGCACAGTATATCCGCGTCGGCAAATCTGCACGCATGCTCCACGGTTGGCGGACATACCGTAGTTATTGAGACTGAGGTAGCACTTGCCACTCACCGCCATACAGAGTGCGCCGTGGCAGAACATCTCGATACGCATCTGTTTGCCGGAGTGCCCGCGTATATCTTGCTCGACAATATCGCGATGTATGCTTTTCACCTGCTCCATGTTGAGTTCGCGTGCGAGTACTGCCACATCGGCAAACTGTGCATAGAACCTGAGAGCCTCGGTGTTGGCGATATTGAGTTGCGTAGAGAGGTGAACCTCCACCCCCTGCTCGTTGGCATACTTCATGACGGCAATATCGGATGCGATGATAGCACTGACTCCTGCTTCACGGGCATTGTCCACTATCTCGCGCATGAGAGGTATGTCTTCCGGATAGATGACGGTATTGAGGGTGAGGTATGTCCTGACTCCCGCCTCTCGGCATCGCCTTACTATCTCATGCAGGTCGCCCGTGGTGAAGTTGACCGATGAGCGGGAACGCATGTTGAGGTGTTCGATACCGAAATATACAGAGTCGGCTCCCGCATTGATAGCGGCAGCCAGACTCTCGTAGCACCCCACGGGGGCCATAATCTCAATTAATTCATAATTCATAATGCATAATGCATTACTCCGTCTTGTGTTTTAAGCCGGAGAAATCGACTTTGGGTGCGGTCTTGGCGCCTTCTTCAGCTTCGAAGTAGGGTTTGCGCTCGAAGCTGAACATTGAAGCGATGATGTTGTTAGGGAACTTACGGATGTAGGTGTTGTAGGTTTTAGCGGCGTCGTTGAAAGCGTTACGAGCGACGGCTATGCGGTTCTCGGTGCCTTCGATGTCGGCCATGAGTTTCGACACGTGCGAGTCGGCCTTGAGTTCGGGGTAGCGTTCGATGCTGACCATGAGTCGGCTCAGTGCACTTGACAGTTCGCCTTGCGTCTGCTGGAAGGCTTTGAGTTGTGCGTCGGACATGTTAGAGGGGTCGATAGTCACCTGAGTGGCTTTGGCACGTGCGTTAATAACATCGGTGAGGGTCTGCGACTCGTGAATCATATAGCCTTCAACAGAGCCGACGAGCTGCGGTATGAGGTCATTACGGCGCTGATACTGGTTTTCCACTTGTCCCCAAGCGTTCTCTACGTTTTCCTGCTCAACAACCATAGTGTTGTAGCGTCCGATCATCCACACTACTAAGAGTGCGATACCACCAATAATTAAGATGGTAGATAAAAGTTTCTTTGACATAGGTTTTAATGTTTTATTGTTTTATTGATTTAATGATTTATTGTTTTATTGTTGCATGTTGCATGTTTTAATGACTAATTATCAATTATACATTCTCAATTAGAATTTTCTGCCGGCTCCGCCGCCGAAGCTTCTTCCTCCGCCCCAGCTACCTCCTGAGCTGCGGCTGCTGCCGCCGTATGAGCGACTGCTACCACCGTATGAGCTGCGACTGCTCGACGGGGGAACAACGATCGGTATGATGCGTATCTCTTCGCGGACATTGCCGCAGTGGGCACATTTATATCTCATCAAGCGCTTGCCGGTAGAGGTGGTGGTAGCCTCAACGAGAGTTGTTAAACTATCGTATTGTTCGGCACGCGCATGGCAATGCGGGCACTCTTTATACTTACTATACTTTTGCCCCTTGTACGTTTCGACATGAGTAGCGGCGCATGCGGGGCACATCCAGACGTCGTAGTCGGCAGAAAAGAGTTTCTCCTCGGTTTGCTGCTGTGGCGTGAGGTAGATATTCCTGTCGGGCAGTCCGAGGAGCTTCATCCTCGATTTGCAATTGGGGCAGACGTATGGTTCGGTGCGTATTTTCTTGCGCTTTAACATGAAATACACCCACAGCAGTAGCATGGGCAAAGGGAAGAGAAAGCTGAGGCACCCCATAGCGGACTGAGGCAACTCGGTGTTCTCCATGAGTTTCTGTCGTCCGTTGATCTTAGGATCGTTCCATTTGCGGTAGGCGAAAACGGAGAGGAGCATGACGAGCAAGATGGCGATATAGAAATACCACGAGGTGTCAGTGATGTATTCGGTGGATTGAGGCTTGTAGCCTAACATCAGCTCTGCTCGTGCTTCGTCGGTTATCAGATTTTGAATTATATCATTGACAATGAGCTGCAGGCCGGAGTCGTAGTCGCCGTCGGAGAGGTATTGTATATTGTTTTCGATTATCTCATCGCAGACGATATCGGGCAGAAGTCCTTCGAGTCCGCCGCCGGTATGAATGCGTATGTCGCGGGACTGCAGAGCGAACAGTACGAGCACGCCGGCGTTGTTCTCTTTGTCGCCGATACCCCATGTATTGAAGAGCGACTGTGCGAAATTGAACGCGTCGCCGTATTTCCATTCGTCGAAAGCGTTAATGGCCACAACAGCAAGTTCGGCATTTGAATACTGCTTGAGCATCCGGCAGTTTTCGTTGATGGCTTGTTCTGTCTCGGGGCTGAGTATGGCGTCGGGGTTGCATACGAAGCAGTCGGCGCAAGTGAGCTTGGGGTCAGGCAGATTTTGTACGGTGTAGTCGATAGCCATTGCCGTTAGCGCAAGCCATGCGAGTGCTACAAATAAAATCAGTTTCTTCATAATGCACGTATGTTGATTTATGATTGACAATGGAGAATTGAGAATGGACCATGCGGATAGCAACCTATTTCTAACTTCTGTAGCGGAGCGGTCTTTGTTCTGTAGCGGAGCGGTCTTTGTTCTGTAGGGGAGCGGTCTTTGAGTGAAACGGTTTCGATAAATATCGCCACAAAAGTAATACATTTTTTTCGACCTCACAAATACTACCCTACAAATGAACGATTTTGCATGGTGTTGAACGATTTTGCCTATGAGAATGGATAATTGAGATTTGAGAATTCTTATCACCACTGCGTTCCGAACGATTGCTTCGGGTAGTGAATTGCCCGGTATAAAGAATCTTGAGACGATGCTGCTAATATGAGTAGAGACGGTATATATACCGTCTCTACACGTAGCGGTGAACTTATTCGTAATAATTCCGAATAATCCGTGGGAGATTAAACCGTGCAACATGCTGTAAACAAGTAATTCGGGAAAATAAAAATGTGGGAATTTACTTTTAAGTAAGTTGCAAATAATCAAATCATTTCCGATTTTGGCATGTGGGGATTTTTTACAATTTACAAATGACAATTGAGAATTATGCATTTGTTAGCCGCTACGCGTAGAGACGCTTTATAAAGCGTCTCTTAACCATTGCAAGAATTACATCTCAACAATAGGAGAGTGTGTCAAAAATCGAAGTTGATTTTTTTATACGTCCAAAATTACCCAAAATTATCCAAAAATTATTTATATAGGTCAACAATAAAA
>CAMHGK010000028.1 GCA_946184695.1 uncultured Bacteroidales bacterium | reverse complement strand
GAGGCTTTGACTCGTCTCATGAAGGAGGGTAGAGACGAGGCTTTGACTCGTCTCATGAAGGGGTGTAGAGACGAGGCTTTGACTCGTCTCATGAAGGAGGGTAGAGACGAGGCTTTGACTCGTCTCATGAAGGGGTGTAGAGACGAGGCTTTGACTCGTCTCATGAAGGAGGGTAGAGACGAGGCTTTGACTCGTCTCACGGAGGAGGACGGTGTGGGGCACGGCAATGCAATTGCCTCGCTTATAGAAACGAGAATGGTTTTGCGGGCTGCGACACAATGCTTTATAACTTGCGAAACTTGAATTACTAATTAAACTGTCCACAAAAGATAATCAACGAATTATCTGTCGTATAAAAAGTTAAGTTACAATGAAAGCAAATTATTCTGAGCAGGATATTCAGCAGATTGTGGCAGCTCAGCGCCTGTTCTTCCGAACGGGTGAGACTCTGCCGGTCGAGTGGCGTAAGAAGCAGCTAAAAAAGCTCAAAGCGGCGGTGATAGAGCATGCCGACGAGTTTGCTGCTGCGCTTGCTGAGGATTTGGGACGTAGTGAAGTGGAAGCCTACCTTTGCGATGTCGGACCCATTATTGTGGAGATTAACGAGATGCTCAGCGGGCTTCGCCGTTGGGCGCGACCAGAGCGGCATTTTAGCGGACTTATGTGTTTCCCGAGTCTCATCACTAAGGTGTATAAGATGCCATACGGTGTGACGCTTGTCATCAGTCCGTTCAATTTCCCCATACTGCTGACTATCGGTGTGGTGGCTGCTGCTATGAGCGGTGGGAATACGGTGGTCGTGAAATCAAGTTCTAAGTCGGCAGCATGTACGGCGGTGCTAAAGCGTTTTTTTGCCGGCCTCTTTCCGCCGGAATATATAACGCTCATAGATGGCGGACACGATGTGGCGGATATGTGTCTGGCACAGCGATTCGATAAAATCTTCTACACCGGTTCGCCCGAAGTGGGTAAGCATGTACTTGCCGAGGCTGCCCGTAATCTTACTCCCGTGGCTCTTGAACTCGGCGGCGAGACCGGCAACTGGTGCGTCATTCGCAAGGATGCCGACCTTCGTGATGCTGCACGCAAGATAGCTTTCTTCAAACTCACCAATGCAGGGCAGATCTGTATCAATATCAATCAGGTGGCTGTGGCAGAGGAAGTGTTGGAACCCTTCCTTGAAGAACTCAAACAAGCCTTCCTTAGGCAGATTGGCGAACATGCTGAGCTGAATCCTGAGTACCCCAAGCTTATCACTGAGGCTGCCTATGACAAGTGTGCCAAACTTGCCATGCAGTATAGTGACCGGATAGTCTTCGGTGGGGTAGGCAACTCCGCCACGCGCAAATTTGCACCTACCATTATCTGTCCCGTAGATATTAGCGAGCATATCGTCATGCACGAACTCTTTTGTCCGCTGCTGCCGGTGGTGCCATATAAAGATGCAGAGGTTGACCAACTGATGGAGGTCATTGCCGACCGCGAACATCCGCTTGCCTTGTATCTGTTCACTAAAGATATGCGTTGGGCGAATCGGGTTATGCAGACCCAGCAGTTCGGCGGCGGATGCATCAATGAGGTATGTATTCACATGATGGTCAAAGGTGTGCCGTTCAACGGGACGGGACATTCAGGTATGGGAGCCTACCACGGTGAATGGGGCTTTCGCGAGTTTACTCATCCACAGACAGTGCTCAAAGGCAGCCGTTGGTTCAACCTCTCGCTCCGCGAACACCCATATTCCGGCGAGGCTGGCAAGACCAAATTGCGCCTGCTCAAACTATTCGAGAGATGATTTTTGTTAATCGGACATCATCTTGTCTGATATAAAAGGTGCCGAAAATCTATTTGCGTAATTCAATAAAAAGAATTACCTTTGTGCGCCTTAATAAAAATACCATATTTGTGACACTTATGGACGAAGTTAAAGTCATTGAAATCAAGAAGAGTATCTTCGAGAATAACGACCGTGACGCTGACCTGCTTCGCGCCGAACTGAAAAGTCGCGGAGTGTATCTGCTGAATTTGATGTCGGCTCCCGGTAGTGGAAAAACGACAACTCTCATACAAACCATCAACCGCCTCAAAGACAAAATCCGAATAGCGGTGATGGAGGCTGATATCGACAGCGATGTAGATGCTGTCAAAATCAAGTCAGCCACAGGTATCCCATCAATACAACTTCATACGGGTGGCATGTGCCACCTTGATGCCGAGATGACTCGTCAAGGGCTTGACAATACGCCTCTTGACGATGTCGATTTGGTCATACTCGAAAACGTCGGCAATCTGGTGTGTCCGGCCGAGTTCGACACCGGTGCCGTGCGCAATGCCATGATTCTGTCGGTGCCCGAAGGACACGACAAACCGCTCAAGTATCCGCTAATGTTCTCTGTGTGCGACGTGGTGGTCATCAATAAGATGGACGTCATGCCTTATTTCGACTTCGACCTTGACAAGTGCAAGGAGTATATCAAGATGCGCAACCCCAAAGCTACGGTCATTCCCGTCTGCGCTAAGACGGGCGAAGGTATCGACGCTTTTGCCGATTGGCTGCTCGGGCAGGTTCGCGAATGGAAAAAATAAAAGGCATAGCCGAAAAACATAGATACCCGAGATAAATAGAACGGCGAGTTGGAAAAGCTAAGAGTCATACTGATAGGTTTGGGACAGATAGCACGTCATCATGCTCAGGCATTGATGGCGTCAGACAGATATGAATTATGCGGCGTGTGCGACCTTAATAGGGAGCGCGCCGCTGATTTGTTATATGCGGATCTGCCGTTCTCTACCGACTTCGACGAACTCATATCTTCGGTTTGTCCCGATGCCGCAGTAATCGCCACTCCACCGCAGTCGCATGTCCAAATAGCAAAGCGATGTGTTCAGCGCGGGCTTCATGTGTTTGTCGAAAAACCGCTTTCTGACAGCGCTGACGGTTGCGAATGGTTTCTTACTACTGAGGCGGCAAGCAAATGCACCGCCATCTGCCATAGCATTTATGGCGAAGAGGTGCTTTGGTTCGAGCAGAATATAAGACTCAGCAGCATTGACCAAATCTACATTCAGCTCTCCGACCCTTATCTGAGTGCCGACGGCAGCATACTCGCCGACCGACTCTCGCTCGGAGGCGCTTGGCTCGATAGCGGACCTAATGCCTTAGCACTGCTCTCAAGGTTTGTCAATCTCACCACTGTCAGCAAAGTCAGCATCTGCCACGAGAAAGATACTCTCACCTGCTTGCCTGTGAAAACTGTATTCAGGGCAATGGCTGATACGACAGCCCTCTCTATCGATATCCGCTGGACGACCGACACCGGCAGCAAGCAATACCTTATCCAAGCCGATGGGCATGAATATCTGCTTGATAGCAGCCTTCAGGCAGTATGTTGCGACGGAAAACTGTTGTTTCAGTCCGCTGAGCCCGACCGACTTACTGCGCATTATAGCAATTTCTACAGACTATATCCTCAGCATCAGCCTACAGAGCAGGCGCTGCGTTCAATCTATGAATTGTTGGAGAAAGGCAAGAATTAAGAAAGTGGATAAATAATAATTCTGAGTTGAATATGGAGACTGCATTTTATCGCTGGATCGTTAATCTGAGAAACACAAGACCTTTCTGGTTCTGGGTGCTCAGAATAATAAATATCCTTTTCGTAGCCTTTTTGCTGTATCTCACAGGCAAGTATGTATATATCAAAGGGCCAAGTAAGTTTCTTGAAGGCATAGGTGACCTGATCATTAACCTGTTGGCATCGGTGGTGGCAGTGGCAGGAGGCTATGTCTTGATTAAGGTGACTTCCGTATTGGCGCACCGCCGCGAGGATCAGATAAAAGTCAATTATCGCAACAGCGACCAGTGGAAGCAGTACGGAACAGAATACCTGCACCGATTTACACTCAACGATAGCCGATTTATCGTCTATTGCGACGTACTGCTCAGAAAAGCCGATTACGACAAACTCGAGATTGACGATGATCCCAATCGCAACTTCGAGCTCGACTCGTTCATCAAACAGCAGTATTTCGATCTCGTAGAGGCACATACCAAAAGCAAAAGCATACACAGTCGCACTGTCCGTCTTTGCGGTTTTACAGCCCCGACAAAAGAGTACCCCCGCACTGCTGTCATACATACCATGCGCAGCACCTATCTTGCGCACCTGCTGACCAACCGTGCTTTAGACTACCACATCAAGCCCGAAGTGACTATCCGTCGTATTTTTGAGAACACCGCACGACTGACACCGCTCGCCTTGTCGAAGATGTCCAACCATATCGGTATAAACGCACTCGTATTTCTCCCTCGTAATGGCGAAAAACGAGGATATCTGCTTATGCCTAAGCGCGGTAGCGATGCTACGGTGGCAAAAAACGGAGTGACGGCAAGTTTGGCAACCAGACTCCAGATGGACAATAAAGAGTATTTCGCCGATGGATATCAGAGCAAGATGACCATCGACTATATCGAAAAAGGCTGCATTCTTGACGGACTGCCGGCTGCCATCAGAGTAAGTAGAGACTATCTAAATGAGAAGATGGAGCAGCAGAGCGACTTCCTACAGATTGACCTGCTGGGCATCGCACGAGATATTTACGAGGGAGGCAAACCTACTTTCTTCTATGCCGTTTATCTTGATATGACGGTAGAAGAGTACTTCCGACTAAGCGACGAGTATGTTGAAAAGATGACGAACACTGCCAATGCAGCAAAACAGCAAAAGAAAAAAGGTATCCTCCCGCTCAGCAGCGACAAGATAGACGAGGTGAAAGAAGTGTATGTGGCTGATTGGACGAGCGTGAAGATGTCAGAACGCAAACGCGGACCACAATCTGACAACGATAATGTATATGTTGTCGCCGACGACGACAGACTCTTGTGTTTCGATGCTATCGACCGCGAAAAGACACTCAAACAACGCAAAAAGGGCAATGACGAGCCCGTATTTAGCCGCTATGCTCTCAATTTCGAGCAAAACCTGATAAGCAACTTCTTATTCCTCAAAGAATTAGAGTGATATATTAAAACTGTGTTAAAATTCTTTCTAACTTGCTGTATTATACTGCCTTAACCGCACTTTGTTCCTGTTACCATCGGGTGAAGATTGAGTGAAGAGCAAGTGACGACTCTGTAATCAATTGAAATGTAGATGATTATATATAACTGTTTTTTAGAAACCAATTAAATTCATAATACCATGCCTGAAATGTCAAAAAAGTTTGTCCCTAAGCACAAAGGCGACAAAAATCCTAATCCTAAATTGCTCCGTTTTGTGCAGCAAGTGACCGACCGCGTTCCGGGTAAGTTGAAGATGACCACCGATGCTCCTGAGTACTGGGGCTTGGCTTGTATCTTCGAGGACGAGATGGACGCCGTAACTCGTGAGGCATCGCTCGACCTGCTTCTCGATATGCTCTCTAAGAAGTTCCTGCAAGTGCGTGAACATCATAAGTATAAGGAACTTGTGGAATGGAACCGCAAGAAGCACTATACTCCCGACGACAAGTCGTTCGACGAACTTCTGCAGACGCTTGCTAACTTTGGTATGGTGGAGTTCGACTACGGCGACCGCTATACTAAAGACGGACCTGTGCCCGGTACTACCTACAACTTCGAGGACCGCGAGTATTGGGTACCTATGTTCGTGCCGGGAAGTGCCGAATATACCAACATGTCAACCTATCTTATGGACAAGCACCCTGAGCTTGCCATGTTCTTCGAGCGCATGACTTTCCTGCCGCTTGAGAAGATAACGCCAATGGTGCCTATGGGAGGTGCCGGAATAGGTATGCATGTCATTCCTGTTGAGAAGGCTATCTCAATGGAGAACGAAACGGCTGACATTGAACATATATCTTACTGGCTCAAGCGCTATGCCGGACATCTCGCAGTAGGTATCTGCTCGTGTCGCTACGGCAGAAAGAAACTTGATGAGGGATGTGCAGACGACTATCGCGACTGGTGTATCGGCGTGGGCGATATGGCAGAATATCTCGTAGAGACCAATCGCGGGCATTATATCACCTATGATGAGGCAATGGCAATTCTCAAGAAAGCCGAAGACAACGGTTTCGTACATCAGATAACCAACATCGACGGTGAAGGTAAGATTTTCGCTATATGCAACTGCAACGTCAAGATATGCAATGCACTGCGTACCTCACAGCTGTTCAATACTCCTAATATGTCGCGTAGTGCATACGTGGCTAAGGTCGATCCTAAGAACTGCGTTGCATGCGGCAGATGCGTTGAATATTGTCCGGCAGGGGCTGTCAAACTCGGACAGAAACTATGCACCTCGAAAGGGCAGATTGAGTACCCCAAGCAAGAGTTGCCTGATGCTACTAAGTGGGGACCTGAGAAATGGACCGAGGACTATCGCGACAAGAATCGTATCAACTGCTACCCTACAGGTACCTCACCCTGCAAGACCGCATGCCCGGCGCATATAGCCGTGCAAGGTTATCTCAAAAAAGCTGCCGAGGGCAAGTATCGTGAGGCACTCGAACTTATCAAGCGTGAGAACCCCTTCCCTGCTGTCTGCGGACGTATATGCAACCGTCGTTGTGAGGACGCCTGCACACGTGGTACCATCGACAACCCTGTAGCTATTGATGCCGTTAAGAAATTCATTGCTGAGCAAGACCTGAAAGCAGATACGCGCTTCGTGCCTGAAATCAATATAGCATCATCTGTTGTTGACCATTGGGACGAGAAGATAGCTATCATCGGTGGCGGTCCCGCCGGTCTGAGTTGCGCCTATTATCTTGCAGTAGCAGGCTATAAGCCCACCGTGTTCGAGAAGAACGAACAGCCAGGTGGCATGCTTCGCTATGGTATCCCGTCATATAAGCTTCAAAAAGAAGTGATTGACGCCGAAATAGATATCATGCGTGGGATAGGCGTTGAGATAAAATGCGGTGTTGAAGTCGGAAAAGACGTAACTTTGCAGCAACTGCGGGAGCAGGGCTACAAGGGTTTCTACGTGGCAATCGGTTGCCAGGGTGGACGTTTGCCCGGTATCAAGGGCGAGACTCTCGATGGCACTACCACCGCTATCGACTTCCTTCACAATGCCAACTGCGGTCAGCTTTCCGGCAGCGCAAGCGGTCTGACCTCTAAGAAAGTGGTGGTCGTAGGTGGCGGCAATGTCGCCATCGATGCCGCTCGTGTCGCATTGCGTAGCGGCGCTTCTCAGGTGACCATGCTCTCACTTGAGACTGAGGACATAATGCCGGCATCCAAACAGGAACGTCGAGAAGCACGCGAGGATGGCGTTGTCATTAACCCCGGATGGGGACCTAAAGAGGTGCTCGGCGACGGTAAGGTGAGCGGAATAGTATTCAAGCGCTGTACGTCAGTATTCAATGCCGAACATAAGTTTGCACCAGAGTACGATGAGAACGACCTGCTCACGCTCGATGCAGATATGGTGATTTTCGCTATTGGTCAGACTGTTGTGCTCAAAGACCTCTTGAAAGACACAAAGGTTGAGTTCCTGCGTGGCGTATATCCTATAGCCGACAAACTAACCTATCAGACAGCTGAGCCCGATATCTTTGTCGGAGGCGACGTGTTCACAGGTCCTAAGTTTGCCATCGATGCCATAGCAGCGGGCAAAGAGGCCGCCGAGTCGCTACACCGATTCGTCCAGCATGGTCACATGACTATCGGACGCAACCGGCGCGATTTCATTGAGCTCAATAAGAAAGATATCGTCGTGGAGTCGTATGACAACAGCTCGCGCCAACAAGCTGCCGACACTGAGCAGCAGAGCAAGTTTACCGAGTATCACGGCACACTCACCGAGGAGCAGGTCAGAAAAGAAACAGCACGCTGTCTTGGTTGCGGTGCCTCGGTGGTTGACCAGAACCGCTGCATCGGCTGCGGTATATGTACCACCAAATGTGCCTTCGATGCTATCCACTTGTTCCGCGAGAATCCGGAAGCATCACACATGGTAACTTCCGAGCAGAAGTTCAGCGCCATATTGCCCTATATGTTCAAGCGCGCGGGAAAGATTGTCATCAACGGTCTGAAACCGAAGAAGTAATGCACGAACTCGGAATAGTCTTTTATATCATTCGCGATGTTAAGCAAGCAGCCAAGGAGAACGGCGTGGAGCATGTCTCAGCTGTCGTCATGAACATCGGCGAAGTATCGACGATAGTGCCTGAGTATCTGACCGACTGCTGGCGCTGGGCTGCAGATAAGGAAGATATGCTCAGGGGATGCGAACTCAAGATAGAGACCGTGCCTGCTGTGACGCATTGCGACAACTGCTCAAGCGACTATCCTACCGTCAAGCATGGCAAGACTTGCCCTCATTGCGGGAGCACAAGAACATGGCTGCTCAGCGGCAGGGAAGTCGAAATAAAACAAATAGAAGTAAAAACTTAGTATTCTGATAATAAACAATCAGAAATCAATAAGCAATCAGAAATAAAAAATCAAAAATAATATGGCTTGTTTTTTAGTACCTCTCACTCAAGCGATAGCTACCACCGTTTATCGCAAACATGCGGCCGCACCCGATTCTTTCTTAGGCCGCAACCTGCCAACCCTTGAGAAAATGCTTTGGGGTGGCTCAGTAATGCTCATTGTAGATCACATCATCAACGGAGAGCTGACATGGCTTTTCCCGTTCTTCACCGCACTACAAACAGAGGGTGGGGGAGCGGTAATGCTGCGCGAGATGCTCACCGTGGGACTGCCAATTTCTGTCGTAGTCACTTTGGTATGGGCTGCTTGGTGCTTTGTCTCTGAGCGCCGATTAGCCCATGCCTGACTAAATAAACCAAACAACCAAAATAATAACAAAACACAATTAACTTATGTTCTTTCAAGTTTATGGGGCTAATGCCCTTGCCCAATGGGGCATGTTACTTGCAGTGCTTGTCGGACTGATATTGTTCAACGAGTTTGCACGTCGCACCAAGTTAGGTGGTGCAATCACCTTCTTTGCCATTCCTCTGGCACTGACAGTTTATTTTGTGGCTATTGCCGTTGGCGCTCGCATGGGTGCCGAGTGGGCTTTGCAGAACCAGACTCATATCTACATGAACGGCTGGTTCCACTATGCTAAACTTTATGCAGCTCTGACAGGCTGTATCGGCTTTATGATGATTAAGTACGAGTGGGGTATCGGCGCAAAGCGCTGGTTCAAACCTTTCCCGTTCATCATCGTGGCTATCAACATCCTTATTGCTGTTTGCTCTGACTTCGAGTCGGCTATTATGGGTTGGAACAAGTGGTGGCTTTCGTCTGAAGGCGTTTGGCTCTATGGTGGCTGGCACAATGTGTTCAACGGCGTTGCAGGTTTGCTCAATATCTTCTGTATGACCGCTTGGTGGAACGTATATCCGTCGAAAGATCGCAAGGATATGATTTGGGCTGATATGACATGGGTTTACATCCTCGTTTATGATATCTGGAACTTCGCTTACACCTACAACTGCTTGCCTACTCACAGCTGGTATTGCGGTATCGCTCTGCTGCTTGCTCCTACCGTAGCTGCTCTTCTTTGGAACCGTGGCGGATGGATTCAGAACCGCGCTAATACCTTGGCTATCTGGTGTATGTTTGCTCAGGTATTCCCACTCTTCCAAGAGACTTTCAAAGATGGTTTCCAGGCATTCAAGTGGGCTGTGCTCCCCGTTCAGTATGTCAATGGCATCGACACCGTTACAGCCATCTATGCTGCTGCCGGCGGTGAGGCTGCTGCTACCGGCACTACCGTTGAGGCTGTCGGCGCAACTGCTGCCAACCCAACAGCTATGCTCGTAATCTCAGCTCTCGCACTCATCACAAACGCTGTAGCTCTCTGCTATATACTTGTTCAGGCTAAGAAACGTCATATCAATCCTTATAAGGAGGACGTATTCGTTAACCAGAAGTACTACAAGGACGCTATCGCACGTGCTGAAATCAACTAATCAGCCCAAAGTTGGCTATAAATTAGTACGTTGTAATAATTAATAGAAAATAGGGTGTGTCAAAAATATGGCACACCCTGTTTTTTTGATACGTTTGTTGTGATTTTTATTTGCAACTATTGCATATTGAGCATATTATTTGTAATTTTGCGCACTATTTTCGGGATGTGTTTTTTGCTGACGACAAATTCTGAATGTAGATGGCAATGCAAACTGATTTGCTATAAATGGTTGACAATATGATAGATCAAATTATTGCTTATAATGGCTCATTTGTAGAGCAGAAGTGTTACGAGCCATACGTAACAGATAAATACCCTGACAAGAAATTGGCAGTGCTGACTTGTATGGATACTCGTCTGACAGAGTTGCTCCCGGCAGCGCTGGGACTGAAAAACGGCGATGCTAAAATCATCAAGAATGCCGGCGGACTGATTCTCTCACCTTTCGACTCAGCCATGCGCAGTCTTATTGTGGCTGTCTATGAACTCGGTGTGCAGGAGGTCATGGTGGTGGCACATAGCCAATGCGGTGCATGCCACATGAGCTATAGCCATTTCTATGATGAGATGAAGGCACGTGGCATTTCCGACAATACACTGGACACCATCCGTGAGTGCGGCATTGACCTCAATCACTGGCTCGAAGGGTTTCATGATACGGAAGCGTCGGTTCGCACAACCGTAAAAACCATTCTATCGCATCCGCTAATGCCTAAAGATGTGATAGTCCGCGGCTTCATCATCGACTCCGTAACAGGGGCATTGCAGGAAGTAGAATAATTTAGATGTGCCCTTTAGAATAGCGATGCAGCCGATTGAATTTGCCGACATATTATCCACCGATTTGCAACTCGCCCACACAGGTTATCTGACGCACGCGCTCTGTTTGCAAGGTACGGCAACTCTGCTGTTCAACGGTGTGGCGCATCCCTTGCAGGCAGGCGACTGTATCATCATACAGCGTAGCGAGAATGCACAGATAGCAGATACAAGCGACGATTTTCGGACGATAATCATATATGTCACGCCGGAGTTTATACAGATGGCAATGCCGCTCAGCAACTACGGCACGCGCGGACACATGATGCTCTTCAACGACCCTGTGATGCACCTCAACCCGCGGCAGCAGGCGCGGTGCAGAGAGAACATGGAATACGTGCGCGCGCGTTGCGCGGAAACAGACCACCGATTCTACTTGGATCTGACGCTCAATGCCGTGCAGAGCATGATTATCGATTTCTTTGATTTTCATGCGCATATATACGATGAGAAGAACGACCTGAGTCATCAGAACGCGCACCTCATGAACCGTTTCATTGACATGTTAGAGCGCGGCGACTACCGCACGCATCGCGACATCGCGTATTATGCCGACCGCCTCTGTGTCACGCCCAAATACCTCTCTGAGACCTGCAAATCTATCAGCGGCTGCGGAGCGGCTTACTGGATCAACCGCTATACCTCTGTAGAGTTGGCGCGACTTCTCCGTGACCGCTGTCTGACGCTCGCAGAGATAGCTTTCCGTTTCGATTTCTCCTCCACGGCTTATCTGAGCCGTTACATCCGCCAGAACCTCGGCGTCTCAGCGTCAGAGATTCGTGGCGGAGAAAAGTAGTTAGTATGTTTCCCTTGAAATAGCCTTGTTAGTAAATAAATCCGAATAACCAAAGTGGAATACGATTGACATCCCCAATAGGAGTATTATCAACCGCAAGATAACTATGCTCTATGTTTCGGATTTGTTTGAAAGTTTTGGATGGTCCACCGACTTCCACGGTGTATTTTCTATTGACCACAAAGTCTCCTTTGGGAGAAAGAAGTACTTCGTTCCCTGCCGCATTCAGTTGGTTGTAGAAGAACGTTTCACGAATAGTACCGATATTTGGATTTGGACTAAGTACATTCATCAAATTGGCATTTCCCAAATATATCTTATCAGGCTTACGCAGTACTCCTACTGACCTCGGTTGGTGCGAGAGCAAAGCTAACAATCCTGCTTTCTCTAATATATACAACATGCGTAATCCTCCTTCCCTATTAGTTTCCACAGCTGCAAAGAGTTCTGTCATATTGGGAGTCAGCGGAACAGCTTCTGCTAATACCATCAATAATCGCTTTGTCTTTTGAATGGTTGCATAATTTACTTCTTCTACAGCAGGCCAGTCGCGTTCCAAAACAAGCCAAATGGTTTCTTGCAATCGCTGTTCGAACCCGTCACCTTCTTCCTTATAGAACGGATAGCAACCATACTGAAGATATGTCTCAAAATACGGCTGTATGGTCATCTGTTCGGCTATGCGGGACGCAATATTGATTGAATCATTCAATATGTCTTCCAAAGAGTAAACAGGGATTTCTATTCCACGCTCAATAGCAATGTATTCTCGCAGCGACATCACTTGCAGAGTGTACATTCGCAACCGTCGTGAGAGATCGCCGGCTTCTGTATTGAGATGAAGCATACTACTTCCTGTAAAAACGATGTGAAGAGAAGGAAAATCATCGTAGATATTTTTTATCTCCGTCTGCCAATTATGATAGTGGTGCACTTCGTCTAAGAACAGATGTGTTCCTCCGTGTTGTTGATGATACTCAGCAAGGTCATATAGCGTGTGCGTCTGAAACCATCCGTGGTCAGCACTGGCATATAACACGGATTGCCGCTCAGCAAAGTCTTCTTTGATGTGCTGCAAAATCAGAGTTGTCTTACCCACACCTCGATAACCGCGTATTCCGATAAGACGGTTATTCCAGTTGATTTGCGAAAATAAATACCGATGGAATGTAGTTGTTACCATCTGCAAGCGGTTGGACATGGCTTGGCGCAGAACAGAAATTTCCTCTACCATAATGATTGCGTTTTATAAATCCGTTGCAAAGATACAATATCCTATTGATATTTGCAAGAATTTTCGCTGCAAATCGCCGCTGAAGCGTCGAATTTTGCCTATTTTTCGCCGTTGGGGCGTTGATTTATTTATGTTTCTTCGCCGATGGGGCGTCGAATTATGCCTATTTTTCGCCGTTGGGGCGTTGACTTACTGATTATTTTCGTTGTTTAGGTAGTTTTCACGTACCCCATCGCGAAAGTATGGTTCCAAGAGGGTATATACTATCTCCGCACTCACGCGGTGGGCTTCGAATGGATGGAAGAGAATGAAAGGGCGAAAGAAAATACAAGACGGCAAAACCGTGTCCAAATCATATTTGGACGCAATGGACGAAGAAAGGAGCCCAATAATATCGTGCGAAACTACCAAGAAAGAGTCGGCTATTTTATAGCCGCGCAACAGACGAAAAAGGACGGGCAATGCTATTGCCCTGAAAAAGAAGAAAAATGATTTAAGTACAATGTCCTTATTCTATTAGCCACTTCTTCACCCACAATTTTAGAACCGACCGGAGACCAGTGGGTGTCATCTAACCTATATACATCTTTCACACCGGATTGAATATAGGGGAGCAATACTTCTTTGGTATTTATAATTGAATCATTTGACGGAAAATATTCTAATAAATGGTTCTTTTTATGCTTTTCTTCGATAAAAGGTTCATAAACATCATATTTATCTGCCGCGATCATGTAAAATAGAATAATATTATGTTGCCGGGCCATCAAAAATAAAGAATCCAGAGTGCTTTGCATTTGAGGAATAACAAGAGACAGGTTCGGATGAATGTTTTCCTCATCTTCAAAATAAGAATATAAGTCGGAACTATATCGCGAATGTGAAAAACAGGGTTTTGACAATTGAAACTTATGTGTAGGACAATCTCTCCCCATTCTGAACCGAAGAAATACAGTTGTTTCAGCAAGCCAGTCTTTATCCTTTTTCTTGGGTATTTGTATAGAATCTGCTTTATGTAATCCTTCTATATATGTGTCCCAGTATTCTTCATCATGTAATGGAGCAGATAAACGAGATATTAAACCGCGTTCTACAGATTCAATAATAACAATGCAACTATCAGGAATCAAACCTTGTTCTATAGCACATACAAATAATTTCTCAGGATAGAATTCACAATGATAGTTCCTAAAATTTATTACAGGCTTGTCAATTCCCCTTGCGGTAAAATGCGTCCAACTGTTTTCTTAGGAATTATCATTCCTTCTTTCCATAAAATGACAAGTGTTGTATCAATGGGGAATAATTTATGGATACTATCTGCATAAGCGTGCCCGACCGGTAATTTGCGCATCCCGGACAAATCTTGTGTAACACGAGGATCGATACAGAAATAATATATGGCAATAGTACCGATTATTATTGCAAATAGAGCAATAAATTTAGGAAGAAAACGTTTCATTAGAACTGGAAATATATGAATGTATTATGGTTACTAAAGAACAAAATTATAAGATACACAAAAAATGCATAGATGGGATAGCGTATATACCATCGGGTTATTTTCATTTCTAATCCATGTTGTTTGTTACGCTGATACCATTCTATTAACAACATGATCACAACACAAACCATTGTAGGAATTCGTTTTGTCGAGCCGGCTTGGGGCACAGAAAATAAACTGCTATCACATATTCCGCAGATATATTCCCATGCTTGGGTGATTGTTTCTGCCCGGAAGATGATCCAGCCGAGGACGATGAGGAGGAAAGTACAGAGGATTTGGAGAGATTCGCGCCATGAGGGAAGTAGGCGGAAGTGCTCGGAGCCAGACGTGTCAAGATAAGAGCCGACTTGGTTGGTGTATTTGCGGTTCTTGCCAAGGAGGATGAGAGGGAGGAAGAGAAGTGCGTGGTACGCGCCCCAAGCTATGAAGGTCCAGTTCGCACCATGCCAGAAACCGGAGAGAAGGAAAATGACAAAGGTGTTGCGGATGATGATTAGTTTCTTGTAACGGTCTGGGTTCTTAATATGGGCAGGGATCTCCGGACGAGAGCCACCCAACGGGATATATACATAATCCCGGAACCAAGTTGTAAGCGAAATATGCCAGCGTCTCCAGAACTCCGCTATGTCGCGCGAGAAATAGGGGTTGTTGAAGTTGCGCATTAGTTTGATACCAAAGAGTTTGGCAGTTCCGATGGCGATGTCCGAATAGCCAGAGAAATCGCCATAGATTTGAAACGTAAAGAGAACGGCGGCAAGCAGCAATGTAGAACCGGTTTGGGTGTCGTATGTTGCCCAGACTTGATCTACATAGGTCGCGCAGTTATCGGCTACTACGATCTTCTTGAACAAGCCCCAGAGGATTTGGCGCATTCCGTCCGTCGCTTGGTCGTACGAGAACGTGCGTTTGTTTAGGAACTGAGGCAAGAGATTAGTGGCTCGTTCAATAGGTCCGGCGACTAACTGCGGAAAGAACGCAATGAACGCAAAGAAAGCAATAATATCTTTGGTCGGTTCTATCTTTTGGCGGTAGACATCTATCGAGTAACTCAGGGCTTGGAAGGTATAGAAAGAGATGCCGACAGGGAGAATGATTTTGAGCAAGAGGCTTTCTGTGCTGATGCCGAACAACTGCCCGAACTCCGAGACAAAGAAATCGTAGTATTTGAAGACGGCGAGGATGCCAAGATTAAGGACAATATTGGCTATCATCCAGAACTTGGCTTTTTTATGACCGTCCACAGATTGAACGGATGAAACAGATTTTCCGATCAACAAACCGCTTCCCCATGAGCAGAAAGAGGTAAAAGCAATGAGCAACAGGAATCTCCAATCCCACCAGCCATAGAAGACATAACTGGCGATAAGGACAAAGGCGTTTTGGATGCGCAGTGCCGTTTGTTCGCTCACGTGCCAATACCGGAAAAGCGAGTAACGCGGTCCGTTTGTGCCGGAGGGCGTCAGAAACCAATAGAGCAGAAACACTATCGGCAGAAAGAATGCAAATTCTATACTATTAAATAGCATGATTGATAGGATTTACTTATTGTGCATACTATCAATCGTGGCGATAAGAAAAAGTGCGAGTTTCTTATCGCGTTACCAAGGCAGTGTCAGAAAGGAGCCTTAATCTATCATAAGAAACTCACACTATTCGTGCAAGCATCTATTATATGATAGATTAGACATACCTTTATCGCACAAGTTCTTGTGCATCAGTATGCTGCCTATTTATTATTTCGACTGATTATTCCTTTTAAGCTTCTGACACTTTCGGTAAACGCGAAATAATAGTAATGCTTTGTTTATTTAATTTGCGCAACGCTTTGCGCTTGTCTTTCTCCTGTTTGGCGTCTCGGAGAGGGACGTGTAGTTTATTGATTCAGTTCGTCTTGCAAGTAGCTATACACATAGCCGGAAGATTGAAAATACAGACCCGTTTTCGGGTCGCTGAGTTTTTCAAACAAACGAGAGTTATACACAATATCAAACGCTTCTTGCATCGCCAAACCGCGCTCTTCCATAAGACGAGCGATGAGGTCTTTGACAATCTCCTCTTTCATGTTCTGAAATTCAGCCTGCGATACGTTCATTGTTTAATCAGTTTATCAATCGCTCTCTGTGTGCAAAAAGCGTATTGGAAAGTGATACCTTTGGGATATTGGATACGTTTGAGGAACTCTTCAAACGTAATATAGTTCTGTTTGTAACGGGTAATCTGTGCGCCGATAGTATCGTTCGCAATCGGTCCATAGACGATATCGAAATCATGCAAGGTGCGCCCTTGCGGTTCGGTACGATGGTTATACACAAAATGCGTCCATTCCTCCGTGTAAGACTCAAAGCGTTTGTAACGTAACTCCTGCAAAAACTTTTCGTCAAAGGAATAGACATTCACCACCGGTGGCAGTTCAGCAAACTCCGCTTTGAACTGCGCCATTTCCAAGGCTTGGTTGTAGTCCTCCGAGAGATAGAAAGCGCGCCCGAAATCCTTGTTGGGCTTGGATTTCATAAGGTCGATACGCTCTATATTGACCGTTGTGCCATGATAGAGAATCATAGATTGCCTCCTTTCCGTTGACAATATTCGCGCAAAGTTTGCAGATTCTCTTCCACAGAGAGCGTGTGCATGATATCATAGTGTTTCTCGCACAAAGCCAACGCTCCATACTGCTGCAGGTAGCGGTATGATTGCACCTCGGACAGCTTGTTCAGGCGGGCGAACTCCGCTACCAGCAGAACAAGATATTCTATTCTATCTATGACCGATTTTGCCATGTTGTTTTACTCTCTTTGCAACTTTTAGCTGCAAAAGTACTACTTTTTTTTGACATATGCAAGGTTTCGAGACGAAAATCGTTCCGGCAGGTGCTTTTTTCTTCTCTCGTTCTTCTCTCGGTCGTCTCCCGCTCATGCGGTGGAAAAATGGACTGAAAAGTACATTTTCTTCCATTTGTGCATAATTTGCCGTAAAATGTGTAACGGCTGTTTCGTAGAAAGGCAGTACCTTTGCAGCCGCAAACGTAAAATGCCCCGCAGCTTGAGAAATAATATCAAATAAAATAACGATGAGAAAACTATTTTTAACTATCCTCGCAGGCATCGTAGCCCTGACAGTCTGCAACGCGCAAACAACTAAAAAAGAAACGAATATGAACAAGAAAGCATTGGTAGTCTTTTTCTCCCATGCAGGAGACAACTACGCAGTAGGAAACATCAAAGTGGGCAACACAAAGATCGTTGCCGACTACATCAGCGAACTCACGGGTGCTGACCGGTTTGAGATTGTCACCCATAAGTACGACGGCATGGCGTACAAACCGCTCTGCGACCTCGCACAGGAAGAACAGATAAAAGACGAGCGTCCGGCGTTCGAAGGTAAGTTGGAGAACCTCGAACAATACGATGTCATCTTCATCGGCGGTCCAGTCTGGTGGGGCACATACCCGCAAGTGATGTTCACCTTCTTCGACACCTACGACCTCAACGGCAAGACCATCTATCCGTTCACCACTCACGAGGGCAGCGGACTTGGCAGTTGTGTCAGTGATTTGCGTGCAGCATACCCGCGTGCAGATGTCAAAAAAGGCTTCAGCATCTACGGTCATGAAGTGCGCATCGGCAAATCGAAAGTAGAAACATGGATTAAAAGTTTAGAGTTATAATTATGGAAGAATTTCGTGTAGATCCACGGGTAACGACACCCGAAGCGCAGGCGGCGTATATAGAGCAGGGGCGCAGACTATTTGCATTCAACCAGACCATTCCTTTCACGCCGGAGAATATAGAGGCAACGAAAGCCCTCTTTGGCGAAAACCTCGGCGAAGGAGCGATTGTCCAACCGCCATTGAAAGGTGTCTGCTTCGACATGGTGCATATCGGCAAAAATGTAATGATCATGCCCGATTGCCTGATGATGTCGCGTGGCACTATTACCATCGAGGACGGCGCCATGATTGCGGCGAACGTGCAACTCATCAGTAATAACCACGACCTCTACGAGCGGCAGATTCTCATCTGCAAACCTGTACGTATCTGCCGCAACGCATGGGTTGGGGCAGGGGCTACTATCCTGCCCGGCGTGACGGTCGGCGAAAATGCCGTAGTGGCTGCCGCCGCAGTAGTGACCAAAGACGTCCCTGCCAATGCCATCGTCGGCGGCAACCCCGCCAAACTGATCAAAATGATTCCGCCTAAGCAGTGAGAATATAGAATTAAAAAGCAGAGAGTGTGTCAAAAATCGAAGTTTTTTTTATAGGTTCAAGACAACTTTAGAGTGCTAAAATAATATATAATGTTGTGTATTACAAT
>CAMHGK010000027.1 GCA_946184695.1 uncultured Bacteroidales bacterium | reverse complement strand
AAAACTTCGTTTTTCTTTTTTTAAGTTGTCAAAAATTACCCAAAATTACCCAAAAATGGAATTTTATTCCCTCTTATGGGAAACTTTATAGGTTATTCAAACCAAACTCCTCGTATTCCCCGCTGTACAAATTAAAGGGTCGTTTAAATTGGCCCGTTATGAGCGTTAAAATAGCGATGTTCGCGTACTACAAATCCATAGCTTTGTCAGCAGGGCATTGCGATTGAGTACACTTAAATATATTTCGGTCAGACGGCATCAGCTTGCCGGTGTGGCTCGCAAAAAAAAAATGCATTGTCCGTTGGACATTGCGTTATAAAGAAAAATGTTCTTTGACGTATTGTACATAAAATTAGTATGTTTAGGATATGTCTGCTCCGGCTGAAAACAGCCGTAAACTATTGAAATCAGCATCAGAATATGCCTTTTCAACACATTTTAGCACGCAAATCTACTCAAACAAGAAATTATTTTGCGTTTCAGCACTTTTACTTACCGTTTTTTGCTGAAATATCCCTACACAGCCACTATTTTCAGCAATTTATATTGGAATTATTTGCTGAAATCGTCATAAAAACATATCTTTTCAGCAATTTATTTCGAAATTATTTGCTCAAATCGAATATTTCATATACCTTTGCAGCACATTTTACTATCAACAAACATTTAAATCATGGTAGAACAAATCTTTGGTCGCAAGAGCGAGTGCTGTTTGATAGAGAAGTATCTCTCAACAAATCGTTCGGAATTTGTGGTTGTATATGGTCGCAGACGTGTGGGCAAGACCTTCCTTCTGCGGCAAACATTGGGCGATTCCATCTGCTTCAGTTTTACAGGTATGGCAAATATCACAAATGCAGAACAGTTGCAAAACTTCAATGTCACCATGCACAAATATAATCCGGACGCGAAGTCAAGTTCCAATTGGATTGAGGCATTTGCTCAGTTAGAAAATTATTTAGAAAATGTCAATCAGGAACGCAAAGTCGTTTTTATTGACGAATTGTCATGGATGGATACTCCTAAATCGAATTTTTTGCCTGCTTTCGAGCATTTTTGGAACGCATGGGCTTCGGCTCGCGATGATGTAAAGTTATTCGTTTGCGGTAGCGTTGCTTCATGGATGCTTGACAATGTAATCAACAACCATGGAGGTTTGCATAACCGGATAACGCACGAGATGTATCTTGAGCCTTTTACTTTGGGCGAATGTAAACAATATTTCAAAGAACTGAATTTTGGTTACTCCGACAAAGAGATTGCCGAGTTCTATATGGCTATGGGTGGTATTCCGTACTATATGTCGCTGATGGACAAGCAGCAGAGTGTAGTGCAAAACATTGACCGTTTGGTGTTTTCCCCCACAGGAGAGTTGCGAAACGAGAAGGAGAATCTTTTTCGCTCAATATTCCGCCATTCAGATGACTATATCGCTATTATTGATGCCTTATCCACTAAAAACCGAGGTTTGACACGCTCGGAAATTCTCTTGATAACAGGACTTAATAATAACGCACAATTCGGTAAACGCATGGATGAATTGGAAAAGTGCAATTTCATACGCCGTTATGAGAATTACTCCAACTATCAGCGCCAAACAGTCTTTCAACTTATTGACCCGTTATGCCATTTCTGGAATAAGATTGTGGAAGCCAACAAGCGCAAAGCAACTGACTTCTGGTCGCAAACGATAGGTAGTCCTATTTACAACACTTGGTCGGGATTGGCATTTGAGATACTATGTCTGAATCATGTGCCGCAAATCAAGCAGGCATTAGGAATCAGTGGCATACAATCAAGTGTCTATTCGTGGCGCACACCAGCGACAGCGGATGATGGAGCGCAAATCGACTTAGTCATCGACCGAGCTGACCGTTGCGTCAATGTCTGCGAGATGAAATTCTGCCGCGAAGAATACGAGATGACGGAGCCGGAAAGCCGCCGCATCGAGCACCGTTTGTTGCAGTTCCAACGCTACGCCGAACAACGCAAATCGTTACGACTGACCATGATTACCTCGTATGGCATAAAGCATAACACTCATTCGAGCATCGTCCAAAACGAAGTTACACTCGCTGACTTATTCAAATAACATTGCTCTCTTGTCAGCGTAATGCCATTCAATGCTGATGCTTATTTGAGTCTGTGCTGAATCAAGTTTTTTAGCCCATCTCTAATATTAGTAGCCGCATCATACTAATTTTATGTACCTAATCGACCCGTCGGTTAGGTATTTTTATGTACAATAATGTCAAATAACGCTTTTATATTCGGGTTTATGGTATTGGGTTACCATAGACTTGCAAAATGTAAAACTAAACCGTGCGCACGGACTGAGAGTGCAAAAGATTATGAAAGTGTCAAACTCATATTATCAATTTTTTGGCGAGTTGGCGATTGCCTTACAAACCAAAGATATTAAGATGAGTTTTAAGACTTTGAATAAGATGCTTGTGGATAACGGCTTTGAACCATATGGAAGTTCTCGGGCATTAGCAAAAGGATTGTCTGCCGCTTATCGTGAATGGGAGAGACAAGAAAAAGCAAATGGTTTGGCACGTGCTACAAGTTCGGCTATAGCAAATACATTTGTGAGCCAAAACGGTGATCCTGCATGGTGGAATTACTAATACCATAAAATACATAATTATGTGTAGAAGACATTTTGACGACGAGGAGGATTATTATTCTCCGACAAGTTGGGAAAGAGACCCTGATGAGACGGATGAGGAATATCAGGAACGGATGCAAGATCAAGAGGATTTTTTGGAATACTTTGATGAGTAATCCACATCTAATATCATTATTAACACTTTATACGTGTAGCCCGCACGTAAACAGGGCCTAATGAGGTATGACGTATACTATTTTTACTAACGATGCTAACAAGGCTATCAAAACTATCTTCGATTGTGTCAAGAAAGGCGAGGACCCGCAAAAAGTAGGCATCGATTCTTGGGAAATCCAAAAAGGAACTTCCGGAAAGGAACATCTTGTACACACACCTCAACAATGGTCGGACAAAGGATATCTAGATCTAATTGCTAATAGCAATAATGATCAAATCTCTGTTAAATTTTATTATTGGAGTAATTATCCAAGTGATCAGCGTAATGATGTGGACGAAAAATATATTCTTGGTCGTTTCTCAGAATTGTTATTAGTGCATTTTGATGCGCAATACAATAGAGTTAATATAAACAAATAATAGTATACTTACTCACGGGTATAGGACATTGGGTTGCCCTGTACTCACAAACAAAGGCTACGTACACACGCGTACCTTATAAATAAGCGAATAATATAAAAATCAAAATAACATGAAAAATTCAATTTTTAATGCCGTCTGTAAGACAAGGTATCTTGCACTGCTAGTAGTATTAATGTTCGCGAACGCACATTTGTGGGGAGAGGGCACTGAAAGCTTTGAAGGCTTAAGTAATGCGACTTCTTATGGTAGTCGTTCCTGGACAGGCACAAACAATCAAAGTGGTTGGGCTGCTACTAATGCCCGTACTGACCAAAAGACCGCAGGTTCGCGAGGATTGACCTTCAAAGCAAGCACAGCGAGTACTATTACTATGAAATTGACCTCTGCACAACAAAGTGCGGGTTTAGGAGTCCTAACGTTTAAGTATTATTATCCATTTTCGGATAGCGGAAAAAGTCGTCAACTCTCCATAACCATAGGTGGAAACACATATTCTTCTGGGGCATTAAGTTATACATCTTCTGCAAAAACAGCAACAATCACTGTAAATCAGTCACTTGCTAGTGCAACGGTTACCATTAACGTTAATAATGGAGGAGGTCGAATCTGCGTTGATGAGTTCAGTTGGACTTCAAATGCTCCTTCTTGCACGGCGCCTAATCATGTGGATATAGCGGGTGCGTGGGATAGGTTTGCGGGGGAGACAATAAGTCTGACTGCAACCGCATATTCCAGTGCAGGAACGGGAAGTCCGATTCCTGCAGGAGACATTACCGGTTATCAGTGGCAAAAATACTACAATAGTACCTGGAACGATATTGCGGGTGCGACATCGGCAACATACACTAAATCGAAATGCGATAATGGTGACAGTGGTTCGTATCGTTGTGTTGTAAGCACAGGTGCAACTTGCTCTACTGCTTCGAATGGTTTCCAAGTGAAAGTGTATGTGCTGGAATGTTACACAGGTGGCACAACAATATATAACTTTACCCGTATAGGTGATACGCAAGCCGGTACTTGCAAAATCACATTGGCAGCAGGTAACCATACATTCAAGTTCCATGCAGACAACGACTATTATGGCAATAACGGAACAATCAATGAAGATGTGTCTAACTGGGTTTGCTCTACTTCTCAAGGCAACTTGACTATTGCTGCCGGTTTGGGTGGTACGTTCACCATCAATATGGAATATAGTACCAGTGGTAGTAGCAGCGTACTGGGTGAACCGGAGATTAGTGTTACCTATCCGCGTAAGACGATATACTTCAGTCCTGGTGTATGGAATAGTGGTGATGCTAAGTTTGCATTTTATTATTTCCGCAAAGTAGGAGAAACAACATATGGAAATGGTTGGACTGGCTTTATCACAGCCAATGACTGCGGTTCGTCCGCCGAAATTCCGCAATGGAATGGAGTAAAAATAAATGCTGTACGTCTGAATAAGAATTGCTCGTCACCAAGTTGGGGCGATAAATGGAATCAAACGAGTGACATTACCATTACAAGTAATAACTATGTTACGATTACTGATTGGGGAAGTGGTGATAGCCCTTACACTTATGGCACTTATTCCGTTCCAACCTACACCATCAGTTACGCAAAGGGTTCTACAACTCATACTGGCGGAAATGCGATTTCCGGAAGCAAGGAGAATGAGACTAAGACTTGCGGAACTGCGTTTACTTTACCAAGCAGTGCTGTGTTTACCGCAACAGGTTACACACAAACCGGTTGGGCGACGAGTGACGGTGGAAGCAAGGCATATAACCTTGGAGGTAGTTATACAACTAATGCCACTCAGGCGTTTTATCCTTTCTGGACTGTAAAAACGACGACTGTTTCCTTTAATCAAACAGGCGGTACAGGTGGACAGACGACATCGAAAACAGCGACATATGGTTCGGCGATGCCGACACCGATTACTTGTCCGACTCGCGAGGGTTATGACTTCGGTGGTTATTATGACGGCACAGGAGGAACAGGTACAAAGTACTACAATGCAGATGGTACGAGTGCCAAAAACTGGGACAAGGAAGATGCAAGCTACACTTTGCATGCCAAGTGGACGATTAAATCCTACACGATTAATTGGTATGTTGGCGGAAGTGCAGAAGGTAATAAACTGACAACAGGAAGCCAAACCACCAATGTAAATCACGGAGGTAAAGTGACTACGTTGCCGACATCTTCACAAACGTCTATTGATTGTGATGACAAGACCTTTGTAGGTTGGACGAATACGACAAGTTATACACACGGGACGAGTTTGCTGTTCACGGACGCCGCCGGTTCACAGCCGATTACCGAAGCAACCAACTTCTATGCGGTGTTTGCAGAGGGAGGAAATACGGAATACGTACTCACACCTGCAGCATCTCTTACAGCAGGAGAGTACGTCATTGCTGCATACGATGACACTAATAGTAAATATTTGGCGCTTACTGGAGCGGTTTCTGCTGCTTCTTTAGGGTCAAATAGTGATATGGTAAATGAGACAACAGGATTCACAATTTCAGAAGGGAAATTTACTACACTGCCTACAGGAGCTTGCGAGTTCGTCTTGACAGCATATACTGGTGAAACAGATAATGGATTCTATATCCAGAATCCGGCAGATGATAAATACTTAGATTATCAAACTACTACGAATAGAAGATTATGGTTTTATGATGCAACAGACTATGTTGATGAGGATGATAATCCAATTACTCCTTGGGCTGCTTGGTATGGAGTTGCTCTTTCCAAAGATGGTTTCCCTGATAACGGAATGTACCTCAAATACGTAGACGAAACATATTCGCTCATGTCAAATGGTTCGGGAACTACATTCGTAAGAGGCTATGCCAATGATAACAACAAGTATAAGCCAATATATCTTTTTAAGAAAACAGGTGGTGCAACCGGTCACACGATCAATTGTGCGTCGTGTTCGAATGAGGTGACTGTTAGCTACTCAGATCCGGGAAGCGGTAATACAATGGCAGTAACAAAAGGCTCTACGCCCATCGCAAGCGGCTCAACCGTCAAGACCTGCTCAGCAGTGGATTTGACCGTAACCTTGACGCCTGCGGCTCATTACTCGGTAACGGGTCTGTCTGCAAAAATAGGTAGCACTGATATGGTTCAGTCTCATTCAGGCAATGTATATACAGTAACTATTCCTCAAGATGCTACCGGCACGCTGACGCTCACCCCGACCTTTACAGAAGATGCACGTGTGAATATCACATGGAACGTGAACGGCGTAGCGTTGACACCTGAAGCTGCTGAAGGCCTGACATTCGTCTATTCAGGCGGTGACATCACGGCTCTGCCTTCTACGCCTTCAGTGCCTGCCGGCTGCTCAGGGACCAAAGAGTTCGTCGGTTGGAGCGAGAAGAACTCCGGCGCTACCGAAGAAGATGCCGCTTACTATGATGACCTGTTCACTACCTATGCAGGTGCTCCTACGGGCATCACCTCTGACAAGACGTTCTATGCCGTATTCGCCACCTCGGCAGGCGACCCGCTTGCCGGACAGACCATGTGGGCAGAACCTTGGACTGGTGCAAGTAGTGATAAGCCTGATTCTCCAACCTCTGGAGCTACGGTATATAATAGTGCTTCTATTACCTATGCTTATACTGATGGAAAATCTACAACGAAGTTATATTCCACCGGCGATATGCTTTCTGGTGGAGCCGCAGCTCCTGAGCTGCTGATTTCTAAGACATCACCAGCCGGCACATGGACAGTAACTAATATCCCTACAGGTGGAAGTGCATATACCGAATTGACACTGAGTTATAAAACTAACAGAACTACAATCGGTGTTACAAGCGCAACCAGCGGCATTACCATTGGAGATGCAAGTAATGAAGGTAATACATATACTCGCACAATCACGATTAGTCATTCTCCTTCCACGGTAAACAACTTTGCATTAACATTTACGAATAATGGCGGCGACAACGCTCGTATCGACGATATCAGCGTTATCGTTCCGGGTTCGGCATCGCTAACCGACTATGTGACCACCTGTGCCGCCTCGTACACCATAACCTACAACAAGAACACCACCGACGCCGTTACCAACCTGCCTTCGCCGACCAGCGTGCTGCAATCGACGGGTTCGGGTACGTTGTCCGACAAGGTGCCCACACGTGCCACCTATACCTTCAAGGGCTGGGCAGAGACAACAAATGGTGCGGTAGCTTATGCGGCAGGTGCTTCTATTACTGGAGTGTCGGCAGACAAGACCCTCTATGCCGTATGGCAGAAGACAGTGGTTACTGAAATCGAACTCAGCAAGTCATCGCTCGACAAATACGTGGGTGACCCGGCTGTGACGCTCACCGTGACAAGTGTGCTGCCTGCCGGTGCCGACGCGTCGGTGACATGGTCGTCGTCGAACACAACGGTAGCAACCGTTAATGCAACAGGCGAGGTTAACTTCCTGGCTGTAGGAACAGCAAACATTATTGCCACCTCTACCGTCACCGGTACAACAAAGGCAACATGTGCAGTAACGGTTTGGGAAAAGCCGACGGCTACGTTCACCGATGCCCTGCACGGACTGACAACCGACGAGAACGGCGTCTCTCTGAGCAGCTTCAACTTAGAAGCAGAGCAAGGAACACCGGTGGTCTTCCCCACGTTAGCCAACCAAGACAAGAGTGCCGGCACTTGCGAGGGCGAGTATTACATCTTCGTCGGCTGGACTATGAGCGACAACAACGATGACCCCGAAGACCATTTAGTGACATCGCATTTCCTTGCAAACGGTGAAGCCATTACTTACTACGCTGTATGGGCAGACGCGGCAGGTAGTACGACTTATACAAAGTTGACGAGTAACTCCTTTAGCACAAGTGCACATTATGTTATAGGTGCAGAAAGCGAAGGTACTGACTATTTCCTCTATAGTTGTGAAAAAACGGATGCAAATAACTCATGGGGATTAGTTTCTTCTGACCCTGCAACAGATGCTCCTATACAATTCACTCTATCAGGAACAGCAAGTGCGTTAGTTGCCACCAGCACTGAAGCTACCGCCAGGTATTTAAATCCGGCTTCCGGCAAACAGTTCTTTGGAATGTCAGCAACATCTAAAACGGTTGTTTTAGGAGCGAGCGGAACTATCGAATCAACTGCTGATACATATAATAATTTACGCTATAATTCTGTCGGAGGCTTACGTTGGTACACGGGAACCACTACCGGAGACCCCGCCTACTTCTACGAAGTGACATCCGGCGGAGATCCGCATTACCGCACCTCGTGCTGTGCTAACAAAGTAGATGCACCGGTGGTAACCGCTACCGCTGTTACCTCGACCAGCATCACACTGACTTGGCCCGCCGATGCAAAGGCAACCGGCTGGGAGGTTAGCTGGAACGGCGGCGCTTTCGGAGCACCAAGCGGCACACGCACACATACCGTCAGCGGCTTGACACCCAACACCACCTACACATGGAAGGTACGTGCCACATACTCCGCCCCGCAGTGCGGCGCAGACACACGCTCGGGTAGCACCACGACCAATCAGGTTTATCATGTCACCTACGCCAAAGGTGACGGCGAAGCCAACTGTTCGGCAGAAGGTTCTACCACCGACGCCATGGCATACGAGGCAGGCGCAACAGTAACGCTGCAAGCCAACGGCTTCACGCTGTCAGGACATACGTTTGCCGGATGGACAGAAGACGACGAAGACGTCGCCATCAGCAACAACCAGTTCACCATGCCGGAGCACGATGTGGTGATCACCGCTTCGTGGACAGCGAAGATGGATAAGTACTTCGACCGTATGCACGACCAGACCGACTCATCGCATGGCGGCGTGGCAGAGACCGAAGGAACGAACGAAGGTAAATATTATATAGCCATGACGGGTTGCTCCTATAGTGCACCTACGGCTGTTGACAGCAATACGGGCGACGCATGCCAGACAACTCACTACAAACTACGCGGATGGATAGCGGCAAGTTATGTGAATGCAAAAGGAGAGATAACCGATGAGTCCAAAATATTCTCTCCCGGAACGACGAAGACTGCCGGAGGTTATACCTACTATGCGGTATGGGCGGAAGTAACGGAATAGTGCGTAAGCGCAAACTAAATTTGTAATTTATGATTGTAAAATTGAAAAAACATACGATTATGAAACAGTATATCAAATATCTTTGCGCAGTACTATTGGTGATAGTAACAAGCGCGCACGCGTGGGCAACAACAGAGACGCTGGATTTCACCCAATGCTGGGGAATAGGAACATCTGACTACGAGAATGGCACATACAGTTTTGGCGGTTATGCCATAGAAGGTAATTCCGTGAAGTACAACACTTATTCGCCTGAACATTTAATGTTAAACTACTACAGGGAGAACGATGTCCAACGCGTTGCTTGGGGTAGTGTTATACTGCCACATTTTTCCGGAGTGATTAGCAGTATTCAAGTTACAACCCCCTCCAATGCCGGTAGTGGAACGCGCACTGTTGAACTATATGTCAACGGAGAATTATATGCAAATAGTTCGGGTATAGCAGCAGGAAGTTCTTACACTTTTACTTCGCTCTCTATTGCCGCCAACAGCACCGTGGAGTTGCGTAACTCTACTGTCAACAACGAGTTCCACTTGTCGAGTATCGTCATCACGCATAACGGTAGTCAGTTGGGGCAGGCGACTCCTGCCAACGGCACCATTGCTATTGTAGTGGACGGCTGCGGAACGGTATCTGCAAGTAATAATCCTGTAGCACATGATGCCACTTCCATTTTGACGGCGACACCTGCCAGCGGTTGGGCATTTGACTATTGGGAGATAACAACCACGCAAGGCTTGTGCCAGAACTGGCAATACGAACAAGATGAGTTCACTTCCGGCAACGTATCACCCAATAACACAAGCGCCACTACCGTTACGCTGACCAATAACACATACGCGTCGGTCTTTAAAGTCGTCGCCCACTTTGTGGAGACAACGTGCACCAAAACTCCGACAATCACTTTTGACAATTCAGGTCCTATAGAAAAGAAAATAGGAGCAGATGAATTTACCAATACAGCTACCGTTAAATTCGGCGGTTCGGCGCAGACAATAACATATTCTTCAAGCAATGAAAGCATTGCTATTGTGGATGAGAACACAGGCGAAGTACTTGTGGCTGATGATGCAGTAGGTTCTGCAACTATAACTGCCAGTGTGGCAGAGAGCGGAGACTATTGTGCCCAGTCGGCAAGTTATACTATCAATGTGACAGGTTATAATGTCACCTATCATTATCCTACTTGTGCGACCGGCAAACCGACCGACAAGACAAATTACTTTGGCAGTCTGACTCTGCCGACAGGTTTGGCAGTTGACGGTTATCAGTTTGTGGGCTGGACAACGAACGGCTCGTATAGCAACAGCAGTACACCGCCGACTTTACAGCCTGCTTCTATTACTGTTTCCGCGAATGTGGACTTGTATGCCGTATGGCGCAAGGTAAGCTCTAAGTTCCTGAAGATGGCAGCCAATACAACCTTGACCGCCGGCGATTATGTCATCTGTACGAACTATACAGGAGCGGCAACAGTTATGACGAACACATTGGATGGAAGCAATCGTATGACTACCAACTCATCAGAATATACATTCGACGGCGACGGCAACCTATCGTGCAACGACGAAGAATGTATCTGGACCATCACCGGTTCCGCCGGCAACTGGGTTCTCTACAATAGTTCCTCAAGAAAATACTTATCTGCCAATAACGGTACCACCGGTTCCTCCGACCGTCAGATGCGTTTGGCAGATAACTCAAATACGAATTACGAGAAATGGATTATCGCGCAGAAAGACGCAAGTACCGTACCTTACCAGGTACGCAACAAAGGACGTGTAGCCGCTAATTCAAGCGATAATGGTCTGAACGCAAGTAGCGGCAAGATTGGCTACTATGCATCTACAGGTTCGTTGTATTTCTTCAAGCGAACCTCTACTGCAAATGCATACACCATCAATCCTGACTGCGACGCAGCGGAATACACAGACCGTTACCGCTGCTGCAACGGGAGCCACCTTCTCCTCGCCTGTCCTTGCACCTGTTACCGCAGGAACGGCAGTGACCATCGGTGTTACAGCCGGAACGGGTTATGACTTCAGCAGTTGGACTGTAGTATCCGGCGGTGCCTCTCTGACATTGGCTGCATCGACAGCCAGCAACGGATTTGAGATGCCCGGAGCTAATGTGGTACTGAAACCTAATTTCACACCCAAACAATATAACATCATCTACAAGAACAAGGGCGGTACTGACTTCACCGGCACTCCTACTCCATCACCTGCCAAACACACGTATGGCACAGAGACGGTATTGCCGGGCGAGTTTACCGGAACAGGAGCTAAGGCAGGCTATACCTTCGCCGGCTGGTACACCACTAACACCTGCGCAGCCGGCACACAGGTCACCTCATTAGGTGCAACCGCTTACACCGCCGATATCACGCTCTATGCCCTATGGGTCATCTTCACCGACCCGCTTGCATGGTGCCCCGAGCCGGAGATGAGCGTCACAGGAACGACGTATATCACCTCTATGTATCATGAGTCCAACGGAGGTATGATTCGCGGAACAGGACAACTGACTGTTGCAGCACGTAACATGGGTATAAGCGAGAGTATTACGCTCACGTCTAATAACCCGGATGTATATTTCTCGCTGTCCAACACCAACAACATCAAGGAAGCCAACGCTAATCAGCCCAAGCCTTCTATCACACTCACTACCGACGCTAATGGCAGGCTGAATGGCGACGAAGGTCAGACGGTTTATGTACACTATATGCCAAGTGCGTTGGGAACAGGTGCTATCAGCGATGTGACGGTAACAGCCACTTACGCTGTTCCCGACCCTGACGTAGTACGGACGACACACATATATGTACGCAGCATGCCTGCACAGTTCGCCGTAGCTGCCAAGGTGGGCAATACATGGTATGCACTACCCGCCAACATAGCCTCGGCAAGCAATCCCGCACCCGTGCAGATAGAGGTTGATGAGACCAACTGGACAGCCAAAGGTCCTGCAACCGTTTCGTATGCAATGTGGCCGGTCAAGACAGTCAACGGCGGCGGCAGTTATACCGACAGAGGTGACCACTGGCGATTAGTGGGCAACAGCAACAAAGCACTGTGGGCAAGTACCACTGCAGACGGATATACTATCAACAACTACGCCGCTGTGACAGCCGTCGGAGATAATGTAACGACTGCCTACGAGTGGAAGATAACCACCACTCCGACCAACTTGGAGTATCCGGCAACCGGAACATGGAAATACAACATCCAATCGCAACAAGCAAACAATACACGCTACCTGAATATCAAGACTAACGACATTATCTGGGGTACCTACACCGACAGTTATCAGCTGACCAAAGACATGTACCTCTTGCCACTGACCACTGTCACACCATGGGAATACAAGGTAGTGGAATGGTATCCGACGAAGATGCTCATACAGACCGACGAGACGGTCAGCAGTCCGACAGTGACGATAGACGGGACTCCTGTAGCCAGTCCGACCGTGACAGCCAAAGGCCCGAAATGGTACGAGATAGGCAACCTGCCGTTGGAAAGCAATCCTGCAAAGACACTTGCTATAACCATTGCTGGAAAGACAGCGGTAAAGACCATACCCGTCATTATCTCTCGCGCCACGAAGAACATCAGTGAGGCTCCGTTCAGCACTATAGGCAAGGCTGTCTATAACCAAACCGACTTGGTAGTCCGCGATGGTGCCGTACTGACGGTAAACGGGAGTGAGACAGACAACAAATTCCACGATGTGACCATCTACCCGACCTCGAAGATCTCCGTTCCAGCAAATAATGTCAATAGTGCGCAGAACAAGCTCGGTGTACACAGCTTGACATTCTTCGGCGGCATAGACGAGATCTACAACGGCTCGACCTACACCGTCAACAAGTATGGCGTTCCTGAGCTGTCGCTCAAGGGCAAGTTCGGCGAGAAGACTATAACTCGGATCGACTACGTGATGCGCGTTGACGATAGTCAGATGTATTCTCTGACAGTTCCATACGATGTCAACCTCTCGGATATTACCTATTGGGACGGCACCGGCATGGGTGAGCTTGGAGATAACTTATGGATTTCGGCATACGATGGTCAGGCTCGCGCCAACAAGCAGATGAACAAGACTTGGATCTACGAGGCTGATTTCGAGGCGAAACTCGGAGCCGCCAAACTCATAGCCGGCAGGGGCTACACCATATCGGCTAACATGCAGAGCGGCGTCGGCGCGAACTATTCCATCATCCGCATGCCAATGAAAAGCAATGTAGGAACCAATGCTACAGAGGCAGCTAAGACGGTAGCCGTTACGGCATACGACAATACCGAGGGCATCGAAATCTCCGACAACAACAAGGGCTGGAACCTCGTGGGCAACCCTTATATGGCATCCATAAGCGGAGGCGAGGCTGACACCAAGTTGGTGGTAGGCTATCTGCGCGAGACGGGTACAGGACCATGGGAATGGGTTAAAGACACCTATAGATACGTCACTATACCGCACGACGATGGCACCGACTACTATCAGGCTAAATTCTCATCCGTAGAACTCAAGCCGTTCAAAAACTTCTTCTTACAGATAGCATCCACAGGCGACTTGTCGTTTGCTCTTGCTTCACGACGCGACATGCCGGCACGCTTCATCATGTTAGCCGACAAGAAGGAAACGGAGTTCGAGATAGAGCTGAGCAATAGCACAAGCGAGGACCATACGGGTCTGCTGCTCGGTGATGACTTCTCACCTGCCTACGAGATCAATGCTGACCTCGAGAAGTTGGAAAACCGCATGTCGGTATATACGCTGACTGGCGGCTACCGCCTCGCCTACAATGCTCTGAGTTACGAAGATGCAAAGCAGCCTATACCTGTGGGATACATAAGCAACAAAGACGACACATACGTATTCCATATAGCAGACGACAGTGACGTAAGCGGCATCAAGCATATATGGCTAACCGACTACGAACTCGATATCACTGTTGACTTGCTGCAAGCCGACTACGACTTCACCACTCCGGCTGAAAGAAACGAGACACGCTTCGCATTGGTGGTAGAGATGGACCAGAACGCAGAAATAGCAACCGGCAACCTGCCTGAGATTGAAGCCGACGAAGAGCAACCTGTGAAGTTCATATATCGGAACAATATGTATATCAAGTTCCGAGGAGTGATTTACGACTCAACAGGCAAACAAGTATCTTTATCCAAATAATCATGAATCAATAAATGGCTACGATTATGAAAAACATAAGATATATATTGTTGGCAATATGTTTGTTTGCCGCCATGAGTGCCGGTGCACAATGGCAGACAGGTCAGGACGATAAAATGCATAGCACACCCGAGCAGCAAGAGACGCCGTTCAGATCGACATCGGTAATGCCACAGTCGGGTTCGAAGCTTCCTCAAGCAGCAAAGACGGGACCTACGATAGTCAACGAACCGGAAATGGACCCTGCCGCCAGTCAGGTGAAGCGCAAGGGCGGACGACCGGGAGACTGGACAGACCCATACAAAGACCCCATCGGCGAGCTGCCTCTCGCACTCATGCTCCTGCTCTCTGCTGCTTATGCACTTCATAGGAAGAAGGATTCCTGATAATATCGAGAGTCTCGGAATTTCGTAAATTCGGAATTCCGAGACTCCAAATACTCAATAACAATGAATAATCAAACCAAACTTAATACTCAATGAAAAAACTAACAACTTCTTTATTCATGCTGCTGGCATTTGCAATGAACACGCTTGCAGCAAGTATCACCGCGTCGGACTACGACTTCGGTTCTGTAAGTATCAAAGGTAAAACCGACGTAATGGACGTTGCAGATGTCGTCGTTTCATGGAAAGGACTGAGCAACATAGCCATCTATGCAGAAATAGCAGAAGACTCGCCATCGGATGTATTCTTTATAGCCTCCGACAACGACTACTTCTATATCAACTCGTATGCTAACCCCGTGCCCACGTCCTGCACTTTCAGCATCGGTTATCTTGCCACCGCCGCGGGCACTTACACCGGTAAGATACATTTCTATTCCTATGACCCGCAAGGCAACGATGTGGAAAAGACCATCACTGTAAGCCTGAAGGTGACCAATAGTGTAGAAGTCCCACAGACCACCCCCTTTGCCCGCATTAACACTACGAGCGAGCTCAAAGAGGGCGATGTGGTAGTCTTCGTTAGCGAGAGCAGTGCTGCTGTGGGTGCACCGCTTAACGGCACCAATCTTCCCGCCATAACCGAAGGTTTCAAGATAGATGTCGAAAAAGGTACTGCCGAAGTGCCCGCTACAGCACAGACCTTCTCAATGTCGAAGTACAACGGCAATTGGCAGTTTACTAACACCAACACCGGCAACCGGCTGCTGCTCGACATAAGCGGTAGTGGGGCATTCTGCTACGGCAACCCCGACAAAGAACACCTCGCAGGCTGGGGCATCAGCATCAGCAAGGGTATTGCTATAGTATCGCGACCGGACGAAGAACAGTCGTTCCAAGTGCAGTACAACGCTGAACGTTTCAAACCTTACAAAACTACACAGATATATAGCGAGATCTCGCTCTACAAAAAAACAGGTGAAGCACACGACATAAAGAGCACCGTTAGCCTCGATGGCGCCATCGATATGGGCGAGACAGAAGCAGGCGAGAAAAAGTCGTTAGAAGTGGGCTACACCGCTGAGAACCTTACCGACGACATCATCTGGGCAGTTACAGGCGCTGATGCTAAGTTGTTCGACGTAACCTCCACCGGCGACCGCGAAAGCGGCAAACTGACTATCACTTATAACGGTACGGGCGAAAAGGCAGGTAAGGTAAGTGCATCGCTCGCCTATCTGACTCAAGACATCGCTTTAGACGTAATGGAGGGAGAGTTTCCCATCTCGCTGAACCTCGTTACTAATACTATCAAACTGACAAACATAAAGTTCGACAACTCAACCTATGATGTTAATCTCGGCGAAACTATAGATCTGATGAGTCATCTAACTCTTACTCCTACTAACGCTGCCGATAAGTCGCTCACGTGGGAGTCGAGCAACAAGGCATACGCCACTGTAGATGCCAACGGTGTGGTCACACCTCTCATATCAGGCAAGGTAACCATTACTGCCACCTCGGTACGCGTACCTGAGGTAAATGCCACTTGCGAAGTTAATATCAAAGTACCGGCTGCTACAAGCGTTAGCGTGGAACCCGGCGAGGTAGAGATGCACATAGGCGACAAGCAGACGCTTACCATCAGCGTGCTGCCCGCAGGAGCCAAACAAGAGGTAACCTACACTTCCGACAATACCGCCGTAGCCACCGTTTCAACCAAAGGAGTGGTAACGGCTAAGGCAATCGGTACTGCCGTCATCACCATTGCAACCAAAGAAAACGGAAATATCAAAACCACTTGCAACGTAAAGGTGGTTCCGCAAACAGTTGAAAGTATTGCGTTTAACCCCAATAAGGTGACTGTCGCCAAAGGGTTCAAGTTGCAACTCGAACCTATCATCACACCCGCCGCTGCCGCTGCCGACAACAAGGTGACCTATCTGTCGGATAACGAGAAGGTGGCCACTGTAGATGCTAATGGTATTGTGACAGGTGTGGAAGTCGGACAAACAGACATCACCGCCACTTGCGCAGGCAAACAGGCTAAAGTGACGGTTAGCGTCGAAGAAGCTGATATGTTCACCAAAGTGACCGACGCCGCTTCGCTCAAGAGCAAGGATACTATCATTATAGCCCTAAAAACAACCGAATACCAAGTAGTAGCAGGCCCACTGAAAGATAAGCAACTGTCTGCCATAACTGAAAACGTCACCATCACTGATAACAGTGCTACTGCCGAAGGTGCCCTGCAACTCGTTCTCGAATCGGCAAACGGAGGATTCCGACTCGTACCCGTAGGAAAGACTAAAGGATTGGCAGAAAACGGGAATACCTTCGCAGAGCAGACCACTAAGAATAATTACATTTGGACATTCGAGGCCGATGAAAATGGTGTGTATATTCGCAATGCCGGTAATACTAATGCTTATGTCAAATATAACCCCAACAACAGCTACATACGTCCCTACAAATTAAATTCTGACGGTCCTGTTATGATGTACACCTATGTGCGTGCACACAAAGATGCGCAACCTGCTAAGGTGACAGGTGTGACCCTCAGCAAGACCTCCATTGAACTTGCCATTGGCGCAACAGAGAAACTCATAGCCACTGTGGCTCCTGCCAATGCTGCCGACAAGTCGGTCGTATGGAGCAGCTCTGATGAGAGTGTTGCCACCGTTGCTGAAGGCACCGTAACAGCCATCAGCGAAGGTACTGCCACCATCACCGTCAAGACCAACGACGGTGGCTTCACCGCACAATGTGACGTAACCGTCAAAGCACCTATTAAGGTTACAGGCGTCAGCCTCAGCAGGACAGAACTGAGCCTCATGGAAGGTGAGTCGTCGAAACTCATAGCCACTGTGGCCCCTGACAATGCTGCCGACAAGTCGGTCATATGGAGCAGCTCTGATGAGAATGTTGCCACCGTTACTGAAGGCACCGTGACAGCCATCAGCGAAGGTACTGCCACCATCACCGTCAAGACCAACGACGGCGGCTTCACCGCACAATGCGACGTAACCGTCAAAGCCGGCACACCGGTAGTAGGCAACAAAGGTGAGAAAGGCAACCCTTACACTACCGCTGAGGTGAAGGAATTAGGCGCGAGCAGCACTAAGGTCTGGGTTATAGGATATATCTGGGGACAACCATCGTCGGCAAGTTCACTCAAGACTTCACCGGCTGACGACACCAACATGGCTATCGGTGATTCACCCGACAGCGATGGAACGTCGTTCATACCGGTGGAACTGCCCAAGGGAAATATACGTAGTGAATTAGGGTTGGCATCAAATCCTGAACATATCGGACGCCGTGTGAAAGTGTATGGCACTATAGAGAAATACTTTGGAGTAGTAGGTGTAAAGAAAGTTACCGACTACGAATGGGCTGATGGAGACGCACCCGTTGAGCCGGCTCCCGCACCCGTATTATCTATTGAAGAAGGTGAAGTGACCCGCGGTACCGAACTCATCATATCAGCCGAGCGTCCGGACGACCGGCTCTTTGTCCGTATCGACGGTGAAGATGGCGAGTGGGAAGAGTATGAAGGTCACTGCCATTATATTATCGACCGAGATCTTACTATAGAGGCATACGTTGAGCGCGATGGCTTCCTGCCTTCAGAGACTGTTTCAAAGACTTACACCGTCAAGCTGGAGGATGCCGTAGAGTCGGTTGATGCCAACCGCCAAGCAGCCCGCAAGGTGCTCCATGACGGTCATCTGCTTATCATCATGCCCGACGGCACCACCTACACCGCCACCGGAGAAAAGCAGAATTGATAATTCACAATGCATAATGCATAATGCATAATGCGTAATTGAGAATTATGCACTCCTCATAATGAATTCCGCATAATGTATTCCGCATAATGTATTCCGCAACTTGTAGAGACGCTTTATAAAGCGTCTCTCTTGTTTTATAAAGCGTCTCTCTTGTTATAATGATACGGTAAAGATGCAGTGAAAAAATCAGTGATTCAAAAGTAATTCTTGACGGAAACAAT
>CAMHGK010000026.1 GCA_946184695.1 uncultured Bacteroidales bacterium | reverse complement strand
TCAGGCTCATACCCGGGCTGGAAACCTAACATCAACTCACCCATACTCCACACCATGAAGATTGTGTATGAGAGAGAGTTCGGCGAGCAACCACGCATTATTACCATTCATGCAGGACTTGAGTGCGGCATCATCGGACGCAACTATGACGGTATGGATATGATATCGTTTGGTCCGACAATCAAGCACCCCCACTCACCTGACGAAAAGGTTAACATAGCTACCGTGCAGAAGTTCTATCACCTGCTGCTTGCAACGCTGAAGGAATTGTAGTTAGCCGTATTACCCTCAGAAACATGTCAGACTCAGTCAGCATACTGTTCTTCTCTACCGACCGCAACTATGCAGAATTACTTGCGGAAAACCTGCTTCGCGAGCAGATGCGTGTGCAGGTGGTGGCAGATGCCGAACTGGCTCTCGACAACTTTGCGCGCAACTACTATGACCTATGTATCATCGACTGCTCAGCCGCTCGGAGTCAGGGACTCTCGGTGGTCAGCCAAATGAGGCAGATGAACACTATGATGCCCTTGCTTGTCCTGTCAACCAGACAAGACAAGCAGGACATCATCGAGGGCTACGATGCAGGGTGCGATGAGTATATCGTCATACCGATTGCCACCGATGTGTTGGTGCGTAAACTGAGAAGTTGGCTCCGACGACTGCAACTCCGCCAACCTGACAAGGTCTATAGGTTTGCTTCGTGCGTTTTCGATTCGTCGTTGCAAACTCTTGCCGTCGGTGACCAACCTGCAGTCGTCTTGTCGGTCAAGCAGAGCGAAGTGTTGCGGATTCTTGCTGACAGCATCGGACAATTGGTGGAACGCAAGACCATACTCCGTCAAGTATGGAAAGACGATAGCGTGTTTGCCTCACGTTCACTCAATGTGTTCATCTCAAGTCTTAGAAATATCCTCTCAGCCGACGACAGAGTGGAGCTAAGGGGACTGAGGGGCAGAGGCTATCGACTAATAATAAGGTGATTGGGAGCCATCCTAAAAGTTTTTTTTAGGGCAACCTGTCGTAATTTCTTATCAAAACAATAAAAACTTAATCCTTATATGAAAAGAAAAATAGCAATAGTCGCCGGTGGCGACTCAAGCGAGTATGGTGTCTCACTCAAAAGTGCCGACGGCCTATACTCTTTTATGGACAAACAGCGCTACGAACCATATATAGTAGTACTTCACGGCGCCGATTGGAAAGTGAAACTCAGTTCAGGTGAGACCGTTGATATTGATAAAAACGATTTCTCATTCTTATGTGAGGGCAAGAAAGTGTTGTTCGATTTTGCTTACATAACCATTCACGGAATCCCTGGCGAAAGCGGACAACTGCAAGGCTACTTCGACATGCTTCGTTTGCCGTACTCATGCTGCAACGTGCTTGCAGCCTCTCTCACATGCCATAAGTTTGCATGCAACCATTTCCTTCACGGATTTGGCATACCCATAGCCAAGTCTATTCTGCTACACAGAGCCGATGAGATGACGCCTGAGCAGATAGCAGAGCAGGTCGGACTACCGTGCTTTGTCAAGAGCAACACCGGCGGCAGCAGCTATGGCTGCACAAAGGTGAAAGCCGTAGAACAGATGGCGCCAGCTGTAGATAAAGCATTTGCAGAAGGAGAGGAAGTGATAGTGGAAGCTTTTATGGATGGCACTGAGGTCACTTGCGGCATGTATCAGACAAAAGAGAAAACCGTGGTGTTTCCGCTTACCGAGGTGGTCACACATCGTGAGTATTTCGACTACGAAGCTAAGTATCGTGGCGCTTCCGACGAGATAACACCGGCGAGAATAGATGCCTCGATGACAGACAATGTGCAGCAATTCGCCCGAAAGATTTATCAACTGATAGGTTGCCACGGCTTAGTACGAACCGATTTTATCATAGTTGATGGTGTGCCACATGTGATGGACGTAAACACTACTCCCGGAATGACTGCCACGAGTTTTATCCCGCAGCAAGTAAGGGCTGCCGGACTCAATATAACCGATGTTCTCACAGATATCATAGAGGACTCATTTTAATAAAGAGTGCAGTTGTCCGTAATTATTTTTACTGAAGAATATAGCGACTGTGCAATTAGATAAATAGCTGAAAATATGTCTGACAGTAATTCTGAGTATATACGCTCCTGGCTTGATGCGGAAAACTGGCAACGTTTCCCTGAGAACCTGTATGCTCCTATAGGTTACACCTTAGAGGCCGGTGGTAAGCACCTGCGCCCCACGTTGCTTCTGATGTCTAATGCTTTGCTTGGTGGCAATGTCAATGCGAGTGTCCGTGGTGCGGCTATGGCGGTAGAATTGTTTCATAACTTCACCCTGCTCCATGACGATGTGATGGACCGTGCACCCATGCGACGCGGCAGACCGACAGTATATAAGCGTTGGAATGATAACACCGCCATACTCTCGGGCGACCAGATGATGATAGAAGCATATCGGCGACTTGAACAGGTAGAACCGCAATATCTGCCTGAGGTGCTGAGGCTTTTCGGACAAATGGCCACGGGTGTATGCGAAGGACAACAACTCGACATGGACATGGAGACTATGCGCCTGACGGAACTCAACCGGCGGAATGCCATTGACGACTATATAACAATGATCGAGCGCAAGACTGCATATTTGATAGCCTATTCGCTAAGGTTAGGTGCCGTGCTCGCAGGAGCCGAAGAAAGTGATTCCCAAGCGCTATACGATTTCGGAATAGCACTTGGTCTTGCTTTCCAACTTCAAGACGACATGCTCGATGTCTATGGCGACCCTAAGACTTTCGGAAAGCAGATAGGGGGCGACATCGCTGAAGGGAAAAAGACGTTTCTGACCCTCTGTGCCTATCAGAATGCTAATCCGGAGCAGAAGGCTCTGCTGGTATCTACCTTAGAGGACTCTACACTGTCGCGCCAAGATAAATACGACCGCGTACGCCAACTGTACGACAGTCTGCATGTCCGGCAAATGACCGAAGAGAAGATTCAATACTATACCGACTCCGCCCTGAAGGCTCTTGACTCTGTCAATGCCGATGCCGAACTCAAGCAGCCGCTGCGCCAATTGGCTGCCCGAATGTCAGAAAGGCAGTACTAAACGGCGCCGACTCCACTTCCAAATCAATGTAATTTTCAGAAAGAAATTCATAATCATCCACCAACCGACTGTTATGCCATACAGAAGACTTCCTAATACCGATCAGGCGCGGCTTTATGCCCTTCAAACTGCTGTTCAACGTGCCTCTGAGGCCGACTTCTCTGAACAGGTGATTTCCTATAAGACGCTCAATGATGCACGTCGTTTTCTTATGTCGTTTGAGGCAAGAGTGTCGCAGTACCACCAGAACTTTCAATCGAAGGTGTCATCTAACAAAAAGTACCGTCATATAGTGCAAAATGCAAGGATGTACATATCGCATTTTATTCAGGTGCTCAACCTTGCTGTCATTCGCGGTGACATAAAAAAAGAACAGAAGTCTCTCTACAAACTCGACCCCGCCAGTCATATCCTGCCCGACTTGAGTTCTGAGGAGGATTTGCTGGTTTGGGGGCAGAATATCATTGACGGAGAGCAAGAGCGCGTTCGTATGGGCGGATTTCCTATTTATAACCCTACCATTTCTAAAGTGCAGGTACACTATGATATATTCAAGGAGTATCAGGTGACACAGCAGATGCACAACAAGGCTGCTAATCGTACGTTTGAAGACATGACGGGAATACGTGAGGAAGCCGACTCTATCATTTTGGACATCTGGAATCAGGTGGAGCAGTACTACAAGGACCAGCTGCCATACGAACGCTTGTGTAGTTGTAAGGCTTATGGGGTTATCTATTATTACCGTACCGGGGAAAAGAAATTGTCGGCCGAAACCGACCGACAACTCAGACGACAGATGCAACGGTCGCCAATTATCAATTTCCAATAGCAGAGCTTATTCTCTTCTTGCCGTTTGCTGATCTGTTATGACAACATCTACGGCTTTGTCGTGTCTGCTGACAGGCAGGGGCTCTCTGACAAGCTGGAAGTCATAACCCACACCTATTTTGAGAACATCGGAGAAGTGGCGCAGGAAGCGGTCGTAGTAGCCTCCGCCTCGACCCAAGCGGTTGCACTGATGATCGAAAGCGATGCCGGGGACAATAATCATATCTAACTTGCCGCGATACCTGCTTCCTTTTGGTTCAGGGATGCCAAATCGGCCGTGATGAAGTCTGTCACCACTGACATATTGGCGGACTTCAATAGTACGGCGGTGAGTGACTGGCAGATAGAACAACTTTTCAGGATGGCGCTCGGCAAGCGGCATGATATCGGCTTCGCGATGAATGGGGTAGTATATCATTATACGCTCTGCTGATTCAAAGTCGGGCAGACTCTCTATGCGTGCTACAATAGATTTTGACAGTTCGGCGCATTTGTCCTTAGGCATGATACGGCGCTTCTGAGCTATTTTCTCACGAATCTTACCTTTCTGCTTGCGCAGTTTGCGCCACGGAAGCAAATTGAGCAAATCGGTGAGAGTATATTTAAGTAATATGGGCATTGATGTAGTAATTCTGTTAGCGACTGCAAAGTTAGTTTTTTTTATAGAAATAACGAAAATATATATCCAAACTTTGCAAAAATTTGCGTATTTTCTGAAAACGCATTACCTTTGCAAAGATATTGATTGCCGGATTTCGGCGGTACTACTGCAAAGTTAAACCATGAGCTGTAAATCCCTTATTAGTTTGCTCTGTATTTTTGCCCATTGATTGTGAGAAGAGTTAATCTGCTGATATTGCTTTTTCTGATGGTTGCGTTTGCTGCGTGTGAGCGCGCCGTCACCAACGTCACCGTCTCATCTGACGCTAAGCTCGCTTCGTTCTCTCTGCGAGCCAACGATTCCATACCTCAGTATGCAACGGCCGTGTTTAAGATTGAAGAACTCGAAGATACGGGCAAGGTGTATAATGCCGACTCGCTAAAGTATCTGACGCCGCTCGATAGCGTCGTTCCGTATTTCCGCTTCAATTCAACACCCGCTTTGGCTCGTGCTTTTGTAGGTAAAGATACCATTGACCTCACCGGCAACGATACTCTCAATTTTACGGTGCAGCCTGTAAAACTGTTTGTCGTGGCTGCCGACTTGAAAACTACGCGCTGGTATAATATCTATATCAACGTCCATCAGATCGACCCTAACCTCTTTACTTGGCGGCAGTTGTCGAAGGCTATAGCCGATAAGAACATCGAACAGCAAAAAGCACTATGGTTCAATCATAAGCTTTACTGGTTTGTAAGAGACGCTTTAGGGCTGGAGGTATATACCTCAACGGATGGTGCTCAGTGGCAGCGTGAAGATTGGGACCTGCCTGAGCAACTCAATGTCAGCACACTTGTGGTGGCAAAAGGCAAACTGGCAGGTGCAGGCACTGATGGTAATTTGTATTTCAGTTCTGATGGCGAGTGGTGGAATTATGTTGACCTGTCGGACTATGATGTGAAGTGCGAGAATCTGCTATTCGAGTTTGCAGATAGCCTATGGCTCATCATTAGCAGCAACACTGACAAGGCCTATTACCTTGCCACCACAACCGATTTCAGTCAGATAATACTTGAATCAGATGAGCTTCCGGCTTCGTTCCCTGTGTCAGATTTTGCAGCTGCCACCTTCATCTCTCGAAGCTATCGCCCGCGGGCTATTGTTATAGGAGGCTATTCTGCTGACGGACTTATTCTCAACTCGCGTTGGAGTGCTGAGGAATTTGACGGATTGATTCGATGGGTTGACTATTCTGAGAGCCGCTTTAACTTTCAGCCGGTGGCAGGCACTCAAGTGGTTTATTATAATGACATGCTGCTAATGCTGGGTGGCATGGACGCTGACAACAAACTACGCTCTAAGCATATTTACCAGTCAGAGGACGAGGGACTCACTTGGACGGCTGCTGATACATTGAGCAATGCTATGTCTGAAGAGTTCTCTCCGCGTTATCGTCATAGTTTCTTTGCAGATGATGATGACAACCTCTATGTTGTTGGGGGGCAATCGCTAACCAAAACATTCTCGGACGTTTATACCGGCAAACTCGGCGAACTCGACTTTGAATAGGGTTCAGCATGGGTTGGCGGACCCTATTATGGTTGGTGTCTTTCGCTTGTTTGCTCAAAATAAGTAGTGTCAGTAGGTTTTGACTGACACAAAAACTTACTGCCACAATACCGAATATACCGCCGATGCCAATAAATAATAAATGACATAAAAAAGGTGCAACATCGCTGCCGCACCTTTGGTTTGAGAAAGCTGTAGATTAGAGTTCGATAGCTTTGCTGGCTTTGAACTTAACGACTTTCTTTGAAGGAATAGCAATCTTCTTGCCATTAGCAGGATTGACACCGGTGCGAGCTGCACGCTCAGCAACTGAAAGAGTACCAAAACCAATCAGTTGAACGTTATCACCTTTCTTGAGAGCGTCGATAGCGGCCTTAATGCCAGCCTCTAATGCCTTCTGAGCAGCTGCCTTTGACAGATCTGCTTCTGCTGCGATAGCAGCAACGAGTTCAGCTTTGTTCATAGCGGTAAAATTATAAATTAAACGTTTAATTGTCGAATGGAAACTATAGTAATGACGACTCTATGCCATTACAACCTTCGCCCATTACAAAATCACCGCAAAGTTAATTCTTTATTTTGAATAGACAAACTATTTATCAATAAAATATCTAAAAAAAAGTATTTTTTCTGCCACAAAGTCCGTTTTGCATAGTTTTTGCAGTGGTATTGTCAATTAAATTAAACCAATAGATAGTATGACAAGCAATTCATATTTCTCATCGCTCCCTCCGGCAACTAAGTATATCATTGTCGTCAATGTAGTTGTGCTGCTTTTAGATTACGCTCTTCATCGGTTTGGTATTCAGCTTACAGCCATAGCCGGTATGTTCGCTTTTAACTCCCCGTATTTTCGCTTTTGGCAGCCGCTGACATATATGTTTATGCACGGAGGATTCTGGCACCTGTTCTGCAATATGTTTGCAGTGTTCATGTTTGCGCCGGTGCTTGAGAGGCGTTGGGGCACTCAGCGTTTTCTGATTTACTATCTCGTGTCGGGTTTAGGTGCTGCTCTTACTCAGCAGTTGGTATGGGCTCTGACAGGCGTTTCAGGCATTACGGTAGGCGCAAGTGGAGCAGTCTTTGGTATTCTCTTTGCCTTTGGCTGGCTCTATCCTGATGTGGAAATGTTCCTTATGTTCATTCCTATACCTATTCGTGCACGTGTGTTTGTGCTCTTGTATGCTTTGTTTGAACTATGGCAGGGTATATCTCCTCATGCCGGTGACAATGTGGCTCACTTCGCTCATCTCGGCGGATTCTTGTTTGGTTGGCTTCTGCTGCTTTATTGGAATAGAAAGGGATACACCGGAGCTCAAGCCGGAGTTTCATCGTCACAGACGGCCGACAAACTCAGACGCTGGTGGAACGAGCTTGTTTCGAAATTCCGTAGCCGCAAGCAGGAGAGTCAGGGCAAGTTTCGCAACTATCATTACAAAGACCCCGTAAGCGATGCCACGGTTGAATCAGACCGTACTGACAATGCCGAAGAACAGAAAGTAAATGCCATACTCGATAAGATAAAACACAGCGGCTATTCCTCGCTTACCGATGAAGAGAAAGACCAACTCTTCAAGCATAGTAAAAAATGAAATCCAAAGCCGGCAATAATATGAAGTCAAGCAGTGGCTCAACTGTACGCTTGGTCGTATCAGCCCTGCTCTATGTGCTCTTTTTTGTGGTAGCTGTGGCGGTAATAATGGCCGACTTGTCACTTGTGGTCGAGCCTGTGAGCAAGTTTATGGCTGTGCCGTCGCTCATGGCATTGGCATACGAGTGGTTAATAATGGCGCTAATACTGCTTGCTGCATTGGCATTGCTGACACGACGATGGAATATGGCAGCGATAGCAGCTGTGGTGCTCGTGCTTTCGGCGGTACCTATCTCACATACTGTTTCGCTATGGCAGAATAAGCCTGAGCACCCCACAGAACGCAAAATCACAGTTCTCACCTACAACACACAGATGCTTGCACGCAATAATAGAACTGACAAGAGTAAACCCCTAACAGACGACATGCTCAGTTATATCCGTCGGCAGAATGCTGACATTGTGCTCTTGCAGGAGTTTCTGGTTTTTGCAAGGAACAAGGGATATTCTTTAGAAGAGATAAAAAATAATTTAGGCTACCCTTACTCATATATAGATTATAAGAAGTACTCAGGCAATCGCAAGTATGGAATGGCAGTGTTTTCTAAATATCCTCTGATTGACAAGAAGACCATCCGTTATGAGTCGAAGTCGAACCAGTCGGATATGTGCCTTGCCCTTGTAGGCAACGATACTTTACTCATCGTCAATAATCATTTGGAGTCAATCAAGCTGACTAACGACAACTTCGATTTCTCGCAGCACTCCTCAGAACAACTCAAGGAGAAGACGCACACCATAGTCTCGAAGATGCTCAAGGCTTATACCCTGCGCTCGCAGCAGGCGAAAGTGGTACGTAGGGAAATAGAAAATAGTCCGTACAAGACCATCGTCTGTGGTGACTTCAACGATACTCCCGTGTCGTTTACCTATCACGCATTGGCACGCGGTATGAAAGATGCCTATCTTGAGGCTCATCCGCTGTCATTAGGTCATTCGTTTTATCATGGTCTGCTTGGTATCAGAATCGACTATGTGCTGTGTTCCAAGTCCTTCTTCCCGACCTCTGCTAATTTAGACAAAGTAAACTACTCCGACCATTATCCGCTAAAGGTAACTTTGGAATGGTAAAACAGGCGACTCTTGCCCTGACAAGGCCGTCAACTGCTGACTAATATAAAAAGGGTGTGACTTGTCGGTCACACCCTTTTGCTGTATTTTGGCAGTCAGTTGAAATGTTTAGAAAGTCCAGTTTACACCTGCCATAAAGTTGATACCTTGCGTCTGGTAGCCGTAGAAAATCTCATGCTTGCGGTGCAGGTAATTGTTGAGTTGCAGATAGACCGACAGCCAACGGTTGAAGCTGTATTGTGCTCCGATGTTAAGGTCTATAACGGGTTGCAGAGCTACTACGCGGTTGCCTGAGAGCTCCGACGAGAAGTTGCCCGTCGGCAGTGGTGCCACCACATAGCGGCTGCCGATGATATAGTTGGAAGAATATAGAGAAATCTTACTGTTGATTTTCGCTTCTACTCGCAGTGTTATCTTCCACGGCTCGCGGTCTATCCCTTTGCCCTTGGGAAGTCCCATGGTGTAGAAGGCATCGTTCTTCATGTTGCGGATGTTATAGTAGCCGTCAAGCAATATGCTCACGACATCACGATAGTGGTAGTAAAATTTACCTCCTATTTTCCAGCAGTCGTGGTCGCTGCCTGTCAGGTTGAAGTAACCCATGCTGTCAGGCACAAGGAAGACATCGTATTTATTAAGCTGGTAGTGTGCGTAGATGTCAATGAGGATATCGTTATGCGGGCGCATCTTCAGGCCTAAGAAAGCATCCACCGGTATGTAGGTGCGTGTCTGTCGGGTGGCTATTTCATTTTCAGGGTGCAGAAAACGGGCAAGCTGGAAGTGCTCTTTTACGCTGCTGGTCTGCCAATCGCCTACAGCCCCACCGTAAAGTGCCAACCAGTCTTCCGTCAGTTTGGCCTCGAAGCTGACATTGGGCGAGGGTAGGAACACTTTGTCTTTCTGTTTGCCAAAGCAGAGGTCGAGGTTTATACCGGCATGTATGCTGAATCGCTGTCCTTCATACTGATAGTAAGGCTCTGCCTTGATGGCATGGTAGCTTTTGGCAACTGTGTCGCCTGTGGCTATTTTGAAAGGTGACCATTCAAAGCCTTTCATGTCGGCCTGATACATGTGATTCTCTACGGCAAGGTCCACTCCTGCATGGTGCTCCTCGCGACGATAGTCGAGCATGGCTTGAGTGTTGATTATATGTTCAACAAATCCTCGCTTCATGATGAATGCCTCATATCCGGTCTGCACCTTGTATTGTATGTCTCTGTCGCTCAGCGAGCGGACTCCTACGCGAGTGTTTATTTCCCATTGTGACGACAAGTCCTCTTGCGGCAGGCATGAATAGGCGTTGTAACCTTTGTAGCCGTTGAGTTGGAAGATGCCGGTACCGCGGCTTACATCTGTGTAGTTCCAGTATCTGCCATAGCGGGTGAAAAAGATGTTCTTGCCGTTGGCACCAAAATAGAGGTGAGCGTTGTCGAAAAACTTAGAGAAATCGAGTCCGATTTTCGTTTGTGACATGGTCTTGAGGCCCCACTGCGCAAGGTGTGCTGCGTTGACGTCAAGGATGATATCTTGTCGGTCAGTGACGCGGTAGTTGAAGTCGAGCTGGCTGTTGACGTGTCCGATGCCGCCGCGTAGGAATCCGTGCAAGGGTTTGGCATGCGAAAAGTTGGTCTCGGCAAAGCCTAAGTCGTTGAAGTTGAAGTCAGGGTTGGCGACGTTGCCGGAGTAATCGGAATACTTGACCTCGGCAGGAGTGGTGGATATGTTGAGCGGCTCAGGCTGTACGTCAATCTTGCCGGCACTCTGTATGGTCGGTCTGAATTCGCGTTCTACGGTTACCGTTGAACCTTGTAGCATGGTGGTATCGTTTTGCGCCATTGCGGGCATATAACCAAGGCAAACTACTGCAATTATGGCACTCTTTATATAGGATAAAGTCTTCATATCTTAGGTAGGCTATTGCGGTTAAAGTGATTCTTCTGTTTTTTCTAATGCTTCTATCTCTCTCAGCTTTGAGGCTATAGTGATAGGTATCTCGTCTTGTTGCTTATAGTTGGCTTGCAGACTGAGCAGATATTGCTTGGCTTGGAATAGTTCTCCGCGTTTGACGCAGATGTCAGATAGCAGTATGAAGCTTTTGGCAAGCCAAAGTTGTTGCGGAGTGTTCTTTTTCGCAAAGTCCATAATCTGCTCTTCTGCGAGGTTGAGCGAGTCGCGGTCGTAATAAATCTGAGCCACGGTGTATTTAGCTTCGGCTCCCCATGCTGTCCTTACGTCTTCCGACATAGTGAGCATGTCGGCAAGAGCGTTGTCGGTTTGTCCGAGCTGGTAATATGCCTTGCCGCGGTTATACAAGGCTTCTTGCTTGACATCGTTAGCGGCATTGTTATCGTCAAGTATAAGGTTGGCAATGTCGATGGTCTTCTCGTTGTCGCCGACAAGGTAGCTGCATCTGAGTACACCCAAGCGGGCGATGTTATGTTTTTCTGTTGAAGTGGCTACTTCGTCCAGTTTGTCGAAGAATACTCTCGATGCAAGATAATCCTTGTTGTCGTAGGTTATCTCAGCAGCGCGTGTGCAGGCGTCTTCTATGTAGGGGTTGCCTTCCATATCGGTAAGTTCTTTGTAGTACGGAAGTGCCTGTTGGCGGTCTCCGAGTTGGTAGTAGCAGTTGGCAAGGTAAAAGGTGGAAATTGTGCAGTAGCGCCCGCCTGCACAGAAGTGTGAGGTGTATGTCTTGAACCCTTCTGCAGCTTCGCGATAGTTGGCAAGCATATATTGGCGTTCTGCCGTTACGTAGGTGAGTGAGTCCTCTTTGTTGTTGACGTTCATCTTCGACTTACCAAGCGTCTTGGTATAGTCAAGATATTCAGCGATGTTGTTAGTTTCAACGTAGGCTGTCTGCATGCCGTCGAGTGCAGCGTATGCTTCTTCGCTTTGTGGATACTTGCTGATTACATATTTATAAGCATCTATGGCTTGAGCGTATTCGCCGATGTTGTAGTATATCATAGCTTTCTCTAACGCAGCTTTCCGTGCAAATGTTGAGCGCGGATAGTCCGCGAGCAGGCGGTCGTAGGCGGCGATGGCTTCGGTGTTGTCCTCTTTCTGCAAGTGTGCACGCGCTATCTCATATACGGCATCGTCGGCGTAGTCGGATTTGGAATATTGTTTTACTAATTTCTCCAAGACGTTAATCTTATCTGTATATCGCTTGAGCAGACCTAAGGCATATCCGCGCTGGAACATGGCATAGTCGGCACCGGTACTACCCAGTGCCACCACCTGAGCGTAGCAGCTCTCTGCTTTTGAGAAATTGCGGGAGTAGAAGTGGCAGTCGCCGATGCGGTTGAGAGCGTCGGCATAGGTGTTGCTCGATTTTTGTGCGTTTTTTATGTATTGAGAGAATGAGTTGAGAGCATCGCCATATTGTTGACGGGAGAACTGGGTGTAACCTTTCAGATATTCTGACATTCGGTAGTTGTTGCTCTGCTTTGCATTTCTCTGTTTTCCGAAAGCGTCGATGTCGCGTTGGGCATCATCCCATTGGCGCAAATGATAGAATGCCTCTGCACGCCAATAGTAGCTGTCGGTCTTGTAGAGGGTGTTTTTCTTGTCGTTGTCGATAACCTCGGTAAACTTGTTTATGGCTGCCTGCATGTCGTTCTGCAAGTATGCTTCTACCCCGAGCTGATAGCGCAGATATTGTTTGGTGTCGAGCATCTGTTCGGTGGGGTTGCTTATCTGGTTTAGCGCATCGTATCCGGCTTGGTAGTTTTTAGACGTCATAAAGGCATCGGTGAGGAGTGCCCACGCTTGCTCCGAATGTTCTGATTTGGGGAAAGTTTTGAGGAAGTCTGTCAGTGCGTTGATACTTTCGCCTAAAGCAGAGGACGACTGATAGGTGGTTAGTGCGTAGTTGTACATGGCCTCCTCTTTGGTCTTCTGGTCGAAATTATATCGCATGGCAGCGCCAAAAGATAGTTTGGCATGCTCTACGTCGTTTAGCTTGAGATAGGCATTACCCATATTGAGGCAAGCGTTTTGCGATAGTTCGTCGTTGTTTTTCTTAACCTTGCCCAACCAGCGTACGGCATTCTCAAAGTCGCCGGTCTGGAAGTAAGCCATGCCGAGAAGGTAGATATCTTCACGAACGAGATCTTTTCCTTGCTTGGAGTATGACTGCTGGTAGGCGAGCAGGTGAGCTTGTGCTTGCTCATATTTGCCTTGCTGATAGTAGATTTCTCCGAGCATTCGGTGCAACTCGCCGCTGTTCTCTGAGTCGCTTTCTATAGCAAGCAGACGCTCGGCGCGTTCATAGACTTCGTCGTACTGCTTCTGCTGATAATAAATCTGTACTATATAATAAGGCACAATGTCACGATAAAGCTCGCTGTTTTCTATGGCAAGAAAGCCGGGCAGTGCTTTGCCGTAGTTGCCTGTGGCGTATTGACAGAACGAATAGTAGTATTGCGCTTGCAGGCTATACAGCGACCTCTGCTCCTTGAGTTTGCCGAAATAGACGGCTGCTTTCTTCATGTCGTTGAGCTGAATGTGGCAGTAGCCCAAGTTGAAGAGCTCTGAGGGTTGATGGCTGCTGCTGAGCTCGTTGTATTCGGCATTGTCTAAGTACTTGAGAGCCTGCTTGAACTTGCGCTTCTCCAAATAGAGCGTGCCAAGCATATAGTTCACCTCAGAAGAGTAGGTGGTATAAGGGTAACGCGCCTGAAAACTGAGCAGCTGACTGAGAGCGTCTGCTTGACGTAGTTCAAAAGCGTTGGCTGCCAGAAAAAACTCAGCAAGCTCCTTGTTCTGCTTCATGGGAGAAAGCATATAGTTGGATAATGTGCGTTCGGAGGCTGCATAATGCTGCTGGTAATAGAGGTTGATACCATCCTCTAATTCGCGCTCGGAAGATGTATAGACTTGTGTCTGCTGTGCCTTTGTAGCAAGACACGACAATAGGCATATCGCAGCCACTGATATACCTACGCGACGTATGGTTTGAAACATAATCATTCTTATTCCTATTTTTGTTTTGAATGGCACTATTGTTGTTTTGAATGGCATTTGCTTTGCATTGCGGGTGTTAACCGCATAATCGTTGCAAAGTTACAATTTTTTCTTTATTCGACCAAAACAAATTCTTTGAGTAAATAAAACAAACTCCTCAGGTTCTCTCTAAAAATTCTCACCTGCCTTAAAAATGTTCATGATTCGGGTTGATGTGCGGTGCAAAAATAAGAGCTGTAGCAATTGCTACAACTCTTATTGTATCTTAGGACGGTTCCTCAATGTCTAATTATTCATTAAGGTGTTCCTGCTTGCTAACAGGCTTATGTTATTTACCACCGTTGTCTATCTGGTTGCCAACGGTTGACATTGCGCAACGGAAACCGATGGTGCTGCTTGCCTTGTCTTGATCCAAATATCGACGTGACGAAGGATTGAGCCAATAGATTCTGTCGTGCCACGAGCCACCTTTATATACGCGGGTCTTCTTGGTGATCTTCGGAGCGAGGATGTCTGTCGGGTCTTTCTTGATAGACTCAAGCTCGGCAAGACCGGTGGTGTCGATTACATACTCGGTGGGCAGTATCGAAGCCTTGTCACCATCTTTGAAGTCACGCACGTCCTCTTCGCTTGTCCACTCTATAGCAAGGCGACCAAGTGAGTCTAACTGATAAGCATCATCCACGAGTTTGACTTTCGAGAATATGTTACCACGGAACGAGTTGTACTCGGTGAGTTCTTGGAAACTGGTCTCACGATATACATCAAGTACCCATTCGTTGACGTTGCCTGCCATGTTGTACAGACCAAAGTCGTTAGGCATGAATTCGTCAACAGGTGCGGTGATGACGTACTTGTCGTTCAGTGCTCCTGATACACCCATCATATCGCCTCTGCCTCTGATGAAGTTGGCCTGCAGCTGACCCATCTGCTTCTTGGTGAGGTTTCGTGGGTGGTAGCCTGACCACGGATATACCTTACCTTCTATTGTCAGTCCGTCTTCGCCGGCAATAGGAGCGTATGCTGCAAACTCCCATTCTACCTCGGTGGGCAGGCGGTAGCCTACAACCAAGATGCCGTCGGTACGGTCAACTTTGCGCTCAGCACCGTAGGAGTCGGTCTTCGGACTTTTGCCTGATTCGGGCAGATAGTCGCCCACAAGCAGATATTTCTCGGTATTGAACACAAACTTGTCGCGAATGTAATCGTAGCCCGGACGATACATGGAGATGGTCTGTGTGGGGTCTTCGGGGTCGGGAACCTCATACTCGTCCATCGTATAGCCTGTCATCTCTTCCCATTCGGCCTTATAAGCCTCGTCGTCGGTAGGCATCAGCTCGCTGAATGGAGGATAAGCTATAGCTCCGGCTTTTATGAGCGATAACTCGTTGACGCGGTCGGTACGCCATTGGCAGTAGTCCATTGCCTGCTCCCATGTAACACCAACTACGGGATAGAACGAGAATGCGGGGTGACGGAAATAATTCTCCAAATAAGGTTCGTTGTATGCTAATTCTTCACGCCATACGAGTGTGTCGGGCAATACGTTCTTTACCAATTCTGGTGCGCATACTCCAAACACAAGCTGCATCCAGTGCAGATACTCACGCCAGTTGAGGTTGGTCACTTCGTACTTGTCCATGTAGAACGAACTGACGGTAAGCTGACGTTGGGGATTGTTGCGAGGGGCGGTGATGAATTCGTCTTTCTCACCTACAGTGAATGCACCACCCTGAATCGGAACCATACCGTAGGGGTTGACATTGCCAAGACCTTCAAGTGCCTCAAAGTTGGTCGTTTTCTCATCGAAATAGTTCCAACCGGTGGTGTTCGATACGCGCGTGTTGAGCTCTCGCTTGGCGCAGCCGGTGAGAGTCAATACAAGCACAAGCATTACAAACGCAATTCTCTTCAATGTTTTCATAGAGATATATGAACTTATTATTTGATTTGTTATTATCGTATAATCTGTAACCTGACAGAGCTGTTATTGCCTTGCTTTGCAGCATAGTTGCTCATAAAAAGTCCGCAAATGTACAAATAATAATTAAAAGTGCAAAATATTTCTAAGTTAAATTGTAAAAAAATAGTGTTTTTTTTGAAATTCTTTAGAATTTAATGTCACTTATTTTGGTTAATCAAAAAAGATTGTAACATACGCCGGTATTGATAAGTGTCAGTGCAGTTGGCATTGCGGCTTTGAGGCGGTAGCATGGCGCGATTTGCAAAAATACCTGTGCGTTTTTGTCAGGTGCAAATAAATTCGTATCTTTGCGGCGTTTTATCGGCATTGATATGTTGTGCAAGTTCAAAAATAAGTTGGTTGAAAGTAGCTCGCCAATGGTTATGGCTATTGTCAACCTTACCGACGACAGCTTCTATGCTCAGAGTCGTCATCTCAACGGCTTGAGCAAGGACGATATCAGCATTTATGCCGGAGCCGACATCATCGACCTTGGAGCTTGCTCGACCCGTCCGGGGAGTGTGCCTGTCAGTGCACAGACTGAGTGGGAACGATTGGAGCCTGCTTTGAAAATAATGCAGAACGAGTGCCCTGAGATGCCCCTGTCGGTTGATACTTTTCGCCCTGAGTTGGTTGGCAGGCTTGCCGGTTACGGAGTTGATATAATAAATGACGTATCAGGTGGCTCGGAGCAAATGTATCAGGCAGTTGCCGAGGCTGATATGACCTATGTGCTCACGCATAACGCACCCTATGTTTCGGACGAGGCGGTGGTAGATTATTTTTGTCGCAGGGCTGATATGGCATTTAGGGCAGGGGTGAAAGACTTGTGGATTGACCCCGGCTTCGGCTTTGGCAAAACCATTGACGAGAACTATCGAATGTTGGCTTTACTACCGTGGCTCAAGCAGATGTTAGGCTTGCCTGTGCTTGTAGGCATGTCAAGAAAATCGATGATAACGGTGCCGCTCGGCTCTACGCCTCAACAGGCGCTTGAAGGCACTGTGGCTGCAAATACCATAGCATTAATGAATGGGGCTGATATACTCAGAGTGCATGATGTTCTGCCTGCGAAGCAACTCATAACTATATATTCCAAGTTTATAGAGCAGAAAACCACGACGCCTGAGTGGCACGATAACAATTCTAACCAAAATATTCCGCAATCCTGAATATGGCATTTCATATAGGTATAAAAGACATAATAGATATCTTGTTTGTCGCCATCATACTTTATGAGACATACAAGTTGCTTAAGCGCTCCGGCGGGTCGAACCTGTTTTGGGGACTTATGCTTTTTCTTTTGGCATGGTTCATAGTGGCTTATGTGTTTCAGCTTGATTTGACGGGTGCTATTTTCAATCGCATAATCAGTGTCGGAGCCATAGCACTCATCATAATATTCCAAGACCCTATACGCAGCTTCTTCAGTCAGCTTGGCTCGAAGTTCAATGTGGGACTATTAGAGCGAGTGTTCAAGGGTAATCTGACAGCCGAAACTAAAAGCGATATGGTCATGCCGATAGTGGTGGCATGCAAGAATATGGCACGCCAGAAGACGGGTGCACTGATTGTTATCACTCGCACTCAAGAGCTTGCCGAGTATCAGAAGACGGGCGAGCGTATTGATGCTGCCATATCCAGCAGACTAATAGAGCAAATTTTCTATAAAAACACCCCACTGCACGATGGGGCGATGTTTATCACCAACGGACGTATATCTTCTGCTGCGTGCATACTACCCGTGTCACAGCGACAAGACCTGCCCCAGCAATACGGACTCAGGCACCGTGCAGCGCTGGGTATAACCGAGCGCACCGATGCCGTGGCAATAGTAGTGTCGGAAGAGACGGGCAGCATCAGCGTGGCGCAAATGAGTGATATAACTACGGTCAAACCCGATGAACTCAACCGCCTGCTGCTCGGACTCAGCTAAGAAATATTTTTTCAATAGTATATACATTACATTTTATCTTATCATCTTATCATGTCATTTAAACGAACACTAATAACTGCGGCATTGCCGTATGCTAACGGACCGGTTCATATCGGCCATTTGGCGGGAGTATATGTACCTGCCGACATTTACGTACGTTATCTTCGCCTTAAAGGAGAACCTGTACTTTTTGTCGGCGGAAGCGACGAACACGGAGTGCCGGTAACTATCCGCGCCCGCAAAGAAGGTATCACTGTTCAGCAGGTGGTTGACCGCTACCACGAACTCATACGCGACTCTTTCGAGCGCTTTGGTATATCGTATGATGTGTATGGTCGTACTACATCTGATGTTCACCATAAGCTTGCTTCCGACTTTTTCCGTCATCTCTATGACCATGGGAAGTTTATTGAGCAGACCACCGAGCAGTTCTTCGATGAGCAGACCGGCGAGTTCCTCACTGACCGCAATATACGCGGCGAGTGCCCGCATTGTCATTCTCAGGGTGCCTATGGCGATCAATGCGAGAAATGTGGCAGGACGCTATCCCCCGACGAGCTTATCAATCCATACAATGCTATCAACGGCAATCCTCTGACCAAGCGTCAGACGTCGCATTGGTATCTGCCGCTTGAGAACTATCAGCAGTGGCTCGAAAAATGGATCTTAGAGGACCACAAAGAGTGGCGGAGCAATGTATATGGACAGTGTAAGTCGTGGTTAGACGGCGGACTGCGTGCCCGCGCCGTGACTCGCGACCTTAGTTGGGGTATTCCGGTGCCCGTTGAGGGTGCAGAGGGCAAAGTGCTCTATGTATGGTTCGATGCCCCTATCGGCTATATCAGCAATACCAAGCAACTATGTGATGCGCAGCCCGATAAGTACGGAACATGGCAGACATGGTGGAAAGATCCGGAGACCCGTCTCATACATTTCATAGGCAAGGACAACATAGTTTTCCACTGCATCGTCTTTCCATCTATGCTCAAGGCTTACAATGATGCCGACTCTACAGATGAACTTCACGGCGGCTTTGTGCTGCCCGACAATGTGCCGTCGAACGAGTTTCTCAATCTCGAGGGCGACAAGATATCTACCTCTCGCAACTGGGCAGTATGGCTCAACGAGTATCTCGACGATTTCCCCGGTAAGCAGGACGTGCTCCGATATGTTCTTACTGCCAATGCTCCGGAGACCAAAGATAACGACTTCACTTGGGCTGATTTCCAAGCACGCAACAACAACG
>CAMHGK010000025.1 GCA_946184695.1 uncultured Bacteroidales bacterium | reverse complement strand
CTCGTTTTTCTTGCCCACTCGAAGAGTGCGACCGGTAGGTGGCAATAGCCATCGGGGTGCTTGTCTAAGTAGTCTTGGTGATATTCATCGGCAGGGTAAAAGTTGCTCAGTGGCAGCAATTCTACTTGCAGCGGCTGCTCGTATTTGCTTTGCTGCTCGCGAAAGACATCTTCTATTGCCTGACGCTGACTCTCTTGGGTGTAATATACACCGGTGCGGTAGCGCGTACCTTCGTCATGCCCTTGTCGGTTAAGCGAGAGCGGGTCGATGGCTGCAAAAAACATCTCCGTCAGAAAGCGAAGGTCAACTTGCTGTTCATCGAAATCTACACGTACCGTCTCCGCGTAGCCGGTGGTATCGGTATAGACCTGCTCGTACGTCGGGTTGGCTATGTTTGCATTGCCGTTGGCAAACCCCGTCTCTGTCTTGACGACACCACGTATCTGTTTGAAGAAGTGTTCGGTACCCCAAAAACATCCCCCTGCGAAATATATCTGCTGCATATTATATCAGTCTTCTATTCTTGCATTTTCGCGTCATATTTGCTGCTATTCAGTCCTGAAGCATGCTCAGTGCTGTGGCGAGGCGGCGGAAAGCCTCACGGAGCAGCTCTTCGGAGGTGGCATACGACATGCGTATGGTCTTAGGCGCACCGAAAGCGGCACCATCGACGCATGTTATGTGTCCCTGTTCAAGCAGGTAGCGGTTCAGTTCTGCTGAGTCGCTGATGCGCTTGCCCTCGGGGGTGTGTTTCCCGAAATACCATGAGAGGTCCATCAGCAGGTAGAAGGCACCATGCGGACGGTTGATGACAAGGTGCGGTATGCCGTCGGCAAGTTGCAGGACAAGTTGCTGACGACGCTGGAAGGCTTGCCGCATCTGCTCTACGCACTCCTGATCTCCGCGGTAGGCTGCCTCGGCGGCTTTCTGCGAGATGGTAGAGGGACAGGATGTGTATTGTCCTTGCAGCTTCTTGCACGCCTTGGCGATGGCGGCAGGAGCGGCAATCCAGCCGATTCGCCAACCCGTCATGGCGTATGCCTTGCTCACGCCGTTGGCGATGATGACGCGCTCACGCAGATCTGCAAACTCTGCAAGGCTATGGTGCTCAGCTCCGTCGAAAATGATATGTTCGTATATCTCATCTGAGAGGACGAACACCTGCGGGTGTCGCCTAAGCACATCGGCAAGAGCCTCTAACTCGCCCAGGGTATAGACGCTGCCTGTGGGGTTGCTCGGCGAGCAGAGTATAAGCAGACGTGTGTGGTCGGTTATGGCGTCTTCTAACTGCTGTGCGGTGAGCTTGTAGTCATGTTCGACGGTTGTGGGGATAATCTTGCTTGTTCCCTCTGCTAATAGCACCATCTGCGGGTAGCTCAGCCAATAGGGAGCCGGTATGATGACCTCGTCACCCGGGTTGATGAGAGTGAGTATGGTGTTGCATACGCCCTGTTTACCACCGCTGCTGACCACTATCTGGTCGGCTGAGTAGCTTAGTCCGTTCTCACGACGTAGTTTGTCACAGATGGCTTCGCGAAGCGACAAGTAGCCGTCGATGGGCGAATAGCGGGTGAAACCGTCGTCCATCGCCTGCTTACCTGCCTCAATGATATGCTTGGGAGTTGGGAAGTCGGGTTCGCCTACTGATAGGTTGATGACATCTATACCTTTGGCTTTCATCTCGCCTGCGAGTTGCGACATCATAAGAGTTGCCGAGGGGGCAAGGGATGTGATTCGATTAGATATACGTATGTTTTCTGACATGGCAGTAGTGTTTTGGTGTTAGTATGTTACAATGATTTTTTGTGAGGTATTCTTAGTCTTGTTATCGGACGTTATGCTAATCAGATATATGCCGTTGTTGTTAGGTGCAGCGATCCTGTTTAGCCCTTCACAGAGCGTTGCTGATAGTATATGTTGCCCGTTCATGTCGAAAACGCTGACTTCGCCTGCCTCGGGCATCTCGATTGTTATATGTTCGTTGGGGCGGGCTATGGTAGGGCTGATGCGTATCTTGCTTTTCGAGCTTGACTCCATCTCGCACGTCATCAGTTGCACTCCTCTGCTGTCTGTAAGCAGACAAGAATAGAGGTCTCCGTCCTGCAGTGGCTCGCTGATATACGAGTGAGTGGCACCCGGGATGGCAACGCCGTTCTTATACCATTGGAAGCTGACGAAGTCGTAGCCGCCATTATAGTCGTGGGTGAGTACTGCAAGTACATCGTTCCATGCCTGCTCAATTACCGACGAGGGGTAGAGTAGGGTAAAGGTGATAGGACGGCTCAAAACGGTCTTCCCGTGGAAGAGCAGTGTGAGTTGGGCAGTGTAGATTCCCGCTATGGCATTCTTAGGAAGCCCAATAGATACGAGCGAGGCGGCAGTGGTGGTGAAACGCAGAGTGTCGTTGGTGAAACCGAAGACTCTGAGTGAGTCGGCATAGGTTAGTCTTATCTCATCATACCATCCGTCAGTGATGTTGAGATTGAGCTCATGGGCACCTGCGTCGGCGCATGTCGTTTCCAACTGCGGTTGTTGGCTGGTCTGCAACTTATTGACCACGAGTGCAAGAGTGACGATGCTGTCACATCCGTTTCCGCGCTCATAGACGTGCTCATAGTTACCTGATGTGGTGTAGGTGCGGCCCTCCCATGTCAGGCTCTCACCGCTGACGATGGTGTCAGCGATATACGTATGCACGGGTTCTATGAATCTCAGATGTAGTGTTACTATGCTGTCGCAACCGTGAACCGAATTCAGGGTGCGCTTGTAGGTGCCCGACTCCAGAAACTCCTCCGAGTTCCATACGTATGGTTCATCACCATGTCGGCATATCTCTTGAGTTACCGATTTCTCGTATCGCGGATGGACGGTAAGATGAAGGTTATATATGCTATCGCAGCCATCATGCAATGTCTTGTACCATGCTGTGTAGTCGCCGGATGCAGTCAGTGTCTGCCCGTGCCATACAAGTTGTTCTCCTTCGCATATCTCATCCTGTTCGTCAAAAACGTAGCGGGGCAACTGAGTCACGTTAATTGTGATGATACTGTCGCAGTCGTTGATGGTGCGGAGCACTCGCTGATATGATCCCTGCTCACTAAATACCTCATTTTGCCATTTGTATGTCTCGCCATCGCAAAGCGTCACGTCAAGAGTGGTGTAGGCAGCCGGGTGAACGGTGAGGTCTAAGGTTACGATGCTGTCGCGTCCGTTGCGTGCTATGAAGGTTTCGGTATATACTCCGGTTGCGGTTAGCGGTTTGCCGTTGAATATGTATGGCTCGTTGTCGCACGTGACGGCAGAAGTGGATACTTCGTAGTTGGTGATGACGTTCTCGCCATCGTTGACGATGTCGGCAGCCGACCCGATATTGAAAGCGTATGAGGTCTCGCTGCCTATGCCATAGCATGTGCCCATGATGCCGTGTTCGGCTTGCAGATCGAAGACCCTGTTGGCAGGTACGCTGATGCGGGCGTATGAGTAACTGTCGAGGTATGGTACTGGGGTGAAGGGCAGTGAGAGCACCTGCCCGTTGTTGGTTATTTTGCCTATGTCCTCTGTCGCTACAATGAGGTTGAGAAAGTGTTTGGTGGCACCGTTGTCAAGAGTGCTGAACATGGTGTGAGTGGTGAGTTGTTCGATTGGTGTCACCCATACCATAGAGGGGTTGCCGTATTCGGGGTCGTTGTTCTCGCGCGACGGCAAGTATTGGTAGCAGCATATCGGACCCGTAGCATCAATAAACGATGCGTCCTGCGACTCATAGACGATATAGAAGTCGGTCTCACCAGCGTTGAGTGTTTCCCATACCTCGCCGTTCATCATTATTATGGTGTTGTTGGTCAGGGCCGTGACGAGAAAACGTGTGCGTACCTGACCTACTGCCGATGTGAAGACGAAATGCGAACCCCATGCATGAGTCGGAAATGCCTGCTCATACAGGTGATTCGATGAGGGGTAGTTCTCGTTGGGTACATAGGCGTAGGTGTTACCTTGGAATACTGCTATTGGTTTGTCCGACTGTAAACGGCTGCCCGAGAGGTCTTTGTTATTGCCGGAGGTCAGAATGGTGTAGGTCTCGCCGCGGTTGAGAATGATGTGTTCAGGCGTGCCTGCCGGCTGACCGAGCGAGGTCTTTACCGACGGAGTGATAGTAAGGTCGGTGTTGTCAGCAGTAGCCACTGCTGTCACAAAAGCAGGGTACGACACTTGCGATACTGCGGTCTGAGCCATGTAGTCGGTACCCAAGCCGCCTACAGGCAACAAGAGAGTGGCATCAAGCGATGTGCCCGCTGAGTTTGAGGCATATACACTTATGGGTGATGTGGCGCTGATATACAAGCCTTTGTTGTCCTTCCCCGCTTTTGCAGCATATCCCTGTTGTGCGGGAATGACGATTTTTGTCGTTCCGCCTTGCAGCACTGAGGCTGAGGTGCTCCAGCCTGTTTGGGGATTGCTCACCGTTACCGTTGCACTGCTTGTGCCTATGATATGCAGCGTCAGACTGAGTTCCGGGTCGTCTGTGAGACCGAGGTTGGTATTGCGGTTGTTGACAAATGTTACGTAGAATTGAGTACCTTGAGTGGTCTGATTGCAGTAGCCAACTATAGCAAGCAGACATAGCAGACTTATGAGTAATATGCGTTTCATATAGTTATAATAGCGGGTGCACAAATAGTGTACACATAATCCGAAAAGCGCTGCAAAATTAAGCATAATTTTCTACATGTCCAAAATTTTACTATCTTTGCGGGCGCTCAGAAAAGTAGCGTATTGTGATTATGACGGAAAATATAACATTTCATCTTCGCGGTGACGAAGATTTCATCCCTTTGCAGTCGTTGCTTAAGGCAGTCAATGTAGTTCAGACGGGCAGCGAGGCGGCTGCTGCTATCTCGGTAGGTATGGTGCTACGCGACGGTGCTCCTGAACTCCGTCGCCGGGCTAAAATCCGCTCCGGTGAGATTATCGAGTTCGACCACTATCGTATAGAGGTTTTGTGATTTTCATAAGCAATACTTTATATATCATGATAAATCAATATATTTCAGAGAATATGCCTCGCTTTGTAGAGGAGTGGGACAGTTTGATAGGTATCCCTTCGGTATCTTGTCAGCCTGAGCATAAGGCTGATATGGAGCGTTGTGCAAAGCGCTGGTGTGAGTTGCTCCTGGCAGCCGGTGCTGACCATGCCGAGCTGATGCCCTCGGCAGGTAATCCGATGGTGTTTGCGGAATATACGCCTGCGGAATTGAAAATCGATAAGACGGTGCTCGTCTATGCACATTATGATGTGATGCCAGCGGAGCCGCTTGAGTTGTGGCAAAGCAACCCTTGGAAGGCGCAGATACGCGACGGCAGACTATATGCCCGTGGTGCCGACGATGATAAAGGGCAGGCTATGATTCAAGTGAAGGCATTTGAGTATCTGCGTCGTAATGGCGATTTGCCATGCCGCGTGAAGTTTATATTCGAGGGCGAGGAGGAAATCGGCTCGCCTTCGCTTGAGACGTTTATGATAGAGCACCGTGAGCTTCTTAAGGCAGATATAATACTCGTGTCCGACACCTCAATGCTTGGCAAGCAGACTCCCTCACTCACTACCGGACTGAGAGGTCTGGCATATTGGCAGGTGGAGGTCACAGGTCCGAATCGTGACTTACACAGCGGACATTTCGGAGGCGCTGTCGCCAATCCTATCAATGTCCTTTGTGGCATGCTCGCTAAAGTCATCGACGAAAACGGGCGTATCACCATACCGCATTTCTATGACAAAGTGTTGCCAATACCTCAGGCTGAACGCGACATGATAGCCCGAATACCCTTCTCGCTCGACAATTACAAGGCTGCAATTGGCGTAGCCGAAGTTCAGGGCGAGGCTGGTTACTCTACGCTTGAGCGCAACTCCTGCCGCCCATCGTTTGATATATGCGGTATATGGGGCGGCTATACGGGCGAGGGTAGCAAGACGGTGTTGCCCTCGAAGGCATACGCTAAGGTCTCTTGCCGGTTGGTGGCAGACCAGGACCATGAAGAGATATCCAAAGCCTTTGTCGATTACATGCAGGCTTTGGCTCCGAAAAGTGTGAAAGTGGAGGTTATACCCATGCACGGCGGACAAGGATATGTATGTCCTATCGACTTGCCTGAGTACAAAGCCGCTGAGGCAGGGTTCGAGTTGGCTTTCGGCAAGCGCCCTCTCGCTGCTCGGCGGGGAGGAAGTATTCCTATCATCTCAACCTTTGAGCAGGTGCTCGGAGTGAAGACTATTCTCATGGGCTTCGGTTTAGAACAGAATGCCATACATTCACCCAACGAGAGTTTCGACCTTGAGGTATTCAAAAAGGGTATTGTCGCAGTGGTGGAGTTCTACAGACATCTCTAATCCTAATCCTCATCCTCTCCCTCATTCTTACCCTCACCCTCATCCTAATTCTCATCCTCACCCTATAACGAATTCTATCCGCATGGTCTCCCCCGCCCTTTGGGAGGGGGTAGGGGGCGGGGCATAAATAAAGCCAAAGGGGCGTGGGCATAAATAAAATGCGCCAATAAAAAGCGTATGGGCATGCTCACAAATAATAATAAAATAGCGATTTTGCTTCTCAGATTTGCCTATATATAAAAAAAACACTAACTTTGCGCCCGCTTTTTTCCGTTTAGTTTTTATTACTCATTTTTTAACAACAAGTAAATCTTAACATGGATAAATACTCATGGATAGGTTTGACCCTGATGGGTCTTATAGTCGTGGGATTTATGTTCCTTACACGTCCTTCAGAAGAACAGTTGGATGCGCAGCGTCATTATTATGATTCTATTCGGGTAGCCAATCAGATAGCCGATTCGCTGCATGCTGTTTCCGAGCGCCAGAGGCAGGAACTTGCCGACATCGAGGCGCAGAAGCAGAATGTTGATACTACGGCAGAGCATCGTGACTTGCTGGCACAAAAGCTCTATGCCAACTTTGCACCTGCTGCTTTCAATCAAGAGCAGACAATAGACGTCAAAACGCAGAAGTTGCACTTGACCTTCAGTTCGAAAGGTGCACGCATAGAGCAGGCGCGCCTGTTGGAATACAAAGCCTATGGCGACACTGTCAATCCGCTCTCGCTATTCAGACCCGACGAGTCGAGTCTCGACTTTACCTTTATCCATCGCGGCAACGACTATCTGCATACATCAGAACTCAATTTTCTTCTTGCCGACGACAGTATGCTCGGCGATACCGTCCGTCAGCTCACATGGCGCCTTCAGACCGATATCGACAACTCTTGGCTTGATTTCGTATATCAGATACCTGCTGATGACTATATCGTCCGATTCTCAATCGTTCCTCACAACATACAAAATGTGCTGCTGCAGAATGTGACATCTGCTGAGATGTCGTGGTTCCAGAAGATACCGCAGCAAGAGCGCGGCAGGAAATTTGAAGACCGCTATGCTACTCTTCAGTATATGTTCGTCAATGGCGACGTGAAGAATCTGAGCGAGAGCAAGGCTGAAAACAAGCGTCTTGCCACTCCGCTTCGCTGGATAGCATATAAGGACCAGTTCTTCTCCACAGTGCTCATTTCCGACGAGAGTTTCGAGTCAGCCGACGTGGAGAGTTCTTATCCGCTTGACCCGATTACCGGCAAAAAAGATATGCGCTACATTAAGCAGTACAACACCCGTGCAGTGCTTGGCTTTATGCCGGAGCAGAATACTCAGCTCAATTTCCGCTATTATCTTGGTCCTAACCACTATAACACCCTCAAAGCATACGATAAGAACGTGGCGAAAGCCGACCGGCTGAACCTCAAGAGCCTGGTGCCGCTCGGCTGGAAGATTGTGGCATGGATCAATATGATACTCGTTATCCCTATGTTCGACCTGTTCACCTCTTGGGGCCTGCATATAGGTATCGTCATCTTGCTGATGACACTTGTGATAAAGCTGATAATCTTGCCCTTTGTGTTCTCGTCGTACCGCTCGTCGGCAAAGATGCGTGTGCTGAAACCTCAGATAGAGGAAATCAATCAGAAGTACCCGCCCGAGAAGATGCAAGAGCGTCAGCAGGCCACTATGGCTCTCTATCAGAAAGCCGGCGTGAGCCCAATGTCAGGCTGTCTGCCTATGCTCTTCCAGTTCCCCGTGCTGATGGCTATGTTCTGGTTCTTGCCTACGGCCATTGAGCTTCGCGGAAAGTCGCTCTTCTGGGCCGACGACCTATCTGCCTACGACGCTATCTTTACATGGACTAACAACATACCGCTCATTGGTAACCATATATCGCTGTTCTGTCTTTTGATGACATTGGCGAACATAGTTTATACCTACTTCAATATGCAGAGTCAGGCAGGTGGTGGCTCAGAGATGAAGATGATGAAATGGATGATGTATCTGATGCCTCTTATGTTCTTCTTTATCTTCAATGACTACGCAGCCGGTTTGAGTTACTATTACCTTGTATCGCTGCTCATCACCATCTTGCAGACCATGATATTCCGTTGGGCTATCGACGACGAGAAGCTGCTTCGCGAAATGCAAGCCAAGCAGGCTAAGAAGTCCGAAAAGCCTAAGAAATCAGGTTTCATGGCTCGACTTGAAAAGATGCAGCGCGAGCAGCAGCAATACATGCGCGAGCAGGCTAAGAAAAATGCACGACGCTAATGAAAGCTGTTATATTGGGAGCAGGTAACCTCGCTTCTTCCCTCGCACCCGCACTTGCTCGGGCTGGAGTGGAGATAGTGCAAGTCTTTAGCAGAACAGAGCAGTCTGCTGCAAGGCTTGCGCTTTGTTTGAATAATTTGCAAGCAACCCGTGTGCTCACAACATCATCTCTGAAGGATATAAAACCGGATGCCGAATTGTATATCTATGCTATTCGCGACGATGCCTTGCCAGAGGTGATAGAGCAAGTGGCGGCTTTGGGCTGTGGCGGCGAAGCCTTGCACATGCATACTTCCGGCTCTGCTCCGCTTGAGACCCTTTCTAAGTGCTTCCGGCGTGCTGCAGTGTTCTATCCCTTTCAGACCTTCACGCTCAATGCAGAGGTTGACTTCAGCCATGTGCCCATTTTTATTGAAGCAACCGATGACCTGACGCTCGGACAGGTGCGTACCATCGCCTTACTGCTGACTCAGAATATTTATGTGGCTGACGAGTCACAGCGCAAGCGGCTTCATATTGCAGGGGTCTTTGCCAACAACTTTTCCAATGCAATGTTTGCCATTGCAAGCGAGCAGCTTCAAAGGGCAGGATTGCCATTCTCAGTTCTGCTCCCGCTGATAACTCAGACGGCTCAGAAAGTGCACCGCATGTCACCTAAACAGGCACAGACAGGACCTGCCGCAAGGCACGATTTAGGAACCATTGCCGAACATTTGGAAAAACTAGGCGGACAGGAGCAGCAGATATATCAACTACTGACCGACTACATATTGCAACACATTAGTCCTGATACCGAGAACTAATCTGAATACCACTAAGCTAAACGCAGCCACCTGATGATAGAAATCCTTACCGATAAACTGCACAAGATAGCCTATTCAACTGATGCAAGTGTGTATCGGGAGGTGCCTTATGGTGTGGCATATCCTAAGGATGAAGCAGATCTGCATGAATTGGTGGAGACCGCGCGGCGCCTGAAGGTAAGCATTATTCCCCGCGCGGCCGGAACGTCGATAGCCGGTCAGGTGGTGGGTAGCGGAATAGTGGCTGACGTGAGCCGCTATCTCAATCGGATTATAGAAATCAATGCCGCTGAGCGGTATGCCATAGTCGAGCCCGGTGTGATTCGCGATGAACTCAACATAGCACTCAAGCCATACGGACTGTTCTTCTCACCGGAAACATCTACATCCAATAGATGTTGCTTGGGCGGCATGTTCGGTAATAACTCATGCGGCACTCATTCGCTTGTGTATGGTAGCACCCGGCAGCATATACTTGAAGCCGACGCTGTACTTACAGACAATACTTCGGAGCATTTCGCCGAGTATTCGGTGGCAGAGTTGGAAGAACGATTCGGGCAGAACTTCTGGACAAAGCCGCACCACGACCTGCTCATCGAGAATATATATAGTCAGCTCATCTGCTGGGCGCTGGACCCTGAAACACGCCTGCTTATTGCCGACAGCTATCCCGACAGAACTCTTGCCCGTCGCAGTTGCGGCTATGCCATTGATGAGACAATCGAGGATCTTTGCGACCAATCCAAACCCTTCCGGGAGCGGACTATGAATCTCTGCCGTCTGCTTGCAGGAAGCGAGGGTACACTTGCTTTGATATATCGTATAAAGGTCTCGCTTGACCCCTTGCCCGAAAAATACATAATGGCACTATGTGCCCATTGCACCACGCTCAATAGCAGTTTTACTGCTAATCTGATAGCACTCAAGCATTTTCCTACGGCGGTTGAACTGATGGACGGCGAGTTGCTTAAACTCTCAAAGAGCCTTCTCGATGTGGAGCGATTTTTCGTTGAGGGCGATCCTGCAGCTCTGCTTATAGTGGAGATGCGCAGTTCATCTGAGAAAGACCTCAATATCCGTGCCGATGCTTTGCAGAAACGACTATTGGACAGCGGACTCGTTACATGTTGCATGCGCGTCTATGGGAGCGATGTGGAGAAGGTATGGCGGCTAAGAAAAGCAGGATTAGGCGTGCTGGGAGGCATGAAAGGCGATGCCCGACCTACCGGTGTGATAGAAGATACGGCAGTGGCACCTGCTCGTTTGCCTGACTATATGGCTGACTTTCAGAAGATGCTTGGCCGACTTGGGGTCTCGTGTATCTACTACGGACATATCAGTACAGGCGAGTTGCACCTCAGGCCTATTCTCAACCTGAAAACCCCACAGGGCAAAGAACTCTTCCATCGAATTGCCTGCGAGACCACGCAACTTGTGCGCCGGCACCGCGGAACCATCAGCGGTGAGCATGGCGACGGACGCCTGCGCGGTGAGTTTATACCTATGCTCTATGGCGAGCAAGCCTACGAGCTCATGCGTCGGCTCAAATACTGCTGGGACGAGTCGGCATTGCTCAACCCCCGTAAGATTGTCGATACCCCTCGCATGGACGAGTCGCTCAGAGCCGACGCTATGCCGCTGTCAGCGGTAGAGGCTCTGCCAGATGGCTTGACTGAGCGTCTTCCGCTTGTGGGCAACTGGAAGGCTGATTTCGACGAGTGTACCACCCGAGGTGCCACCGGAGCCGCCTCGCAACAGCAGGCTCTGATTTGCACTGTCGAGCAGTGTAACGGTTCAGGCGACTGCCGCAAAACCAACCTGACAGGTGGCACTATGTGTCCCGCTTATAAAGTGTCGGGCGATGAGCTGATGACAACCCGTGCAAGGACCAACGTGCTGCGCGAATATCTGAGCAGTATTGTCGCCGACGCAGAGCAAGTTGATGCCGCTGATGTCAAGCAGATGTTAGACTCGTGTCTTGCGTGCAAAGGTTGCCGCAGGGAATGTCCGTCAGGCGTTGACATGACGGCTCTGCGTGCCGAATTGCTCCAACTCATTTACGACAAGCAAGGCATGCCGCTCAGAGCTCGTATGGTTGCCCATAATGCCGATATCGAACATCTTGGCTCGCTCATGCCGAATGTGTATAATTTCTTCGCTTCCAATGCTCTTACTTCTAAACTGATAAAGAAGTTTGTAGGGTTTGCACCCGAGCGGCAAATACCTCAGGTAAGCCGTGCACGGTTTGTCACTCGTATGCCTTCTGCCGACCGCCGAACAGTGCTCTTCTATGCCGACGAGTTCACTACTTATCAAGACCACCAAGTGGGGCAGACTTTTATCTATCTGCTTGAGGCATTGGGGTATAATGTCGTTATCCCGCGGCATGTAGAGAGTGGCAGAGCGGCAATGTCAAAAGGTGAACTAAGGCAAGCCAAGCGTTGTGCTGAGAAGAACGTGGCTCTGCTGAGCAAGGTGGTTACGGCTGAGTCGCCGCTTGTAGGTATAGAACCTTCGTGCATTCTAAGTTTCAGAGACGAGTATGTGCATTTGGTGTCGTCTGAACACCGCGATAAGGCTCGCCGTTTGGCTGCCAACAGCCTGCTTTTCGATGAGTTCTTTATGCGCGAGGTGCAGGCAGGGCGTCTGAGCTCCGATATGTTCTCAGATATGCAATGCGAGGTGTGGTTGCACGGCCACTGTCACCAGAAGGCATTGGTTGGAGTGGAAAAAACTGCTTCACTGTTGCGCTTGCCAAAGGGTGTTGACCTGCACGTTATTCCTTCAGGCTGTTGCGGTATGGCAGGCTCTTTCGGCTATGAGAAAGAGCACTATAGCACGTCGCTTGCCATCGGCGAGATGATACTCTTCCCCGCTGTCCGGCGGGCTGTGGAGAACAACTCATTGGAGCACCCCGTGTTCGTCGCAGCACCGGGAACGTCGTGCAGAACACAGATTTACGATGGTACAGGAGTGGTTGCGCTACATCCGGTAGAGATATTATTCAGGCTGCTCAAACGCTAATGCCGAAATCGAAATAATTTAAGAAAAAAAAACACTATATAAATGTCAGAAATCATAAACATAGCCACTCAGTGTCTAAAGGAAGAGTCGAATGCTATATTAGGACTATTGCCGCGAATCGACAGTAGTTTTGAGAAGGCGGTAGAGATGATTTGCAGTTGCAAGGGCAAATGCATAGTGACCGGTGTGGGCAAAAGCGGTCATATAGGTCATAAGTTGGCTGCCACTTTTGCCAGTGTCGGTACTCCTTCGTTTTTCCTCAACCCCTTGGACGCCTACCACGGAGACCTCGGTATGGTGACTGAGCAGGATGTAGTGCTTGCCATATCATACTCAGGAAGCACGGAGGAGCTGCTCCGCTTTCTGCCGATAGTCAGAAGTAAGCACGTACCTATAATAGGCATGTCGTCGAGCAGTGAGTCGCTGCTTGCACGCAACTCCGATGTACACCTCAACATATCAGTCGAGCGTGAAGCCGACCCGCTGAATCTTGTTCCCACATCGTCAACCGCTGCTACGCTGGCAATGGGTGATGCACTCGCTTGTGCACTGCTCCACCGGCACCATTTTATGCCTACCGACTTTGCCCGTCTGCACCCCGGAGGTGACCTCGGACGCAAGCTACTGGCTAAGGTCCGCGATGTCATGTTTACTGACAATATGCCATTCGTCGCAGCAGATGATAACATGTCCACTGTCATCGAAGTGATGACTCGGGGAACACTCGGCATTGCCTTAGTGACTGAAGACAGACGACTGTTGGGCATAATAACCGATGGCGATGTCAGGCGAGCCATGCAGCGCTTGGGTAAGGAATTCTTCTCAACACCCGCAAAGCAAATCATGTCAGCAGCGCCTAAGACGGTCTCGCCTTCGGCTCTGATAGCCGAGGCAGGCGAGAAGATGAACAACAACTCGATACACTCACTCGTGGTTGTTGACGAGCAGAATCGGGTATGTGGTGTTATCGACTCATTCTCATGTCTGCCCGGAACAAGGTATTACCACTGATGCTTTAGAGTTGTTCATGCCGCATCCGTCGGTAATATGGATGAAGTAGAATTCAGAAATTCAGAGAGTAATGATTGATATCGTAGATAGCAGTAAGTGTACAGGTTGCGGCTTGTGCTCTGATGTGTGCAGCTTCTCTGCCATACGTATGGTGGACGATGCCAACGGCTATCTGCGTCCTGAGGTCAACAAAGAGTTGTGTCGCGAATGTGGGGCGTGCGTATCCAAGTGTATAGCTCTGCATGATGATGAACTCAAGCGTCATGAGCTTTCTGATGAGCACCCCTATGCCGCATGGAGTCGCACCGACGAACTCGTACGGTATAGTGCGTCAGGCGGTGTGTTTGCACAGTTGGCAACCGATATTCTCAGTTCGCATCCTCAAGCGCGCGTCTATGGTGCCGCGCTCTCAGAGTCAGGCGAGGTCAGTCATATAGCCATAAGCGAGATAGGCGAGATACGAAAACTGCAGAATTCCAAGTATAAGCAAAGTAATGCTTCAGGAGCGTACAGTGCTGTCAAGGCTGACCTCAGGCAAGGACGCGTAGTTCTATTCTCCGGCACTCCTTGTCAGGTGGCGGCTCTCTATGCCTTTGTCGGCTACCATGCTAATTTATATACCGCTGATGTCATTTGTCATGGTGTGCCTTCTTCATACCTATCGGACGTGGCAGTTCGCTTGGAGCATGCCAAACGCATAGTTGCATACCGTACAAAGTCAAAAGGTTGGGCTAAAGGCAATCGCACCGTCTATGAACTCGCCGACGGGCAAATCTCAGAAAAGCAAAAATACGGACGTGATTTTCATTTCCGTGCTTACCTCTCGTTCTCTACCAATCGCCTGAGTTGCACCAACTGTCCGTTTGCGCGACCGCAGCGTGTGGCAGACATCACCATGGGCGATTTCTGGGGACACGACCGCTACAAATATCAGCACGATGAGGGGCTGTCGGTGGTGTTGGTCAATTCCCGGAAGGGTGAACAACTGATGTCGTCGGAGTCTTTTTTCCGCAAAACGGTCACTTGGGATGAGATAACGCGTCACAATAGCAATATATATATACCTACCCGGCATGCCGCCTATAACTTGCAAACGCGTATCCACGATTTGCGAAACCGCCCGCTATGGCAGCAGAAGTGGGTTCTGCAAAATGGATTCACTAATCGCTATTTAGATTATATCTGGCAGAAAATATATGGTCTGCTGACCATGAGAAAACGGCATCGGCTCAGTCGTGAAGCTGAGCGGCAGCGCCAGGCTCTGCTTCAACTCACCGACAACCGGCGACCTGCAGCCTCTATCCTCACCACCTATTTCGCCGCCAATTTCGGAGCCATGCTTCAGCCATACGCCCTAAAGCGGGTGCTCGAAAATGAAGGCTGCCAAGTGGACTTCATTAGATATAAGCAAAAAGCGGTTTACGACAGCCACCTGCCACTCTCGCTCCATAAACTCAAAGGCAGGAGTCTGAAAGATAAACTCAGCATCTGTCTCGCCGCTCCGCTCGCATATTTGCAATACATAAGACTTCAGCAGTTCAAGCGCCGCTTCTTGCAAACAGATGACAACTTCTGCAAACAGATACCTGCCGACCGCGACTACTATTTCTTTGGCAGCGACCAGATATGGAACCCTAAGAATACCTGTGGATTCGATCCGGTGTATTTCGGTCAGTTCAGCGTCAAACAAGGAGCAAGGAAAGTGGCATACGCGGCAAGCGGCGAGAACATAACTTTCGATGATGCTACCTCAGCTTGGCTCCGAGAGCATCTGTCGGCTTTCGACGCTATAGCAGTGCGTGAGAGTTCACTGCGTGAGAACCTGACACGGAGGGTGGGGATAAAAGATGTGCAAGTGGTGTTAGACCCTACGCTCTTGGCAACAAAAGACATATTGGACGAACTGCCAGCTGTCAACCCGATACAGGGGAAACGGTTTGCAGTGTTCTATCAGGTGCGTAGTAGTATGGCATATTTGCCTAAAATATACGCATTTGCAAGGCAACAAGGACTCGAACTGCTCATATTGTCGAATATGCCTAAGAAGGAGTTGCTCACTTTCGCCTTGCGAAACAAGGGTGTCCGTTACGAATACGCGGCAGGCATGGAGACTTTTCTTGGTGCTATGCGATATGCCGACTATGTATTCACTCCGTCGTTTCATGGTTGTGCTTTTGCCATTATCAACCATAAGCGGCTTTTTGCGCTGCAACTCGGCGACGGACTCGACACCCGCCCACACGACCTGCTGTGCTCGCTCGGTATGCAGAGCCGCCTCGTCTTCGAGCCTCAGGCGCCATTCGACCTGCCGGATACCGATTACCGCGAGGTGGAAACGCGACTTGCAGAACTCAGACGGCACTCAATGGAATATATACGACGACAACTTGGCAATACAGACCAAATAACTTAAAATTCCAAATATATGAAACGTTTTCTTATAATGGATGTTGACGGCACACTTACCGACGGTAAGATTTATATCGGCCAGCAAGGGGAAGTGATGAAAGCGTTCAACGTGAAAGACGGCTTCGGCATATCAATGCTGTTGCCTAAGTACAACATTATTCCGGCTATCATCACCGGACGCGAAAGCAGAATAGTAGAACTGCGCTGCCGCGAACTTGGTATTGTGGACTGCTACCAGCGAGTGACTGATAAACTCCAATGTCTGCAGTCTATCGTCCGCAGATACAGCAACTCAGATGCGCTTTATACGCTTGGTGATGTGGCTTATATCGGCGATGACCTGACTGACCTCGACTGCATGAAAGCAATCTTGGATGCAGGTGGTACTGTAGGCTGTCCTGCCGATGCTGTTGAGCAGATAAAGAGTATTGCCCGCTTCGTCAGCGACAAAAACGGAGGCGAAGGTGCAGTCCGACAGTTTATAGAGTGGTTAACTCAGAACTAACATAACCTTGATATGCCCATCAAACAACTATCTATAATTATCCCAACCTATAACATGGCAGCATTGTTGCCACGTTGCCTCAACTCGCTCATCACGGCAGCCAATGCCGAACTGTTAGAGGCTATTGTGGTCAACGATGGCTCGCGTGATAACTCTCTCGAAATTGCTGAGCGATATCGGATGCAATACCCCGATGTAATCACCGTAATCGACAAACCCAATGGTAACTACGGTTCTACCATCAATGCCGCTCTGCCTCTTGCCAAAGGCAGGTATGTGAAGATACTCGATTCCGATGATTATTTCTCCACAGCCATGCTCGACAGGCTATTGGAGACTCTGCGTGACACCGAGGCCGACATGGTGGTGACCCCTTTCACCGAGCACGACCCTAAAGGGCAGATGCAGGTCATACGCTACAACACCATGGGGCGCGAACCGTATAAGTACGGCAAACTTTATCGTTTAGACGATATCTTGCCCGACGGACATATTCGCTTCTTTCTGATGCATGCACTGACCTATCGCACCGATTTATTGCGCTCCATGAACTATCGGCAGACGGAAGGTATATCATATACTGATACCGAATGGGCATCGCTGCCTACCTATTACGCACAGACCATTATGTTTCTTAATTATAATGTCTATCAGTATAACTTCGACCGTGCCGGACAGACTATGGATCCCGCTGTACTGATGAAGAGTCTCGGACAATTAGAGCAGGTGCTTGATAGCATCATCGACTATTATAGGCTTCACCGTGATGAGTTGTCGGCAGTCCGTCGTGATTGGGAGAAACTATATCTCGAAGGCCGACTGAAAAACTTCTATAAACTCTACCTTTTGGACATGCCGCGCCGACAATTCTCCGTGCAAGAGATGAGCCGAATCGACGACAAGTACTCTGCTGCATGCAGCGAACTCGGGTTGCAAGTGAAACTCTATCCCGAGAACAAACTGCTCAGGATAGAATATATCAGCTATTGGCATCGGCACCACCGTCGCTGGCCTGTCTGGTTGGAGTGGATAAACCATCAAATAGACGAGGTCGCAAGGTATTTCTATAAGAAATTCATAAGAAACAAGTAAGCAGGTTTATAAAACTTTTATCGAAAAGAAAGTCGATTATTATTCGGGACAACTAAAACGTGCGCTTCGCTAATTTTTAGATGTGCCCTATAGCAGTAAGCGAGCATGAAACTGTCTGTCATCATACCTATGTACAATGCTGCAGCGTGGATAGAGCGTTGCCTTATGAGCGTTGTCGCTCAGACTACCGACAGCTGGGAGTGTATCGTGGTTGACAATGCCAGCACCGACCAAAGTCTGTCTGTTGCGCGGCAGGTTGCACATCAGTCAGGCTGTGAGGAACGGTTCGTATTTCTGAGCTTGGCAACAAACTATGGTCCCGGACCCGCTCGCAACAGAGGAATAGAAACGGCTCAAGGCGACTATCTGGCATTTTTGGATGCCGATGATTGGCTCGATGCCGACATCTACCAAAAACTGCTCAGCTGCACTGCCGACAATCCTGATATAGTTTTGGGAAACACGCGGCTCAAGTCTAACGCGTCAAGGCAACAACTGCTTCGAGCCTATCCGCCGTCGTCTTGTTTCCACCTCTACCGGCGCGACTTTATTCTCCGAACCGCTATCCGCTTTCCTTCGGAGCGCACTTCCGAAGACTCGTATTTCGTGGCTGCATGTGTGCTGACGGCCGACTCGTGGCAGACAACCGATGCCTTTGGCTATCATATATTCCAAAACCCTCAATCCGTAAGCCGACGGCGCAATACTACTCGCTACATCGAGAAGCTAAGCGTCTTTGCCCGACTCATCGACTTCGCTCAGCAGCACGGAGTGCTTATGGATAATAAAGCAGAATTGCGACGTATATACTTGCGAAAGGCTACAATGTTTTCGCTGATTGAGTACATTCGCAATAACCGTCCCGTAAAATTAAAGAGAATACGTGACATCTTTTCGATAACTCGAAAGCAGCTACGCAGGCTCAGATAACAAGTTGACAAGCCTTATATGATAAAATTCTTCACCCGCTCATTTAATATCGAACTCTTTGAGAAGTCGAGTGCACTGCTTCGCGAGGCAGGCTATCCCGTCGTCAGACTGACCGACAAGTCGGCTGACGGCTATTTCTATTCTATGCTGAGCGACGAAGAGTGCGACATAGCTGTCAATATCGACGAAGACTGCTTTGTGACCGACCTTCGCGCCGTCCTTGAGCTTGCTCGCGCGGTTGAGGCGGGCGGATATGCCAATGCAGGCTGTCCTGACTGTGGCAGCGGTTGTCCGCGTGCAATGAACCCCATAGTCACTAATCCCTTTTTCAATATTCTCAATCTTAGACTTATACGCACCCGTTTCTCGCCTGAAGCAGTGGCTGCATTTCGTTATCAGGAGCATAAGAAAGCAATGATGGAGCGCTTCCCGAAGGATATGTTAACGGGCAAGTATAACTTCGACTACGACTCATACGAACCTTATTATCAGTTTTTCCTATGGTTGGCGAGCGAGTTTGATACATTGTATCTTCCATCAAAACGACATGCCGACGGCACCACGACAATGCTCTACGACCCGTCCGGAAGGCTGCTGTGTGAAC
>CAMHGK010000024.1 GCA_946184695.1 uncultured Bacteroidales bacterium | reverse complement strand
TGGTACTGCGTTTGTGGGAGAGTAGGTAGCCGCCGTCTTTCGGAACCCTTCAGTCAACTGACTGAGGGGTTCTTTGTTTTATATATATTTTTTGTGGTCGTGCATTAACTTTTTGAGCACCTTTGTAATTTGTTAGTATATAACTAAATAAAAACGTTGTTATTCAAGTGGATAAAACAGAATATCGTCATAAAGCGATTATGGGGATACTCAAAGAATGCAGTCAAAACACATTTATGGGTAGCAATTAGTGCCTATTTAATACTTGCCCGTATCAAGGCTGATTACAAAAGCAAATATACAATAACAGAGATAGCAACTTTAATTAGTGTATCAGCACTCGCAAAAATGCCATTGGCTGACCTTTTGACTAACGCTAACAATCAGTTAAACAAATCAAAACAAAATAACAAAGAACAACTAACTTTATTTGATTAACGTGCGAAAGTTAACGCACCAGTACTAAATCACCATTAAGAAATAAGAAATCAAAAATAAAAATCAGGAGTAGTCAGTTGGGCAGCTCCTGATTTTTTTTGCACAGTAGAATGAGTTTTGCTATCTTTGCACCGTGCATTTTGATGTTTCAGACGGAAATAATATAACGAAAAATATAATACTATGACCAACAAAGAAATCTACGCCGAGCTGTGTGAGAAAGATGAGAGCATCAACCTGTTCCAGCAGTCGTGGTGGCTCAATGCCGTATGTGCAGGCAAAGAATGGGACGTGCTTCTCTCGCGCGATGAGCAGGGCGAGATACAAGCTGCCTTGCCTTACCTGCTGCGCAAACGCAGACCGTTCTCCTATGTCATCATGCCTCAGCAGACACAGATAGCCGGTATCTGGCTGCGTCCTGACAAGGCCGATGATGCAGAAGCGGTGAATAGTATAGCCGACGAGTTCACGGCTCAGCTGCACCGGCTCCGGCTCTCGTACTATTGTCAGAACTTCCCTATCGGCTCGCCTTTCCCCGAGGTGTTGGCAAGCAAGGGGTTTCATATCAAAGAGCGGCAGACCTATCGATTGGAGGACCTGAGTGACCTTGACAAGATTATCGACAGCTTCTCTAAGAACAAGAAGCGCCAACTTCAGAAAGCTCTTGCATTGCATCTCGACACCGACATGTCGGAAGAGGACTTCTATCGCTTCCATAAAGAATGTTTAGAGGCGAAAAAGAAGAAGATATCCTACACTCGGGAGTTTTTTCTCGTATTGTCGCGCAAGTCGATGAAACGCGAGCAAGGTAAGATTCTCGCCATCCGCGATGCCGAGGGTAATACCCATGCTGCAGTTTTCGTCGTATGGGACAAGGCATCGCTCTATTATCTTATCCCTGCCATCAATCCCGACTTCAGCGACAGCGGGGCAGGGGCACTGTTGGCATTAGAGGCGATCAAACTCGCCCGACAGGTAAGTCGCAGTTTCGACTTCGAGGGCAGCATGATACGTGGTGTGGCTAACCACTATCGGCAGTTCGGTACCACCCGGCAGACATATTATCAGGTATATAAAACCTACAATGCTCTGTTCTCTGTTCCGATGTTTTTCTATCGGATGTTCAACTGACCATCTGTCATAGGTCTGCCTTGCCGGCAATAAGGAGCAACAATGTCGATAAACATGCATTTGCATGCAATAGTAAAAAAAACGAGAAAATGTTTGCAGTGTGAAAAAAAAGTTGTAAATTTGCACGGTGAAATGCAACTTATGACGGGGTAGCGGGTGCGTAAGTGCAGACTTCTGACTACGTAACTAAATAAATTATTGTACGATATGGATATCAAAAAGTCTAAAAGTGCAGATCAGGAAAACAAAAAACTAACCTATCTGCTATTAGGATTTGTCTTTGTCCTCTCAGTATGCTTTGTGGCATTGGAGTGGACGGAGAAGGAAGTGACCGTCTATGAAGTAATCAACGACGAGCTCTTCTTCGATGAGGAACTCGAGGAGATTGAGAACACCACCCAAGAGACCACTCCCCCGCCTCCACCACCAGAGGTGCAAGTGCCTGAGGAGATTATCGTTGTAGAAGACGACGAGCAGGCTGACGAGATAGTTATCAGCAACGAGGATACTAACGAAGAAATTGAGATTGCTCCTCCTGTTGAGCAGAAGGTAGAGATTGAAGAGGAAGTCGATGAGACGGTGTTCGTAGTTGTAGAGAACATGCCTGAGTTCCCCGGTGGTCAGGCAGAGCTTATGAAGTTCCTCTCGCAGAATGTGAAGTATCCTGCTCTTGCTCAGGAGAATGGTATTCAGGGTCGCGTGGTATGCCAGTTTGTGGTGGAGCGCGATGGCTCGATAGCCAACGTGGAAGTGGTTCGCTCGTCGCAAGACTCATCGCTTGACAAAGAGGCAGTGCGCGTCATCAAGTCGATGCCTAAGTGGACCCCCGGTAAGCAACGTGGGAAACCCGTGCGCGTGAAATACACCGTGCCCGTCAACTTCAAACTGCAATAATGCACGACATAAAACAACATAGCAAAAGGCGACTTCAGGTCGCTTTTTGTGTAGATACCGCATCAGTATGAAAACCCAACTCCCCCTTTTATTGCTCATCGCACTTGGTATTGTCGGCTGCTGCCGTTACGACAAGTCAGCCAAGATAGTTATCCCTCAGTCGAAGGAAGGAAACAGTTTGCAAGGCTGTTCGCAAAGTTGTTTGCAAAACCATCCGCAAAAACTCATCTATGGTGCCGATGTTAGCGATGCCTTTGTTGTGGAGCGGTTGAGTCGTATCGACAGTGCCTTTCAGCGTTATGTCGATTGCGGCTATATGCCCCATGCCGTGGTTATGGTGGTGCATCGCGGACGTGTTGTCTGCCATCGCGCTTTCGGCTACCGCGACATGGAAAACAATGTGCCTTGCCAGCCTGACGACATCTTCCGTATTGCCTCGCAGACTAAGGCGGTGTCGGTGGTGGCGCTGATGACATTGTTCGAACAGGGACTGTTTCAGCTTGACGAGCCGATAAAGAAATATCTGCCCGAGTTCGCCAATCCGCGTGTGCTTGTCAGCTACGACAAGGCTACGGGTGTGGCGGTGACGCGCGAAGCCAAGCGCGACATCACCATTCGTCACCTGATAACCCACACCTCAGGTATCTGCTACGATGGTGTGTTCGATGAGCTGCTACGTCGTCAGGGAGTGGCAGCACACAATACCTTAGCCGACCTCACACTTCGCGAGAACGTCAGGCGGATAGCACGTGTGCCTTTGCGCCATGACCCGGGTGCCGACTTCACTTATTCTTACAACATCGACGTCCTCGGTGCTTTGGCGGAGGTGCTTACGGGGAAGGAGTTCTCGGAGTTTGTCCGTGAGACGGTGCTTGAGCCGCTGGACATGCACGACAGCTATTTCCATCTGCCCCATGATAAGCAAGACCGCTTGGTGCGCCTCTACAGCTGTACCCTGAGCAAGTCCGACGGTGAGGCTACCACCCTGCCGCACGGAGCTGCCTACATGGGGCAGACGCGCGGCACGCTTCGTCTCAACGGCGATGCCGTATATCAGACCTTCCCCTACGCCGGTGCACAAGTGTTCTGCTCACCGAGTGCCGGAATGGTAGGCACTGTGGAGGATTATGCCAAGTTCTGCCAGATGATACTCAACGGCGGCGAGTTCAATAACCACCGTGTCCTCGGGCGCAAGACCTTGGAGATGATGCAGAAGAACGGAGTGGGACGTATGCGTGGTGACATCGGCTTCGGTATGGCATGGGACGTCTTCACGCCCGAGAATGCGCACAACACCATCATCAGTGAAGGATCGATGCGTTGGGGCGGAATGTTCGGAACTGACTATGTCATCGACCCAGAAGAGCAACTAATCCTGCTTATGTATCAGAACAACATGCCCAATATGTCCGGCTATAATGCCAAGACACTGCTGCATAACGTAGTTTATCAAGCCCTAAAATAATTTCGTGGAACTGAGTCAGCAAGATATAACTTACCTTAAAGGTGTAGGCACAAAGCGGGCAGAGATGCTGCGTAAAGAGCTGAATGTACATACGGCTCTCGACTTGCTGTATATCTTCCCCTACAAGTATATCGACCGCTCCAAGTTCTACAAGATACGCGACATCAGCGACGAAGATACCTATGTGCAAATCATAGGTGAGGTGCTTGATTGGAACACCCTCGGTGTAGGCAAGGCGCAGCGTCTGAGTGCGCGTTTCACCGACGGCGAAGACGAGATAGAACTCGTCTGGTTCAAGGGTACGCAGTACCTTAATCTGCAGCGCGGTGTGCGTTATCTGCTGTTCGGCAAGCCCTCGCTGTTCAATCACCATTGGAACATAGCTCACCCTGAGCTGCAACCTTTCGACAAAGTCAACCCGACCACCCTGCGCGGGTTGGAACCCCACTACAACACATCAGAGAAGATGAAGTCGGGGTTGCTCAACTCCAAAGCTATGATGAACATCATGGCAGGACTCATGCCTGAGCTTGAGAAGGGTCTGCCGGAGACGCTCAGTGCCGACCTGCTTAGCAAATACCACCTGATGAACCTCACCGAGAGTCTCAAGAACATACACTTCCCTGCCGATGTGCCACACATGCAGAAAGCGCGCGAGAGACTCAAGTTTGAGGAGCTGTTCTATATACAGTTGCAGATACTCAGGCAGATGCGTAGCCGTCAGCTCAACTCCGAAGGGTTCCGTATGCCGCGTGTGGGTCACTCGTTCAACGATTTCTATTTCAATCATCTGCCTTTCCAGCTTACAGGCGCACAGAAACGCGTAATACGCGAGATACAAGCCGACCTAAAGTCGGGTCAGCAGATGAATCGTCTGCTTCAGGGCGATGTAGGCTCAGGCAAGACGCTTGTAGCACTGATGTGCTGCCTGCTCGCTAAGGACAACGGCTATCAGGCATGCGTGATGGCTCCCACCGAGATTCTTGCCAACCAGCATTTTCAGACTGTCAGTTCAATGCTCAGCGGCACAGACGTGAGTGTGACGCTGCTTACCGGCTCCACCACCAAGAAGCAGCGTGAGAAAATCCATGCAGGTCTGCTCCGTGGCGACATCGACCTGCTCATCGGCACCCATGCACTGATTGAAGACGTGGTGCAGTTTCAAAACTTAGGACTTGTCGTTATCGACGAGCAGCACCGCTTCGGTGTGGCTCAGCGAGCCAAACTATGGGCTAAGAATATCAATCCGCCTCATGTGCTCGTCATGACTGCCACACCTATACCCCGAACCTTGGCAATGACTGTCTATGGCGACCTGAGCGTGTCGGTTATCGACGAGTTGCCACCCGGCAGAAAACCCATCCAGACCTTCCACTACTCCAACCAGCGTCGTGACGCCATCAATAACTTCCTGCGCCAGCAGATACGCGCGGGCAGGCAGGTATATGTGGTCTATCCGCTTATCGAGGAGAACAAGAAGATGGACCTGATAGACCTTGAGAACGGCTATCGCTATATGACGGAGCAGTTTCCTGAGTGCCGTGTTAGTATGGTGCACGGAAAGATGCGGGCAAGCGACAAAGATGCCGAGATGCAGCGCTTTGCAAGTGGTGAGACGCAGATACTGGTTGCTACTACGGTCATAGAGGTGGGAGTGAATGTACCTAATGCAAGTGTGATGGTGGTGGAGAACGCCGAGCGCTTCGGACTGAGCCAGCTGCACCAGCTAAGGGGCAGGGTGGGGCGAGGCGCCGACCAGAGCTACTGCATACTGCTAACGCGTGTGGAGTTGTCGAAAGAGACGCGACAGCGTATGGATATCATGGTAGCCACTAACGACGGCTTCCGTATTGCTGAGGCCGACCTCCAGCTGCGCGGACCGGGCGACCTTGAAGGCACACAGCAGTCCGGACTCCCCTTTGAGCTTCATATAGCGTCACTATCTACTGACGGGCAACTGCTTGAAGTGGCTCGGCAAGCTGCAAAGGATATCATCGATGACGATCCGAACCTTGATGCACCGGCTAACTACATCTATCGCCAACGTCTGGACCAACTCACTCTGCGCGCCATCGACTGGTCAGCCATAAGCTGAAAGAGCGCTTTGCTAAAAGAGAACTTTGCTACAGAGCCTGCGGATAGGATTTTCAGATACACAAAGAGACGGTTTATAAACCGTCTCTACTTGTTGTAGTTACATTGCGAAACCGTCTCTGTCTATGATAGTTCTCTTTTATACCGGTTCAGATTGTCGGCTGCTTTTGCTCGTATAGTTCGTTTACGTGTTGTTCAAGCAGGCGGACTGCATCGTCCAAACTGCCGTAGAACTCGCCGCCAGCAGCGTTCTTATGCCCGCCTCCGCCGAAATACTTGGCTGCGAACTCATTTACGGGGTGGTCGCCTTGCGAGCGGAAGGATATTTTTATCTTATCGGTGTCTTCACGCATCATCACACTCAGATATACATCGCCTATCTGCAATGGCAGGTTGACGAGTCCCTCGGCATCGCCCGAGTGGAAGTTGAACCGCAACAGCTCCTGTGAGCTGAGGGCTATCAGAGCAAGACTGTTGCGCTTGTTGTGTTTGAACAGCCGCATCTTGTGGTATAGGCAATAGCCCGTCAGCCGCAATCGCTCAGCCGAGTAGGTGTTGAACACGCGGTTGTAGATATCGTCCTTGTCAACCCCAAGCGTGACAAGTTGTGCCACGATGTTGTACAGCTCAGGGTGGTTGGAGTTGTATGAGAAGTTGCCCGTGTCGGTCATCATGCCGGTGTATATGCAGACGGCTGTGGGCAGGTCGATAAAATCGAAGTTGCCCGATTGGCAGATGAAACGAAATACCAACTCGCAAGTCGAGGTAGCCGAAGGGTACGACATGACAAGGTCGGCGGCTATGTCTGGGTCGATATGATGGTCGATGACCAGTTTCTTCGACTCCGAAGCATCAAGTAGCGGTCCTACCTTGCCAATACGCTTCGATGAGTTGAAATCCAGACATATAATAAGGTCTGCCTCGTGAAGGATTACACCGCACTCGTCGGCGTTCTGTTCATATACGAGTATGTCTTGTGCCGCGGGTAACCATGAGAGGAACTGCGGGAATGTGTTGGGCACTATCACCGCTACGGGGTCCTTGCCAAGAATCTTCAGGTAACGTTGCATGGCAAGGCTGCTGCCAAGTGCATCACCGTCAGGCGATATGTGTGTCAGTATCGCAACGCTGCTCGCATTGTCTATCATGCGGGCGGCGGCATGTATCTCTTGTCGGGTGAATATCTCTGAAATCATAGGCTGAAACTTTGTGCAAAAGTACCACTTTTATTTTATATGAGCAACAGCTCCTGATTTTCCGTCACATATTTTTCAGGGCATTTGGCAGAGAAAAGAATTTTTCGTATCTTTGTCGCACTAACCATAGCTGCCATTACAAATGGCAGTCTAACGAACAATACTAACCCCTAAATTACATTTGAACATGAAAGACAAGATTTTCAACATCTATGGTCAGTTGACCTACAATGAAATCAGTGACAACAAAAACTGCCTTATTATCCCCTCAGCCGATACCCAAAAGGCTGAGACTAAGTATGTGTCCGTAGAAGACGTCGAGCATACCGATGTCATCACCGACTACTTCCGCTACATAGTGGCGGAAGGCAAGACGAAGCAGAAAATCAAAGAAATCGACGACGACTTGCGGGCTGTCGCTACCGAGGGCAAGGCGTCGGATCTTGTAGAGGCTCTCGCCTACCATCAGGCGTTGGGCGACATCAACATCGTCTATGTGCCTACTCGACGGCTCTACGACACCCTCAATCAGCGCTACGGACTGCATTACAACTACGACAACTTCCGTAAGGTACGCACCCTCAATCCTATCATCACCAAAAGGTGATTTATATCTGTTTATCCCATGAAAACCCTTCTACTTATAGATGCCTATGCGATGATTTATCGCGCCTACTATGCTTTTATCAAGGTGCCGCGCATCAACTCAAAAGGTCAGAATACCTCTGCCATCTATGGTTTCCTGATAACCCTCGACGAACTGCTGCGCAAGGTCAATCCCACGCATGTAGCTGTGGCTTTCGACCCGCATGGCAAGACGTTCCGGCATGAGGCATTCGAGAAATATAAAGCTCAGCGAGCTGAGACTCCCGAGGACATACGTGCCGCAGTGCCGTGGATAAAGCAGATACTGGGTGCCATGAACATCGCAATACTTGAGAAAGAAGGATACGAGGCTGACGACGTCATCGGTACCATTGCCAAGCAAGCCGCTGCTGCCGATTTCGAGGTGCTCATGGCAACGCCCGACAAGGACTACGGACAACTCGTCGATGACCATATTTTCATGTACCGTCCGCGCCATACAGGCGGGTTCGAGAAGATGGGCGTCAAGGAGGTATGCGAGAAGTATGGCATCACACATCAGCAGCAGGTGATTGACCTGCTTGGACTCATGGGCGACTCTTCGGATAACATCCCGGGCTGCGCCGGCGTGGGTGAGAAGACTGCCGTCAAACTGCTGCAGGAGTTTGGCTCTATCGACAATCTGCTCGCGCATACCGACCAACTCAAGGGAGCCCTCAGACAGAAGGTGGAGACTCAGCGCGAGCAGATTATCTTCAGCCGCTTCCTTGCTACTATAAGGACAGATGTCCCCATCGAATGGAACGAGCAGATACTCAGGCGTCAGGATGTTGACCTCGCCCGCCTGCTGCCTCTGTATGAGCAGCTTGAGTTCCGAAGTCTGATGAAGAAGTACTCTTCCGATTCGCTAAACACACAGCTGTCAGCTTCTGCCTCCAATAACGCAGCACAACCCACACTCTTCGATGCTCCTGCGGAAAATCCGCCGCAAGCTCCCGAAATACCCGCAGCCCCAGAGCCTGTAACCCGCAAGATCGAGGTTAAGAAGATAAGGCAACTGCCTGCCGGACTGAGTGTCGTGGCAATTCATGTGGACAGCACTAAGGTGCAGGAGAGTCGTCAACTCGATTTGTTCACGCAAGTCTTGCATCAGAACGAACAATTGTCGGTGGTTATAGCTGTCGGCAAAGAGGCTGTCTATGAGGGCGATATGACCGACGAGGTCCGGCAGCTGCTTGCCGACAGCAAGGTTCTGAAGGTGGGCTACGACCTCAAGAACGACTGCCGCAAACTCTTTCGCCACGGCATAGAATTCTCAGGACCCATGTTTGATGTCACCGTTGCACACTATGTCCTTCGCTCTGAACTCACACATGACATCGACATTCTCTCGGAAAACTACCTGCATGCAAAGAGTAATGCAGACGAGGCGCAACGTACAGTAGCAGCACTGCAGCTGCAGCCGCTGCTACTTGATAAGCTCCACCGGTCTCTGACGCCGTCGGTAGCCGACCGCCTCTGCAACCTTGAGATGGCGCTCATACCCGTGCTTGCCAAGATGGAAGAGTGGGGCGTCAGATTCGATACAAAGATACTTCGCTCAGCATCCTCCGGTCTCAGAGACGAGACCGAGAACCTTGAGAAGCAGATAAAAGAACTTGCAGGTATCGACTTCAATGTCAACTCCCCAAAGCAGACGGGCGAGGTGCTGTTTGAGACGCTTCGTTTGGACGAGAAGGCTAAGAAGACCAAAGGCGGACAATACGTGACGTCAGAAGAGGTACTGCTTTCTCTCAGACAGCGCCACCCCATTGTGGATAAGATTCTGGAATATCGCGAACTCAAAAAACTACTCTCCACTTATATCGACGCCCTGCCCGAACTTATCAATCCTGAAACAGGTAAGATACACACCACCTACAACCAGACCGTCACCTCTACGGGACGTCTGTCGTCGTCGAATCCTAATTTGCAGAACCTGCCTATTCGCTCCGAGCGCGGCAAACTCATACGCGAGGCTGTGGTGCCCGATGCGGGCTGCCTGCTGCTCTCTGCCGACTATTCGCAGATAGAACTCCGGCTGATGGCGCATTTCTCACAGGACCAACATCTGCTTGAGGCTTTCCGTGCCGGACAGGACATCCATGCCGCCACCGCCGCAAAGATCTTCGCATGTCCTTTGGAAGAGGTGACCAAAGATATGCGCCGCAAGGCAAAGACTGCCAATTTCGGTATCATCTACGGCATCTCTGCTTTTGGACTTGCCCAGCAGCTATCCGTTCCTCGTGCCGAAGCCAAGCAACTCATTGACGATTACTTCGCTTCCTTCCCCGCTATTGTCGAGTTTATCAACCGACAGCAGCAACTCGCGCGTGAGCGCGGCTATGCCGAGACTATGTTCGGACGCCGGCGCTACCTGCCCGACATCAACTCACACAATGCTACCGTACGTGCCTTTGCCGAGCGCAATGCCGTCAATGCGCCCATACAAGGAACTGCCGCCGATATAATAAAACTTGCCATGGTCAATATCGACCGCCGTCTGACCGAACAGCGACTCACGGCTCAGATGATAATGCAGGTGCACGACGAACTCAATTTCAACGTACCTGTCAGTGAGGTTGACATGGTACGTGAGATTGTGGTCAGTGAGATGCAGAACGCAGTCAGCCTATCAGTGCCCTTAGTAGCCGACTGCGGAGTAGGCAACAACTGGCTCGAAGCCCACTGATTAGCCTACTTGTTTCTACAAAAAAGCAATCCGCCGCATGTGGAAGCCACATGCGGCGGATTTATCTATATGTGCTGTTTTACTATTTCAAAACAGAGTATAAGAATAGTTATTTATACTCCATAATTTTGATGTTAAATCAGCTTGCGCAGCAAATTGGTCATGTCGCATTGCGAGCGCACGAGCTCATGCAGCTCGCTGATGGCTATGCGGTCTTGCTTCATGGTGTCGCGGTAGCGGACGGTGACGCAGTTGTCGTCGAGTGTGTCGTGGTCAATAGTGATGCAGAAGGGCGTGCCTATGGCATCCTGACGGCGGTAGCGCTTGCCGATAGAGTCTTTCTCGTCGTACTGGATGTTGAAGTCGAAGCGCAGCAGGTCCATCACCTCGCGTGCCTTCTCGGGCAGACCGTCTTTCCTGACGAGCGGCATGACGCATGCCTTCACGGGTGCGAGCACCGGCGGCAGCGACAGTACCACGCGAGAGTCGCCGCCCTCAAGCTGTTCCTCTTTGTAGGCTGAGCACATCACGCTCAGGAACATACGGTCAACACCGATAGAGGTCTCTATCACGTACGGGGTATATGACTTGTTGAGCTCAGGGTCGAAGTACTCGATTTTCTTGCCGGAGTACTTGGCGTGCTGCGAGAGGTCGAAGTCGGTGCGCGAGTGTATGCCTTCCACCTCCTTGAAGCCGAATGGCATGAGGAACTCGATGTCGGTAGCGGCATTGGCATAGTGCGCGAGCTTCTCGTGGTCGTGGAAACGGTACTTCTCATCGCCCAATCCGAGAGCCTTGTGCCATTTGAGACGGAACTGCTTCCAGAAATCAAACCAGCGCATCTCGTCGCCCGGACGAACGAAGAACTGCATCTCCATCTGCTCGAACTCGCGCATGCGGAATACAAACTGGCGCGCCACTATCTCATTGCGGAAAGCCTTGCCTATCTGAGCGATACCGAAAGGTATCTTCATGCGTCCGGTCTTCTGGACGTTCAGGAAGTTGACGAATATGCCTTGTGCCGTCTCGGGACGCAGGTATATCTTCATTGCGCCGTCGGAGGTGGAGCCCATCTCGGTGGAGAACATCAGGTTAAACTGACGCACGTCGGTCCAGTTGCGCGTACCGCTGATGGGGCATACTATCTGTTCGTCGAGGATGATCTGCTTGAGCTCGTCAAGGTCGTTGGCGTTCATTGCCTTCGAGTAGCGCTCGTGAAGAGCGTCACGCTTCTGCTGGTGCTCTATGACGCGCGGGTTGGTCTGACGGAACATCTGTTCGTCGAAACTCTCACCGAAACGTTTGTGAGCCTTCTCCACCTCTTTCTGTATCTTCTCGTCGTATTTGGCTATCTGGTCTTCAATGAGTACATCGGCGCGATAGCGCTTCTTCGAGTCGCGGTTGTCGATGAGCGGGTCGTTGAATGCATCAACGTGTCCTGAGGCCTTCCATGTGGTGGGGTGCATGAAGATGGCGGCATCGATACCTACTATGTTCTCGTGCAGCTTGGTCATTGATGCCCACCAGTACTGCTTGATGTTGTTCTTGAGCTCTACGCCGTTCTGACCATAGTCATAGACGGCACCAAGACCGTCGTAAATCTCACTCGAAGGGAATACAAAACCGTATTCCTTGCAGTGAGAAACAAGATTCTTGAAAACTTCTTCTTGAGTTGCCATGATGTTTTTATTTCAGATTTGTTATTTCAGTATTGTGAACTATGCCTTCTGCAAGGTCGAAAGACCGCTTCGCTATAAGAAGTTAGACAGCGAGTGCTATCAGCATGGTCATTTATAAAGTATCGTGTAATCCGCCCCCTCCACATTTCTTAAAAGGACGGGGAAGCCAGTGCGGATAGTCTCAAATGACAATTATCAATTATCAATTGTTAATTGCCTTCTTCAACAACTCGCAAAAGTACGCATTTTTTGTATTACTGCAAAATAATGATGCCTGAGAGTAGATGTTTTTTACAAAAAAAATATCGTCCGACCTATCTTGGCACTTTTTTTGTAGTATTTTCAGAGAATACTAATATAGTGTCCTATTGTTTGGCTGAGAATGCTATAGGATGCTTAAAATCTGAGAATTGATATGCGAGAGGCTCCCGTTATTGGAATTAACCGAAGTCAGCAGGCGGATGGTAGTGTGCAGCTACAGATAGCTTTTGGGTCGTGTCCGCTACGTTGCAAGAATTGTGATTCACCTCAATGTTTTGAGCGCCGTCGATGGCGTCTTTATACCACTCAGGCTATAGTGGAACTTATTGAGCCTGACCGAGAATTTTTAGAGCAAGAAGGTGGGGCAGTGGTGTTTACTGCCGGCGAGCCTTGTATGCGTGCCAAGTTCATAGCCGACATTCGTTCTATCATTGGCGACAAGATAAAGATTGTTGTCGAATCGGCACTCAATGTACCGGTTGAACGTGTGCAGCTGCTTATGCCTGTTGTTGACCGTTGGGTAATCGACATAAAGGATATGAATCCTCGTATCTATCGTTCTTATACAGGCAAGGACAATCTGCATGTGATAGAGAATTTGAGGTTTCTTGAGCAGAGCGGCATGAAGGACCGCATCGTCTTGCGCGTGCCCGAACTGCCAGGGCTTAATACTCCCGAAGACCGTGCCCGCAGCACCGAACAACTACGTGTTATCGGCTTTGAGCAGTTCGTATAAAGCAAATGCTTGTATAAAGAAATGGCGGGAGCAATCAGCCGTCGAAATATATAATCAGCTGTCAAGCTCCGGCATTATTCTGTAAAGAGGCTGTCTGACATTTTGTTAGACAGCCTCTGTTCATCTTTTGCGAGTGGCTATTGGAAGAGGGTGTGTCAAAACTATTGGCACACCCCCTTTATATCAATAATTGTTGATAATTTTCTTTAATTGTTGACCTATATAAATAATTTTTGGATAATTTTGGGTAATTTTGGACTTATAAAAAAATCAACTTTGATTTTTGACACACTCTCTACAAGTGGCGGAATTCCGAGATTCAGGGATTCCGGTTTTGCGTGACTTCCGAATTCCGTGATCCCGTTATCCCGAGATTCCGTGATTCCGGTATCCCGTCATCCCTAAATAGACAGCATCTGCAGGGCGTGTACCTTATCCTGATGTACGTCTTTTCTTACGCTTATGGCTTTCGAGAGCGGAACATAAACTACCTCGTCGTTCTTTATTCCCACCATCACGCTGCGCTGTTCTTCAAGCAGAGCTTCTATGGCTGCCACTCCGAGTCGTGAGGCAAGTATGCGGTCGGCTGCTGTGGGCGAACCACCTCGCTGCAGGTGACCGAGTATGCTGACTCGGACGTCGTACTCGGGGTGCTTCTCGTGCAGACGGTCGGCAAGTGCCTGTGCACCGCCCGTCTCAGGACTCTCGCTGACGATCACTATACTTGAGTTCTTCGACTTGCGGAAGCCGTTGCCTATGTACGAATCCAACTGCTGTTCGCGGGTGCGGCGCTCAGGGATGATGGCAGCCTCTGCTCCGGCAGCGATAGCGGTGTTGAGGGCAAGGAAGCCGGCATCGCGACCCATAACCTCAACGAAGAATACACGCTCGTGCGACGAGGCGGTGTCTTTTATCTTGTCAACGCAGTCCATGATGGTGTTCATGGCGGTGTCGTAGCCTATGGTCTGGTCGGTGCCCCAGAGGTCGTTGTCGATGGTCCCGGGAATGCCGATAACGGGGACGTTAAACTCTTTTGAGAAATCCGCAGCGCCTGTGAAGGTCCCGTTGCCGCCGATGACAATAAGAGCGTCGATTTGCTCATTGACGACGGTCTGATAAGCAAGAGCGCGTCCTTCTTCCGTCTCAAATTCCTTGCAGCGTGCGGTCTTGAGGATAGTGCCGCCGCGCTGTATGATGTTGCTTACGTCCTGTGTGGTAAACTCGCGTACCTCGCCTTGTATCAGACCTTTGTAGCCGCGGTAGATGGCTTTTACGCGAATCTTGTGGTAGATGGCAGCACGTGTCACGGCACGCACCGCCGCGTTCATTCCAGGGGCATCACCGCCGGAGGTCAGAACGCCTATTGTCTTGATTTGATATTCCATGAGTTAGATATTTTTTATTTTTTTTCTTATTGCTTATTTCTTATTTCTTATTGCTTCTCACCATTTCCACCATTTTCACCATTCCCACCATTCTCAATTAGGAAAGCTATCAGCATGGTCTCCCCTTCCCTTTGCACCCCGAAGGGCAAATTTAATATTTCCTCCCGTCAGGTAGGGGGTAGGGGGCGGGTTGCTACAGAATTGCCAATTATGCATTAAGCATTCTCAATTCTCTTGCCTACGGCTTCCATGAGCCAATATGGGGTGGAAGTGGCGCCGCAGATACCCACATCCTTGTCTTTGCACGAGCGTATGTAGTCGTTGGTCAGTTCCTCGGGAGTCTCGATGAACAGAGTGTCGGGGTTGGCATCTCGGCAATGCTCGAACAGCACCTTGCCGTTAGATGAGTTTCTGCCCCCGACAAACACCACCTTGTCGTGGCGGGCGGCAAAGTCACGAATATGACTGACGCGGTTGCGAACCTGAGCGCAGATGGTGTCGTGCCAGACGAAGCGGGGCTTGTGGTCGAGCAGGGCTATGTTGCGGTTGATGGCGTCCACCAATGCCTTGAACTCGTCGGCCGACTTGGTGGTTTGCGAGAAGAGGTAGATGTCGCGGCTCAGTGAGAGCTTGTTGAGGTCGCTCAGATGTTCTACTACGATGGCTGTGTTGTCGGTCTGGCCGGCAAGTCCTATGACCTCTGCATGCCCCTGCTTGCCAAAGATGACAATCTCAGCACGCTGCTGCTCGGGTTGGTCTTTGACATGTTCGAGATAGGTGGTGCGGATACGTCTTTGCAGATTCCTTACCACCGGACACGAGGCGTCGATGATGTTGATATGCTGGCGCTCGGCAGTGAGATATGTGCTTGGCGGCTCGCCGTGAGCACGGAAAAGAACGGTGGCATTGCTCAGACCGGCAAACTCGTCGTAATCGATTGTGCGCAGCCCTAAACGCTCTAATCGTTCCACCTCCTGGCTGTTGTGTACTATGTCGCCAAGACAGTAGAGTTGCCTATTATCTGCGAGCTCCTCTTCTGCCTTTCGTATGGCTGTCACCACTCCGAAGCAGAAGCCTGACTTGTCGTCGATAGTAATCATTGTTGGGCTATGCATTTGTTGAACAAGTCGAGGATATGCTGTGTCTGCTGCTCGCGTGTCATGTCGGAGTTGTCCACCTCGATGGCGTCGTCGGCTTTGCTGAGCGGACTCTCCTGCCGGTGGGTGTCGCGATAGTCGCGCTCGTTGACGTCGCGCAGCACGTCTTCAAAAACGGGCTGCTCGCCTTTCTCTTGCAGTTCAAGAAAACGTCGCTGTGCTCGGACCTCGGGCGAGGCGGTGAGGAAGAGTTTGAGTTCGGCATTAGGAAACACCACCGTGCCGATGTCGCGTCCGTCCATCACGATGCCTCCCTCGCGTCCCATCTTCTGCTGCTGAGCCACAAGGGCGGTGCGTACAAAGGGGATGGCGGCAATGGGGCTCACGTGGTTGCTCACCTCAAGACCGCGAATCTCGCGCTCCACATTCTCACCATTCAGGAAAGTGGTGGTCTTACCATCTACGAGGCGCTGGTCGATGTCGATTTGAGGCATGGCCTCACGGAGTGCCACTTCGAGTACGGCACCATCGGCAGCGAAGAGCTGATGACGCAGGGCGTAAAGGGTTACGGCACGGTACATGGCGCCTGTGTCAACATATACGTAGCCCACCTTACGGGCCAGTTCCTTGGCCATCGTGCTCTTTCCGCACGACGAATGGCCGTCAATTGCTATTGTAATCTTTTTCATTGAAGTGTTAAGTGATAAGTGTTATAACTTATATGAGAAATTTATCATGAGTGATGTGCTGCTAACGTGGTATTTGCCGTAAGCCACGTGAAGTTGCAGGCGTTCCAGCATCAAACCGGCACCTAGGGAGAGGGCTGCGCCATGATTGCTTGCCTCGTTCTCGCCGGCAGTGATTTTCATCTCTGAGGCGCGCATAGGATTATAGCCAGCAGCTAGGTAGAACTGGTCGCTCAGCAGGAGGTCGGCACCCAGTACCAGATGTTTTCCGATGCCATATTCCCAGTCGTTCAGGCGAACCAGCGTGGCCGAGAAACGCAGGGGCGAACTGGCAAGTCGTTTCGTGACACCCAGATGCACGTCGAGCGGCAAGCGCTCAAAATCGTCCTCATAGGCTTTCAACTGTCCGCCCAGGTTGCGTGCTACGGCACTGATGCTCCAGTTGCTCTCGGCATCAAAATAATTCAATCCCAGGTCAATGGCAGCGCCCATGGCGTTATATTGTCCGATATAAGATGCCACAATCTTTGCTGTGATACCACCGCTGATATGCTCCGTTAGCCCATAGGCAAACGTGCCGCCAAGGGCAAAGTCGTTAGCATGGAAAGTGCCTGTCAGTTCGTTATTGATGGTGGTCTGTTTCATCTCACCGTAGTTGATGAAACGTCCCTGAATACCCCATGAGCCTCGGTCGCCAATGTTTTGAGAATATGAGGCGCTGCCTGTGACAGAGCCCTGCATGTAGGTCATCATGTTGAGCCCAAGGGTACGGTCGCTGACGTAATAGAGTAGGGAGGGGTTATGGAATACCATCGATGCATCATCGTCGGTCAGTGTCACGTTCTCGCCCCCCAGAGCTGCCGCATGGGCGCTTGTGGGCAACCTAAGAAAATTGAACGCAGTCTGGCTGTCCTGCGCTTTCAAGGGAAACGCAAGCAATGTGAGCCAGGTGAAAAGGACGATAAATCTCATCTCTATTGTACGATTCGGGCACAAAGGTACGAAATATGCCGCTGAAATCTGACTTTATAACGAATATTTTTCATTTTTATTTCCCGCTTTCGGCTTTATTTAGTATTTTTGCACCGTATTATGGAAATAAAGAAAAGCCGGAAGGCAGATTTGGAACACGGATGGATACGTAGGTTCTTGGTGGGACTGCTCGTCTCATCAACTTGTTTCTTTCTGTGTCTGATGATTCCATTCCCTGATGACGATCCTCTTGATGATCCCGACCTGTTGGAGATGTTCTCCATGGACGAGGACTTGTCGTCACTGATGCGCCCGGAGAATGAGTTGGCACTGGCTCCCAAGGTAGAGCCTGAGCCCTCAAAGAAACTGGTGGTAAAGGACGAAGAGCAGGACGCGGAAATGTTGAAGGACGATGAGCCCGTAGAAACGGATATGGACAGCGATATGAGCGCCACCGACGAGCAGGAAGAGGAACCGCCGAAGCCCGAAGATGACGTCGTGGAGTTTCGTGTGGTAGAAGACCTGCCGCAATTCCCTGGTGGCGCTGTAGAGATGATGAAATTCCTACAGCGCAACCTGAAATATCCACCATCGATACAGGAACGTAAGATTCAGGGGAAGGTGATCGCTGAGTTTATTGTCAATAAGGACGGTTCGGTGACTGACGTGAAAGTGGTGAAATCGCTCAATGCTCTTTGCGACCGTGAGGTGCTGCGCGTGCTTCGAATGATGCCCCGCTGGACTGCCGGCATACAGAACGATGAGCCCTGTAGGACGAAAGTATGTATCCCTGTAGTATTTAAATTGTAAACTATGATAAATTCTGACGAAATTCTGAGAATCGTGAACGAGGGGCTGGATTCCCTCCCGTACGACCGCAAGCCGATATCGCTTTATGAGCCTATTCGCTATGTGCTCTCTTTGGGCGGCAAGCGCATCCGTCCGGTGCTGATGTTGCTGGGTTACAACCTGTTTAAAGACCATCCTGAGGATATCCTGATGCCTGCCTTGGGCTTGGAGACCTATCATAACTACACATTGCTGCACGACGACTTGATGGATAATGCCGACGTGCGTCGTGGTCAGCCTACGGTTCACAAGAAATGGGATGCCAACACGGCTATCCTTAGTGGCGACTCCATGCTGGTGCTGGCTTATCAGCGCGTGGCTCAGTGTGACAGCACCCATCTGCCACAGGTGCTCAGCCTCTTCACAGAGACTGCCCTGGAAATTGGTGAGGGACAGCAATACGACATGGATTTTGAAACCCGTAATGACGTCACAGAGGGCGAATATATCGAGATGATTCGTCTGAAGACCAGCGTGCTGCTGGCTTGTGCCCTGAAGATTGGTGCCATCCTGGGCGATGCTTCCAAGGAGGATGCCGATCTGCTCTATCGTTTTGGCGAGAAGATAGGCTTGGCTTTCCAGTTGCAGGATGACCTGCTTGATGTCTATGGCGACCCGAAGGTGTTTGGAAAGGCTATCGGTGGTGATATCACGTCGAACAAGAAAACCTATATGCTCATCAATGCCGTGAACCGTGCCAATGCCGAGCAGCGAGCCGAGTTGATGAAGTGGATAGAGGCTAAGGAATTTAATCGTGCTGAGAAGGTGGCTGCCGTCACCCGCTTGTATGATGAGATAGGCATCCGTCAGCTGTGTGAAGAGAAAATCAACTTCTACTTCGAACAGGGCAAACAGTTGCTGGAGCAGGTCAACGTGCCTGCAGAGCGTAAAGAGCAATTGCGCCAGTATACCAATGCTATGATGCATAGGGAGAAATAAAGAGGAAAGTGGAAAGAGAAAAGTTTATAGATACACATTGCCATTTGGATGGCGAGGAGTTTGATGAGGATAGGGTAGAGGTGATGCAACGGGCACGTGAGGCTGGTTGCAAGGCTATCTTCCTGCCTGCCATTGACTTACCTTCGTCTCAGCGTATCATCAAACTCGCCCAACAGTATCCTGACTTCCTCTATCCCATGATAGGTCTTCACCCCGAAGAGGTGCGTGCCGACTGGCGCAATCAGTTGGATGCTATTAGGTCTATCCTCTCACCTCTCACCTCTCACCTCTCACCTCTAATAGCCATCGGCGAAATCGGTCTCGACTTCTACTGGAGCCGTGAATTCGAAAAAGAGCAGCTGGAGGCTTTCGAGGCGCAGGTGCAATGGGCGGTAGAGACACAGTTGCCCCTGATGATTCATTGCAGGAAGGCACAGAACGAGATGATACATATATTAAAAAGGTACGCGAAGGATCTGGTGGGTGGCGTGTTCCATTGTTT
>CAMHGK010000023.1 GCA_946184695.1 uncultured Bacteroidales bacterium | reverse complement strand
CACGGCAGTAAGCGTCTTGTCGCGTGTCGGAATAAAAGTATAAGGCGCTGTATATGGTATATCGGCGGTAAGAAGTGTCTCGCCATCATACAATCCGAGGAAGCGGTAGCCATCGATTAATTCTATCTCAACCTTGACTTCGGTATTCTCATAAACCTTAACCCATGACTCATAGCAGAATGGAGAACTTCCCCCTTCATAAGCATCATCATAAGCAGATTCGCAATCTCCTTCCAAATCGTTGTCAGACCAAATAGAAATATAGCCGCCATTAGCTCCTTGTGAGGTTACGGTGACCGTGTAGGTCGGAATCTCCTCGAACACGGCAGTAATAGTGTAGTTCTTTGTCAGTTTGTTGATGGTATAATCACTCTTTGTCGTGTTGATACTACCTTCAAATCTGACAAAACGATATAAGTCATCATCGTTGCAAACAGCTGTGAGTTTGACTTTGGTGTTCTTAGCCAACTCCACATCAATGGTACCTGTTCCCAAATCATCTGTGGAGTAGTAGTCATCACCATCGTTGATTTCGATATCAACATACCCCATCAGGGGGTCTGATGATGTAACGGAAACGGTGTAGTTGACAGCCCAACTACAGATGCTCAGCACAAGCAAGAGCATAAAAAGTAATTTTCGTTTCATAAACAATTGAATTAGTTAATATTATTATTGATTTACTATTTTTTTTACTTCCGTTTTTTTGAATTCCATACAGACATAGAAAAAGCGTGAAGTCCGACTGTTCTTCACGCTTTCCAAGGGCTTCGCAATCCCCGCTAATGGTAGAAAAACAAACGAAGTCCACGCTGAATATGCTATTATCTATGAATGTAAATAACCAACTTTCGCCAACTTGTAAAGAAGTAGCGATATGGCTACAACAACGCATAGAGTATAGTCATACCCCGAGGACATCCATTGTTACTGTAAGTGACCATTAGCAAAATGTTGCGAAGATTTTGGAAAGTCGCAAACAGCGTCAACAAACGCCTATTATATGTCTGTCAGTTAATCCTGTGCTGCAAAAGGGATAGTGGTCACCACCGCTTAAACCCCAAGTAGAATTACTGACTGTATCCCTCCGCATGACGTACACATAACTCCCCAGCGTGGAATACGCGGCAAATTTAACTATTTTTTCCTAACCTACAAAATTTTAATCAAAAAATTACGTTTTTTAGTATCCTACATACATAACAACAAAAAACTCTTAGAATTGAGCAAGCTCAAAAATCTAAGAGTTTTCTTTGCGGAAAGAGAGGGATTACTACGTTGCACTGCGTTATCCCCGCACGCCGACGCGGGCGCCGGGAAAGAGAGGAATTCTGCACTACGCTTGAATCCCCGCACGCCGCCGCGGGCATCGGGAAAGAGAGGAATTCTGCACTACGTTTGAATCCCGCACGCCGCCGCGGGCACCGGTAAGAGAGGAATTCTGCACTACGCTTGAATCCCGCACGCCGCCGCGGGCACCGAGAAAGAGAGGGATTCTGCACTAAGTTTGAATCCCGCACGCCGCCGCGGGCATCGTGCTCAAAGAAAAAAGATTTCTTAGGTCTGTGAGCAAGCTCACACCTGAGAAATCTTTTTTCTTTGCGGAAAGAGAGGGATTCGAACCCCCGAACCCTTTCAGGTCAACGGTTTTCAAGACCGCCGCGATCGACCACTCCGCCATCTTTCCGTAGTCGAAATATTAGTTTGAAACCCATTCAGGCTTAGCACATATCCCTGCAGCACTATGAAAACGTGCGTCTCGGTTAGCCCTTAAAGGGAAATCGGCTGCAAAGGTAATACATTTTTCTGAATGTGCAAATTTTATGTTTATTTTTTATTGCTTATTGCAATAGGTATCTTCTGATTTCTTATTTCTTATTTCTTATTTCTAGTTTCTGATTTCTTGTTTCTGATTTCTTATTTCGAGAGTCACCCACCCCCTAACCCCTCCATCAAATAAAGGCAGGGGAGAGCCGATAGTTTTACCGATACTTGTAGAGACGGTATATATACCGTCTCTACCCGCGAGAGGTACTTTGTTGTGAGTCAATTATCTATCATCAATTATGCATTATAAATTATGCATTATAAATTATGCATTATGCATTATGAATTATGAATTATGCATTATTTTGGTGCTCGGGTATAGAGGAAGGCGCTGACGGCGAGGAAGATGAAGTTAGGCAGCCAGACCGACATAAACGGTGACATGACGCCATTGACCGAGAAGGTAGTGGAGATAGTGGAGAATAGTATATAGGCAGCCGAGAGAGCGATACCTATGCCGAGGTTCTTTCCCATACCGCCGCGCACTTTGCGTGCCGACATTGTCACGGCGAGCAGGGTCATGATGAATACTCCGATAGGCGAGGCATAGCGTTTGTGGAGTTCTGTTTCGAAGGCTTGTATGTTGCCCGTCCCGCGTGCTCTTTGCTTTTCAATATATCGCCTGAGCTCGGGGTTGGTCATTTGTTGCGCCTGCTCTTGCGTGATAAATAGTTCTTCGGGAACCATAGGTATGATGGTGTCGAAACGCCGCCCCTGAGAGAGTGTCTCTTGAAGTCCGTCGAAGTCGCGCCGGATATAGTTTTCAAAATGCCAGTAGGGCACGCCCTCGCCGGTTTTGGGGTCGGGTTTGACTCCGTCGAAATATATGCGATCGGCCACAATACGAGAAGTAAGATGCTTGTGCTCGAAATGGTCGAGTGAGGCGCGATAGCCCGACTTCTGCCGCTTCTGAAAAGTCTCGATATAAAGTATAGTTCCGGGTGAGACCATCATCTGGACATCGCGCGCATTTTCTGACTTGAAGCGCTGAACGTACTTATCCTGAAAGTCCAAAAGTTTTCCGTTGGCAGTAGGAATGACGTACCCGCCCAAGTAGAAGAATATAGCAAACAGCAGTGTGGCAGAGAGCATGTATGGCAGCAATAGCCGTTTTAGAGATATTCCTGCAGCGAGCATGGCTATAATCTCGGAATTGCCGGCAAGTTTGGAAGTAAAGAAAATGACAGAAATGAATATGAATAGCGGTGCAAACATATTCATGTAATATGGTATGAAGTTGAGATAATAATCGAAAACTATCTCGGATAGCGGCACTTGGTTCTCGAAGAAGTCGTCGATTTTCTCAGTAAGGTCGAACACAATAGCAAGGCTCATGACCAGCACTATCGACAGAAAGAAAGTGCCGAGATACTTGCCGATTATATATGTGTCGATACGCTTCACAGTCGTCGTTGGAGTTCAGGCATGACGGCTTGCTTCCATTGTGCGAAATCGCCGTCGAGAATATGTTGGCGCGCCACACGTACCAGTTCGAGATAGAAGGCGAGGTTGTGTATTGAAAGTATCTCAAGTCCGAGCATCTCATCTGAGTGTATGAGGTGCCTAACGTAAGCGCGAGTATATTGGTGATCAACAAAACTCGTGCCGTCAGGGTCGAGCTCTGTGAATTGGTCCTCCCATTTCTTATTACGCATATTCATTACTCCGTTCCATGTGAATATCATTCCGTTGCGTCCGTTGCGTGTAGGCATGACGCAGTCGAACATATCCACTCCTCGCTCAATGGCATTGAGTATATTCCACGGGGTACCCACTCCCATAAGATATCGTGGTTTGTCGTGCGGAAGTATCTCGTTGACCACCTCTATCATGTCGTACATGGCCTGCTCGGGTTCTCCCACAGCAAGTCCGCCTATGGCATATCCGTCGCGGTCGAGGTCGCGCAGTCGCTTTGCTGCTTCTTGACGAAGGTCAGCATAGACACACCCCTGCACAATAGGAAATAGGTGCTGGCGATAGTCATAGACATCACTTGTAGAGTCGAAGCGCGCTATGCAACGGTCTAACCAGCGATGCGTGCGCTCCATAGACTCGCGGGCGTAGCGATAATCGGCTGTTCCGGGCGTACACTCATCGAAAGCCATCACTATATCGGCTCCTATCTCCCTTTCGATGTCCATCACCGACTCCGGTGTGAAGAATAGTTTTCTGCCATCGATATGTGATGAGAACTGCACTCCTTCTTCCCTCATCTTGCGAATGGCTGTCAGCGAGAACACCTGATAGCCACCCGAGTCGGTGAGAATAGGCCGCTCCCATCCCTCGAAGCGGTGAAGTCCGCCGGCGCGGTGCAGAATGTCGGTGCCGGGACGCAGATATAGATGGTAGGTATTGCCAAGAATTATTTGCGCTTTGATATCGTCGCGCAACTCACGGAAATGCACACCCTTGACGGTCCCCACCGTACCAACGGGCATAAAGATAGGTGTTTGAATATCTCCGTGGTCGGTATGGATGGTGGCAGCACGAGCCTTAGAACACGTGTCAGTGCCGTTGAGCTGGAAGAAAGGTGTTTGGCTCATAAGCGATTATTTTCCGGGAAGATCACGGCAGGTCGGAAGTCTTTAACTTCGTCGGGAGTCATCAAGGCGTAAGCCATGATAATGACCACATCGCCTTCGTGAATAAGGTGAGCAGCTGCTCCGTTCATACAAATAACGCCGGAGCCGCGTTTGCCGGGAATGACATAGGTTTCGAGGCGGGCACCGTTGGTATTGTCAACCACCGAAACCTTCTCGCCACTGACTATACGAGCGGCATCCATAAGATCTTCGTCGATAGTAATACTACCTATGTAATCCAAGTTAGCCTGCGTTACGCGAACACGGTGTATCTTTGACTTGAGAATTGTAAGAAACATATTTTTGATTTCTGATTTCTGATTCGATTTTCGTCTTGTTTTAGGCGAGCCTGCAAAATTAGCATATTTTTCGCAATCCACAAAATATCATACCCCTCGTCCTGCCTCTCCCTCAAACAAAGGTAGGGGGAATGTCGATAGTTTTACCGATCAAATAAAGGCAGGGGAGAGCCGATAGTTTTACCGATACTTGTAGAGACGGTATATATACCGTCTCTACCTGCGATAGGCGCTTCGTCGAGTGTCAATTATGCACTATGCATTAGTTGATATGACAAATATACAGATATAAAAAAGAAGGAGATAAATCTCCCTCTTTAGTCATCCGTTTCTCAGATAGTGTTTGCCATCTGAGAAGATAGCGCTGAGAGGTGATTAGTTAAGGCTAATCTTAACGTCAGTTTCGCCGGCCTCGAAAGCCACTTTACCTTCGCGTGCCAACCAACCAAGTGCGAGGTGGAGGTCAGCCACTTTGAGTTTGGTAGCCTTAGCCAATTCTTTGCTTGTGAGTGCACCGCCTTGCAGTGCCTGCCATACCTTACCGGCATTCTCACCAATTTTACTTGTCAACATAACTAATACCTTTTATGAATTTATGTCACAATTGTTGTTTCACGTTCCTGAAAAATCAGCATCGTAATTCAACGGTTACTATGTTGCGCTGAGCACTACGTCCTCAAACGCAGTACAAAAGTACAAGAAATATGTTGTACAACATAATTTCCGAGCACTTTTGTAAGCATATTCAATCATTTTTGAGCATTTTGACAACTTCAAGTGACTTTTTGGCTGCATTTTGCTGTGCAAGTTTCTTGGTAGCGCCTACAGCCTTAGCCACCACACGCGAGTTGATCAGTACTTCACACTCAAACTTATGCGCATCGCTGCGTACATCATAGCGGTCGGCAAGTTGGACAAACTCTACATGCCTATGCACTGCCTGAGCCCATTCCAAGAGTTGGGATTTATAATCGACATCATGCTGTGCGATATCTCTCAGATGCGACTCAGAAACGACAATATGCTTCCTGACGAAGTGGGCTGCACGGTCGAATCCTCCATCAAGATAAACAGCCCCAACCAATGCCTCTAAAGCATTCCCATAAACGTTTTCTGCATTTTCCTTGAGCGTTATGCCGAGTTTTAGGTGACGGTCAAGTTGTATCTTGTGTGCCACATGATTGAGCGCCTCGCGGCATACCACTCGTGAACGTGCCCGCGTGAGGAATCCTTCCGTTTCTGCGGGAAAGGTTCTGTACAGACTATCGGCCACCACTAACCCTATCAAGGCATCTCCGAGAAACTCAAGACGCTCGTTTGTCAGCCGGGCATCGTGTGAATGAGATGCTGCCGAGCGGTGGGACATGGCAAGATTGATAAGTTCTATCTCGCGAGGTTCGTACTCTAACAGTTCTGTCCAAAAACGATACGACTCGTCCCGATGCCTTCGGGAGAGTCGTAATCTCTTTAATATAGCGGTAACTATCTGCAAGACGTGTCTACTTCAACCTTTCAATACTTCTTCAGCAGGATACTTACGTTATGTCCGCCGAAACCGAAGCTGTTGGTGAGGGCATAACTGATAGCCCGCTGCCGCGCTTGATTAAAGGTGAAGTCGATTCGCTCATCAAAAGCTTCGTCTATATCGTCGGGCTGATGGTTGATGGTGGGCGGCACTGTCTGGTGCTCTATGGCCAAAACCGTAGCAAGAGCCTCGAAAGCTCCGGCAGCTCCCATCATGTGACCCGTGACGGACTTGGTTGACGAGAGGCTGAGACCATTGTATGTATGCTCACCAAAGACATGCTCTATAGCTCTTACCTCGGCTATATCACCAAGCGGAGTAGATGTGCCGTGGGTGTTGATATAATCGACTTGTTCGGGTTTCACTCCTGCTTCTTCCAGTGCCAGACTCATCACGAGTTCTGCCCCTTTGCCTTGCGGATCGGGCGCGGTGATATGGTAGGCGTCGGCAGAGAGACCGATACCCACCACCTCAGCGTAGATATGCGCTCCGCGTGCCTCAGCGTGCTCCAAATCTTCTAACACTAAACATGCCGCTCCTTCGCCGAGTACGAAGCCGTCGCGCGACTTAGAGAACGGGCGCGAAGCTGTTTTCGGGCTATCGTTGCGGGTGGACAGGGCATGCATGGCATTGAAGCCGCCCACACCACATTGTGTAATAGGAGCTTCTGAGCCGCCGGTGATTATCACATTAGCTTTGCCAAGCCGTATATAGTTAAACGCTTCGGAGATAGAATGTGCCGAGGTAGCACAAGCAGAAGTGGTCGTGAGATTGACACCACGGAGCCCATAGGCTATGGATATATGCCCGGCGGCGATATTGGTTATCACCTTAGGGATAAGGAAAGGGTTGAAGCGCGGTATTCCGTCAGAAGTGAAATAATCGCGCATGTCGTCCTCGTATGATTTTATTCCTCCCATTCCGCTTCCCCAAATCACGCCTATTCGTGTCAGGTCCTCCTCAGGCAGGTTTAGACTTGAGTCAGCTATTGCCTCGCGTGCCACATACATAGCATATTGCGAGAATAGGTCGAGGTGACGGATTTCCTTGACCTCAAGAAATGAAGAAGCATCAAAGTTCTTCACTTCGCACGCGAAATGAGTCTTGAACTTTGATGCATCAAAGTGTGTAATGACATCGGAAGTGCTATTGCCTTCTTTGAGGTTACTCCAGACTGTCTGCAAGTCGTTGCCCGCAGGAGAGAGTACTCCCAAACCGGTTATTACCACTCTTCGCAACTGCATGACCTGATACTTATTTTGTTGCGATCAGTTTCTCGATATAAGCGACTACATCGCCCACGGTAGCAATACCGTCGGCTTCTTCCTCAGGTATCTGAATACCAAATGCTTTTTCAAAGCCTACAATCAACTCAACGGTATCGAGAGAATCGGCACCGAGGTCGGTCTGAAGGTTAGCTTCCATTGTCACTTGTGAATCGTCAACGCCGAGTTGCTCTACGATGACATCTTTAACTTTAGTAAATACGTCTGACATAATCTATTGATTTTAAGTTTATTTTTTCATATCAGCACTCACTTACCGGCATAGCCGTACGGCAATGCAATAGCATGAGCGCAAAAGCGGGTGCAAAATTAAAACATTTTTTCTGAACTCACAAATTTTTTTGCCTTAGAGCACTGATTGCGACCTTTGATTGGCAGAATTGCAAATCTGTCGGCGAGTACATCGGACAGCCTACTGCTTATTTGAGAGCTCTATTTCTATCTTTCCGATGGCAGCACACGACTTACCCATCTGCGAGAGCAGCACATCGCGACCGTCGGCGTTCTTTACGTGGTAGTCCGTAAACATCTTATGGGTATGTCCGCCTATGATGACGTCGATATTACGCGTTGCAGCTGCTACGTCCTCGTCAGACACCTTCTTGCCGTTTTCATACTGGGTGCCCAAGTGCGACAGACACACGACGAGGTCGCAGTGGAGCGAGTCGCGAAGCAAGGTACTTATGCTGTCAGCCACAGGCAGCGGGTCGAGATAATGCATAGGCAGGAAATTCTTCATGGCAATGAGTCCTTCGGGATTGACGCCGAGTCCCATTACTCCTACGCGTACTCCGGCGCGCTCGATAACAACGTATGGCTTCAAAAGACCTTCGAGCACGGTACCTGCGGGGTCATAATTAGCACAAACGACGGGGCAGTTGAGCATGTCGATGAGCATGGCGAGCGAGTCAAGTCCGTTGTCGAACTCATGGTTGCCAAGCGTGACAGCATCGTAGCGCATGTAGTTGAGGGCTTCCACCTCTACCCTGCCGCCATAGTAATTAAAATACGGTGTACCCTGACAGAAGTCACCTGCATCGAATAGCAGCAAATCGGGATTGGCTTTGCGTTCTTGGGCGATGAGACCCATCCGGCGAGCGTAGCCACAGGTGCCGTCGGCCTTAGGTTCCACTTGCGAGTGTGTGTCGTTGGTATGAAGAATCACCACTTTTGCCTGCTTCTCGCACGACACCAATAGTACCAATGAAAGTAGCACAAGAGCTACAGATTTGATTTTTAGCATGGTTTTTATTTATTAGGGTTGAGATTCCGAATAAGGTTGAGGTTAAGGATTATCAGAACATCGAGTAAATAGTCTTATTGTCAAGCAGCACACTCACTTTTTGCCCATCGGGAGTGAGAGCAGGCGACGTAAGTTTGAACAAACGGCCTACAAGGTCGGCCATCTCGTCGGCTGAGAGCTGTTTGCCATAGGGAATGGCCACCTTTTGAGCAAGCGCAAGCGACAGGCGCGAGTGCCATTGTTCGCGTGCATTGCCAATGGTTGCCACCTCCGATATCATCTCCACCACCACCCGCACACCATTGGCATCGGCGAGTTCTGCCGGTACGCCATTGATAACGAATGATTCGGGTCCGATTCTGTCGATATCAAAACCTAACGCCTGCAAGTCAGGCAACAAGTCGCCCAGCAGTACGGCATCGTCGGCCGAGAGGTCGAGCGTATCGGGAAAAAGAAGTTGCTGGGTGCATGACTGCGAGTTGCTAAAGCGTAACAGGAAGACCTGATACATAATGTTCAGATGAGCGCGGTGCTGATCGATGAGCATGAGTCCGCCGGCAACGGGCATAAGAATATAGCGTCCGTCGTATTGCCAAAGCAACTCCTTGACCACGGGCTGCGATTCGAGCTCCAACTCAGCCTGTACACTTGTCTGAATTTGATTTTGACCGGAGTTCTCGGTTTTTGCTCTTTCGTACAACATCTTCCAATTCTGAGGTACCTGAGCATTTCTCTCCGAAGGTTGGTAATCAGACCTCTTGAAGGGGTTGTACTGCCTGTCAACGCTTATCTTCGGGGCATCGACAGGAACTGACGAGCGCGAGGTTATCTCGTAGTCGCCTTCGCGATTGAAGTCTAACGAGGGTGTGACATTAAACTTACCTAACGACTCACGAACAGCCGACAAGAGAATCTGGAAGATGGTCTGCTCGTCGGCAAACTTAATCTCCGTCTTGGTAGGATGGATATTGACATCAATAGCCTGGGGTGCGATGTCGAAATAAATGAAATAAGAAGGCACCTGATCAGCCTGAAGCATACCCGAATATGCGGTCATCACCGCCTTATGGAAATAGGGGTGCTTCATATACCTGCCGTTGACAAAGAAATACTGAGGATTGCCCTTGGATGCCGCCTCCGGTCTGCCGACGAATCCGCTTATGTTGACTATCTGAGTATTGACCCTGACATCAAGCAACTGGTCAGAAAACTGCTTGCGAATGTTTCGTTGGAAGATTTGCTCGATACGCTGCTTATAAGTGCCGACGGGCAAATCGAGCACCACCTCGTCGTCAACGACAAAAGTAAACTGCACACGCGGATAGACCAACGCGATGCGGTAGAAGTCCTGCATGAGGTTGCGCAACTCTGTGGCATCGGTCTTGAGAAAACGCCTGCGCGCCGGAACATTAAAGAACAGGTTGCGCACCTTCATGTTGGTGCCTACGGCACATTGGCATGGCTCCTGGCGTATCACCTCGCTACCGTGTATTTCGAGCAATGTACCCACTTCTTCGGTCTCGCGACGGGTGGTGAGTGTAACCTGCGCTACAGCGCAGATGGATGCCAATGCTTCTCCGCGAAAGCCCATAGTATGGAGCGAAAATAAATCGGCTGCCGATTGGATTTTAGATGTAGCATGCCGCTCGAAAGCCATGCGGGCATCAGTCGCCGACATGCCGCTGCCGTTGTCTATAACCTGAAGCAATGTCCTGCCCGCATCTCTGACAATCACCTGTATGCGCGTAGCACCCGCATCAAGCGAGTTCTCAACGAGCTCTTTCAGACACGACGAAGGGCGCTGAATGACCTCACCTGCAGCTATCTGATTAGCCACACTATCGGGCAGAAGATGAATGATATCCATGACCTATATAGTAGTAATTCGTCATTAAGATGGGCGGCAGAAGTCAGCTGAGCAGCGAATACGCAAGCAGCAACATCAGCAGAACTGCAATCCAAAATATGGTCTTCGACTGTCGCTGCGACAGGTTGCGCACATGTTCGGCATTTTCGCGCGACTCTCTGAACGATCCTCGATGCAGAGTTGTGGAATAAGACCCCGTGGGGTTGGCAACAGAATCAGCACTTGCATCAGCAGCGGCATTATCTGCCTTACCCTCAGCACCCGACACTGCTTCCCACTCAGCGCGAGCTTTAGCCTCACGCTGACGGAGTTTTTCGAGCCTCTCTTTCTTAGGATCGTAATAGCGCGGACGGAAATCCCATTCACGAGGTTTATTGACTTTCGGAAATAGTACTGACATGTCGGAGCAATCGTTAATGATGTTTCTTTATATGCCTCAATGCGGATTATATGCCTGAGGACTTATATGCCTAAGCTGACTTATATGCTTCTGTGTTATTGAAGCAAGAGGGAAAGAGGCGTCTGCCACTTCCCCTCTTGCTCACATTAGGTAAAATTCAATTATTTAACAATCGACAAGAATGTCTCGTCTTCTTGATACTTAGCAAACTCTATATCGCTCTTTGCTTTAGCTTTGAGAGCCGAGTCTTTGGCTACGGCTGTTCTGAGTCCTGCATAAACGGCGTCGCGGTCGTTGGTGCGAGCACCTACGATAGCCTGCAGATAAGCTGTGGTAGCATTAGGATTATTGATAGCGGCAAGTGTCTTGCGAGCCGAAGCATAGTCCTCATTGAGAATTTGCTGCAGAGCGGCGTTATTCGACGGGGTGCTACCGTAAGCCTTCTTTGCTGCTGCATACTCACCCTTCATAGTGTAATAGGTACCCATAGCCGAGTTCAGGTCACCATTGGTACCGGCTGCCTTGCCGAGGAGTTCTTTAGCTTTGTCGAGGTCGTTATCTGCAAGTGCTGCCACACCGGCGTTATAGTTGAAATCGGGGTTCTGGGGCTCAATAGCCAATGCTTTGGTATAGCAGCGGCGAGCCTCAGCAATGTTGCCTTGCTTGAAGTTGATAAGACCAAGGTTATTGTAAGCACGAGCATCATCGGGGAACTGAGCGATAGCCTTGTTGTAGATCTTAGCCTGCTCGTTGAGGTCTTCGACAAGCGATGCAGCATAAAGCAGCTCTTCTACGGTGAGTTGTGAAGCATCTTCGCGGGCGAGGGCAAGAATCTCGTCGTCCGACTTACCGATAAGGTCGGTGGTGAGGATGAGGCGACTGCGACGGAGCTGCGGGAGAATCTCATCGGCAATACTCTTGAACACAGCCGAGAGGTTTTTGATTTGTGCCTCACGTTCTTCAGGATCGGTGTACATTGAAAGCACGCGCAGAACCAAATTCTTATCTTGGATATTGGAGTTCTCCATGAGTTTCTTGAAGCCTTCCCAGTCCTCAGCGGTGATTTCCGACTCGATATCAGCCTGCACTTTGCCTTTCTTCATGCTCCTCTTGAGGAACTGCTCGGTAGCCTGCTGGCGCTGCTTGGCAAGGCGCTCGTTGAGGTCCTGCTTGCCATCGGGCGAAGCATAGCCGCTAACTTCGATTTTCTTAATCTGCTTGTGGTCGTTGGTATAAGCGTCCTTAACAGCCTCTGTGAAAGCCTTGACCGACTCGGAGTTGGTCTCCGACGAGCGGAGGTTAGCCTGCTGGATAAGGAAGAGGATGTCAGCCTCTTGCATTTCTTGAATGACGCGCTGGAACTTATCAACGGAAGCTATGGTCTGGGTCTGCGAAGGCTCGGCTGCGGCAAGCTTCTGAGTGGTAATGATACCATCGGCAATCTTCAGGTCAGGAACATCATATACCTTTTTGCCCTTTGTTGCTACGAAACGCAGATAGAGTTCGCAACGAGCCATCTCCGGACGATACTCGCATGAGAACTGCTGGCTATAGGTACCGCCGTTCTTATAGTTAACCTTATGACCGTTTTCTTTAACCTTCTCACCTACATAGGTAACGGTCTGACCTAAAACTTCCTGATCACCGAATTTCAGAACGGGAGTAACCTTGAGAATACCCTTCTTCTCAAACTCCTTCTTGCCGAAAGAACCGGTTATCTTGCAACTAACAGTGTTACCAACAACCTTCAGCGGAGAAGGGTTGACAGTAATGTCTTGAGGTGTTGGGGTGGGTTTCCCGCACGAAGCCAGCATCAGTACGATAGCTGACAAAAAAAGAATAGATTTCTTCATAAGATTAGGTATTTATGTTTTGAATTGTTTTACACTTAGCATGCCGGACCGACTGACGTTTTGCCCGCAAAACTCTAAATCGCTGCAAAGTTATAAAAAATAAAAATTCTCACAAAGTTTTTAGGAGTTTTTTTTATTTTTTTCAGTCTGTCTATAGTTGTTCAAACAAAAAATTGTACCTTTGCAAAACAATAATTTTCCGACAGTCCATGCATGCATCACGTTTGTTTTCCTCATTGCCTATTCTGCTTCTGACTCTCCTTCTTGCAGCCTGCTCCAATAGCAGCAAAAACGATAGTGCAAGCCGAATATCACATGCCCGCGAGCTCATCTCAGACAACCGCCTTAATGCCGCTAAAATTGAGCTTGACAGCATCGACCTGCTGTATCCCCGTCAGGTGGAAGCACGGCGGGAATCGCACCATCTGAAAGACACCATTGCATTGTTAGAAGCAAAGCGCACTCTAAGCTACTCGGACTCCGTCCTGGAGGTGCTCAGCCAAAGGTCCGACTCTGTGATTGCTTTGTTTCGATATGAGAAGGACCAGCGCTACCAATCTGAAGGCAACTATATTCACCCCGCACTGCTGCCGCAAAACAACCCTCAGCGATGCTATCTGCAAGCCCAGGTATCCGACAGACTCAAACTGACCCTTAGAAGTCATTATTACGGTTCACGCGCCTTGAGGCATACCCTCATCCGACTCGAAGCCGACAGTCTCTACCTGAACCTGCACGGCAGCTGCCATAGTTTCGAGGCAGACGGAATAAACGAGATAACAACCGTCTCGCACAACGAATGTCTTGAAGCGCTCAAGTTTATCGCCACCGGCAGCGAGAGCAAGGCAACAGTCAGCCTTGAGGGCACAGGCAAACCTTTTACATACGTACTCAGCGAGCGCGACAAAAAGGCTCTTGCCCGGACCCTTGAGCTTTACTTCCTTCTCACCGATATAAATAAGTTGGAACAGACATGTCATAAAGCCGACAAACAAATACAATTCTACAGTCGCGCCCTGAGTGACAAACAATAGCGGCACAAAGAAAAAGAATTTTTCCCAAAGACATATTATTACAAAAAAAAATCATTGCGCCTGCGAAAATCACTTGCAGATTAAATAATTTTTCTTAATTTTGCCGTCTGATTTACTAACCACAGATTCTCAATCTGACCACCATGCATAACATTGAAGATTTCATTGCTGAGTTGCTGCTCAGCATTAAGGCTGTAAAACTGCAGCCCCACAACCCTTTCGTATGGGCAAACGGATGGAACTCTCCCATCTATTGTGACAACAACAAACTCAACAGCTCGCCCCGTCTGAGAAATATAATAAAGATGGAGCTTGCCACCACTATTGCCGAGAACTTCCCTGACTGCGAAGTGATAGCAGGAGTGGCTCCTAACGCAATTGCAATGGGTGTGCTCGTTGCAGAAGAGCTCGGAGTGCCGTTTGTGTTTGTCCACCCCCACCCAAAGGACCACGGATTTGAGAATATGATTGAAGGCGACCTGAAAATCAGAAAGAAAGTAGTTGTTATAGACGATCAGGTCAACGTCGGCATACATACTATGACTGCCATTGATGCTGTGCGCAAAAGCGGCTGCAAGGTGCTCGGACTGGTTAGCATTTTCGACTTCGAGCTCAAGGAATCGCACGAGAAATTCAAGAAGGCCGATATTGAGTATATACCGCTTTGCACACTCTCCACTATTCTCAAGCATGCCGCCGAAATCGACTATATCACCGAAGTGGAACTTGAAGGGCTCAAGCAGTGGCACAAAGCCCCTGCCAAGTGGAAACCTTAAACAGGTTTTTCACTCCAACAACATCGTCAACCCGCATACGTTATTAAAACTCAAACTATTTTGTCATGGACAACTACGAAAGCAAAATCACCCGAGCCGAGGCTGATGTAAGCGATGTATATGGAGTATTGTCGAACCTTAAGAACCTCGACCGCGTCAAAAACCTTATTCCCGAGGACAAGGTAAGCGACATCGAGACCACTGACGATACTATTCGCTTCAAAGTAAACGGTATGGGGCAGAAGGTGTGCGTCAGGATAGTCGAGCGGGAGGAGAACAAGACCATAAAATTCGCCGTGGACAACCTTCCGCTCACAGCCAATTTCTACATCCAGACCAAGCAAGTGGCTGAAAACGACACGCGCCTCAAGCTGACTCTGCGCGCAGAAATCCCCACAATGATACGAATGATGTTTGCCTCGAAGATTCAGCAAGGTCTTGACACCGCTGCAGACATGATGGCACAGTTTCCATACAAACAATGGAATAACCAATAACCTCAAAACATCCTATTCAACCGCCAAAGATGCGACCTCTAAAAATACACAAGGAAGGCAGACATGCCATTATCATTCTAACGCTGACCATCTTTATACTTAACGTAGGAGTATATCTATTCTTCCCGAAAGACTGGATATTTGCTCTGACGCTGATCATATCAGCCATACTGCTCTGTTTTGTGACCTACTTCTTTCGCAACCCTGTCCGCGTGCTTGAGGTCAACGACCCTGATTTCATCGTCTCGCCCGCCGACGGCAGAGTGGTAGTGATAGAGGAAGTGGACGAGAACGAGTATTTCCATGACCGCCGTCTGCAACTGAGCGTATTCATGTCGCCATTCAACGTGCATGCCAACTGGTATCCTATAGAGGGCAAGGTGATACTCAGCGAACACCAGAGCGGCCGCCACAAAGGTGCATGGCTGCCTAAATCGTCAACAGAAAACGAGCGCTCGCTTGTGGTCATTCAAACAGCCAACGGCACGCAGATAGCTGTCCGACAGATAGCAGGCGCCATGGCACGACGCATAGTCACCTACGCCAAGAAAGGCGACACCGCAAAGCGCAACTCGCACATGGGTTTCATCAAACTCGGCTCAAGAGTTGACCTGTATCTGCCGCTCGACACTGACATTTTCGTTGAGATAGGCGATGTGGTAAGGGGAAATGAAGACATTCTGGCACGAATCAACTCGAATAACGATTCAGCACCATCAACCGAAGCCGACAGCACTAACAATGCAATCTAATAACCAAATACAAATATACCATGGACAAATTCAACCAGCTATTTGAGAGCTACAACTTCCAACTCTCAGACGAACAAGTCAAGCAAGAGGTCAAGAAGATCCTTGATGCTCATTTCCAAGAGAACAACAACCCCGAAGTTTGGAAACAATGCCTCAACCAGATCGACCTGACCACACTCAACGGTGACGACACCGTGGAAAAGTGCGCCAACATGGCAAAACACGTCAATGAGTTTCCTGCCAACTTCCCCGGCATACCGAATGTAGCTGCTATATGCGTCTATCCCGCTATGGTAGAGACGATACGCAAGAACCTTACAGCACCTATCGGCATTGCTGCTGTAAGTGCAGGTTTCCCTGCCTCGCAGACATTTATCGAAGTGAAAGTCGCCGAGACCCTGCTGGCTATCAAGAGCGGAGCCACAGAGATTGATGTAGTGATTTCTATCGGCAAGTTCCTTGAGGGACGCTACGAGGAAGTTCACGACGAGCTCGTGGAACTGCGTGCCGCATGCAAAGAGCCTACCCACCTGAAGGTTATCCTTGAGACCGGAGCCTTGCGCAATGCCCGCAACATCTACAATGCATCGCTGCTCGCAATGCATGCCGGCGCCGACTTCATCAAGACCTCAACAGGCAAGATAGCCGTCAACGCCACACCGGAGGCGACATATATCATGTGCCGCGCCATCAAAGACTGGCAAGAGAAGACGGGTGTCAAGGTGTCGTACAAACCCGCCGGCGGCGTTTCAACCACAGAAGAGGCTGTTCAGCACTATACCATCGTCAAGGAGATACTCGGCGAAGGCTGGCTCAACAACCATAACTTCCGCTTTGGCGCTTCAAGACTTGCCAACAACCTGCTGACCTCTATTGTCGGCAAGGAAGTTAAGTACTTCTAAGATGATTTTAGAAAGTTGCACTAAAAAAAATGTAGAATAGTAAGACCACTACATGTAGAGGCGCTTGATGAAGCGTCTCTACATGTAATAGCAGTCACTATGAGTCATGACCTCTAACATCTTTCAGAAAAGCGGTCCTTGCTCCTTCAGCGAAGCGGTCTGAGTTGCAACTTTTTTTGCATAAAATTTGCATATTTGAAAATAATCACTTACCTTTGCAGCCGCAAAGAAAACAAGGTACCTTGCCCGAGTGGTTAGGGACCGGTCTGCAAAACCGGGGACAGCGGTTCGAATCTGCTAGGTACCTCAGACGAAAAAGGCTGTCAGATGACAGCCTTTTTCGATTTATAATGCAACAAGACTCAAGAAAACATTAAAACATTAGAACATTAAAAAAAATGTCCGACAACATACTGAAAGATATTACCAATTCTGACTATAAGTACGGCTTCACAACAGATGTCGATACCGACATCATCTCAGTCGGACTCAACGAAGATGTCATCAGGCTCATATCGGAAAAAAAGAACGAACCTGATTGGCTGCTTGACTTCCGCCTGAAGGCATACCGTCGCTGGTGCGAGATGAAAGTGCCTACATGGGCACACCTCAATATTCCTGACATTGACTTCCAGTCAATCTCTTATTTCGCTGCACCACGCACGCGGAGCCAAGAAAACCGCAACGAAGATATCGACCCCGAACTGGTCAAGACCTTCGACAAACTCGGAATCCCGCTTGAAGAGCGTGCCGCACTCGCAGGCAACATGGCGGTAGATGCAGTAATGGACTCGGTAAGCGTGAAGACCACTTTCCGCGACACACTCCGCCAGAAAGGCATCATCTTCTGCTCCATATCTGAGGCAGTGCGCGAGCACCCCGATTTGGTCAGGAAATACTTGGGCTCTGTTGTCCCGCCCGCCGACAACTTCTACGCTGCTCTCAACTCGGCTGTGTTCTCCGACGGCTCGTTTGTATATATTCCCAAAGGCGTCCGCTGCCCTATGGAACTGAGCACCTATTTCCGCATCAACGCAGCCGGTACGGGGCAGTTTGAACGAACGCTGCTCATAGCCGACGAGGGAGCATACATGAGTTATTTAGAGGGTTGCACCGCCCCCATGCGCGATGAGAACCAGCTGCACGCTGCTATAGTGGAGATAATAGTACATAAGGACGCCGAGGTGAAGTACTCGACGGTGCAAAACTGGTATCCGGGCGACAAGCAAGGGCGTGGCGGCATATATAACTTCGTCACCAAACGCGGTCTGTGTCACGAGAATGCCCGCCTGAGCTGGACGCAGGTGGAGACCGGCAGCGCCATAACGTGGAAATACCCGTCGTGCATACTCAAAGGCGACAACTCGTCCGCCGAGTTCTACTCCGTAGCCCTCACCAACAACTACCAACAGGCTGACACCGGTACCAAGATGATACATCTCGGGCGGAACACCCGCTCGCGTATCATCTCCAAAGGCATATCAGCGGGCAAGAGCCAGAACTCCTACCGCGGATTAGTGCATGTAGCTCAGAATGCCACCGGAGCACGCAACTACTCGCAGTGCGACTCCCTGCTGCTCGGCGATAAGTGCGGAGCACACACCTTCCCCGTAATGCAAGTGAATACCCCCGACGCTGTTGTTGAGCATGAAGCTACTACTTCTAAAATATCTGAGGATCAGCTGTTCTACTGTCAGCAGCGAGGCATCGGCACCGAAGATGCCATCGGACTTATCGTCAACGGCTACGCCAAAGAGGTGCTGCAGAAACTACCAATGGAGTTTGCCGTCGAAGCGCAGAAACTCCTGCAAGTATCCTTGGAAGGCAGCGTAGGATAAAGCTTCGTGTTAGTAAGCTTAGTGTTGGGGCTTGATATTCACGAGCCATTGCATTGAGTTCTGTGAGGGCACGGATGGTGTCGGTGGCGAGGACTTCCGTTTCTTTGGTCACATCGCCTTTGGTGAGTGCGCGGATTTGGTTATCCATGGCGTTTTGCAGTTTCGTTTCGGTCGTTTCCATGGGAGAAAGCAGGTTGCCGTTTTGAGTCGTTTCAGTGCTGAAAAGATATGAGAAACGGCGTTGGTACCAGGCTTTGAGCGAGGAAAACCAATAGAAAACGGAGATTTCTTCTTCGGGTGTGAGTGTGATGTCCGTGGCACGGTAGAGAATGCGGGCTATCTCTGTGAGCAGGTCGTTTCTCTGCGTCTGAAGATAACCGGCATAGAGGTTGTCGCAACAGAGATAGTCGGAGAAAGGTACGCCTGTGAGGTCGGCGGAAACGGCTTTGTGTTTGCCGATTTGCGCAAGGCGTGTCGGGTATTTGGGCAGGTCATCAAGCCACGAGAGGCGCGGTATTTGCTCCGCAATCTGCAAGGCGGTAATGATATGAGGATTATTCTCATACATCACACGATAGCCGGTATCGGTGCTTTCAAGGACTTTAAGTCCACCGAAACGGCAGAAGCAATAAGTCTTGACTTCATCAGCGGAGTAGTTTTGCGACAGCAGGAAAAACACATATCGCAACTGCGATAGTGTCAGTTCCTGCCAACAAGTGGGGAGTGTGAGGTTGAGCGTGTACATAAAAAGAGCAGTACTTTTGTTTTTGCAAAGGTACTGCTCTGTATAGGTGAGAGAAAAGACAATAATAATGTTGTATTATAATCTACTCAATGGTAACTGAAAAACTTGGTAACATAATTCATCTTTTCCCTTCTCAATTTTTTCTCGTTCTTCAAATTTATATTTCCACTTTTCAATGTAGTTAGAATCTATACATTCTTTGATAACATCATCATCGTATATATTTGAATTCCCTTCATCTTTAATCTTTTCCCACCGCAAATATTT
>CAMHGK010000022.1 GCA_946184695.1 uncultured Bacteroidales bacterium | reverse complement strand
TGTCCCCGAGGGCGTGACCGCCATTCCGGAAGACGCGTTCCACATGACCACATTGGCGAGCCTGTCGCTCCCGGAAAGCCTGAAGGATGTTAGAGACGACGCCTTCGCGGGGTGCAAAGCACTCATCGCGGCTGAGTGCAAGGCTACGCTGCCACCGACACTCGGCAAGAATGCCTTCTCCGATATACATGAGAATGCCACACTACGGGTCTATGCCTCTGCCGTGGATGCATACAAAGACTCCGATTGGAGCAAATACTTTGCCATCGAAGGTGCCTTTTCCGAATACAAAGTGACCGCTGCTGCCTCGGACGAGGCATTAGGTGAGGTTACTCTCTCCTTCGACAAAAAGGATATTATCAGCGAGGAGGGAAAGAACAGTTTCGTGGTCGGAAACAATGCCAAAGCTCACCTCGTGGCTACACCCAAGGGCAAGGCACGCTTCGTCAGCTGGACGGACGAGGGTGAGAACTACGGTCTGGCGGAGCGTGACGTGGTTATCAACAGCGACATTGATTTTGTCGCCAAGTTCGAGAAAGACAGCTTTAACATTGCTGTTACCGTTAAGGGCATCGACCCGTCGCTCGTCGAGATAACCGGCGCAGGACGTTACGGCGAGGGCGACAACGCCACCCTATCGTTTACACTCAAAGACGATGAACACTACACCTTCTCCATGTGGCTGTTCGACGAGAACAACTTCCGTACGACCCAAACGCTCTCGTTTGAGAATATTGACGCCAACCACGACGTGGAGATTGTCTTCAACGTGAACAAATACACCGTCAGTGCAACCGTCGTACCTGCCGGAGCCGGAGTGGTGAAAGGACAAGGCGAATACGACTACGGCACCAACTACACCCTGACGCTCGAACCCGCCGAGGGATACGAACTCAAGGAGTGGCGCGACGGCACTACATTGGATGAGACGACCAACGTACTGACAGGCTTCGTCTATGGCAACATCAATATCGAGTGCGTACTGCAACTCAAGCATTACACCATCTCTGCTGCCGTCAACGACGAGAAGATGGGTTCGGTTTCGGGTGCAGGCTCATACGAGCACGGCTCGACAGTCACACTTACCGCAAAGGCTAATGAAGGGTATCAATTCGTTAACTGGAGCAACGGCTCTACCGACAACCCGCTTGTATTCACTGCAAAAGAAGATGTTTCGGTTACCGCCAACTTCGAGCTTATACCGATAAAGGAATACACCCTCACCGTTGTTGCTTCACCCGCCGAAGGCGGACAAGTGATTGGCAGCGGAACCTATAAAGAAGGCGAGGAAGCACAGTTGGTAGCATCAGCCAACACGGGCTATAACTTCGTTGAGTGGAAAGAAGACGGCGACAAGAACGCTATCCGCAAAGTGAAGGTTACTGCAGACGCCACCTACACCGCTCTGTTCGAGAAGCAGCAGGCTCCGAAACCAGAATACACCATCACCGTTTACGTAGCTCCCGAAGGCTCGGGAACCGTTGAGGGTGCAGGCAAGTATGAAGAGGGCCAGACCGCCACACTCGTCGCTCTGCCTGCCGAAGGATATGAGTTCCTGCAATGGTCTGACGGCAACACCGACAACCCGCGCACTATAACCGTCACTGAGAACCTGACGCTGCTTGCCAGCTTCAAGAAAAAGACCGTTGAACCTGACGAATTCACAGTTACCGTCGTTGCCAACCCCGCAGAGGGCGGTCAGGTGATCGGCGCCGGAACATACAAGAAAGGTGCTACCGCCACTCTTGTTGCAATAGCTGCCGAAGGCTATGAGTTCAAGAACTGGTCCGACGGCTCAACCGACAATCCTCACGCTATAGTTGTTGAGAAAGACCTCACGCTGATTGCCAACTTCGACAAGGTGACAATCAAGCCCGACGAGTTCACCATCAGTGTCTATGTGACACCGGAAGGCTCGGGAACCGTTGAAGGTGCAGGCACCTACGAACAAGGGCAGACTGCCACACTCGTCGCTCTGCCTGCCGAGGGCTACAAGTTCCTGCAATGGTCCGACGGCAACACCGACAACCCGCGCGAGATAGTCGTTGAAAAGAACTGGACTCTTATCTGCACCTTCCAAAAGATAGGCGAAGGCGTTGAGGATGTGGAAGGTTCACCGCTCAACGGTACGGTGCCGAAGAAAGTGCTCCGCGACGGACATATCGTCATCATCCTGCCCGACGGCCGCGAATTCGATGCCGCAGGAAAAATGATAGATTAAGCCGCCATTAACTAATTTTTCAATACCAAATCTGAGGGTGTGTCAAAACTATTGGCACACCCCCTTTTTATCAATAATTGTTGATAATTTTCTTTAATTGTTGACCTATATAAATAATTTTTGGATAATTTTGGGTAATTGTGGACTTATTAAAAAATCAACTTCGATTTTTGACACACCCTCTTTTTTATGCGCATCGCCCTACTGCGGAACAGCTATTCTGCACCGCTCAGCACCAAAAATACGCTTTATTGACGGCTTATTTTGCTTATTTGAAAACTTATCATTATCTTTGCGCGGAAATTTTAGCCGGCTTCTGACGAATTTTGCATTGATTAAGTCGGCAAGTCACCTGACAAGGGCAAACAACAATAGCAAACAACTAAACTGAAAATATCATGAATTTTATCGAAGAAATTGTAGAGAAAGACCTTCAAGAAGGCAAAAACGACGGACGAATACAAACACGCTTTCCGCCCGAACCTAACGGATACCTGCATATCGGACATGTCAAGGCCATCTGTATGGACTTCGGCATAGCCGAGAAATACGGCGGCGTGTGCAACCTACGCTTCGACGATACCAACCCCGCCAAAGAGGACACCGAATACGTCGATTCCATCACCGGCGATATAGCATGGCTTGGCTTCAAGTGGGGACATATATACTACGCCTCCGACTACTTCCAGAAACTCTATGACCTCGCCTTGCAGTTTATTCGCGAAGGCAAGGCATACGTTGATGAGCAGACTGCCGAGCAGATAGCCGAGCAGAAAGGTACTCCCACAGAGCCCGGTCGCCCCTCACCCTACCGCGACCGACCGATAGAGGAGAACCTGCGTCTGTTCGAGGCAATGCAGGCAGGAGAGATAGAAGAAGGCAAGATGGTGCTCCGCGCCAAGATCGACATGGCTAACCCCAACATGCACTTCCGCGACCCCATCATGTATCGCATCATCACCTCCTACCCCCACCACCGCACAGGCAGGAAATGGAACGTATATCCCATGTACGACTTCGCACACGGTCAGTCGGACTATTTCGAGGGTGTCACCCACTCTATCTGCACGCTCGAGTTTGTGGTTCACCGCCCGCTATACGACTATTTCATCGACCAGTTTGTGCCGCAAGGTGAATATCGCCCGCACCAGTATGAGTTCAACCGGCTCAACATCACCTATACCGTCATGTCGAAACGTAAGATGCTCCAGCTCGTCAAAGAAGGACTCGTAGCCGGCTGGGACGACCCGCGCATGCCGACCGTCTGCGGACTGCGCCGACGCGGCTACACAGCCGAAGCCATCCGCGCTTTCATCGACAAGATAGGCTATACCAAAGTGGAAGGTATGATCGACGTCGGACTGCTCGAACACACCATCCGCGAGCAACTCAAAGAGAAGGCACCACGCGTTTGCGCCATTCTCGACCCTGTCCGCCTTGTAATCGAGAATTATCCTGACGGTCAGAAAGAGACTATCACCGCTGAGAATATCGACGGCAAGGCTGAACTCGGCACTCGCCCCATGCCTTTCTCGAAAGAGCTGTGGATTGAGCGTCATGATTTCCAAGAAGAAGGCTCTAAAGACTTCTACCGCCTTTCACCCAACGGCAGAGAAGTGCGACTCAAAAGCGCTTACATCATACAAGCCACCCGTTGCGACAAAGATGCCGACGGACGCATCACCACTGTCTATGCCAACTACGACCCGCTCTCAAAGTCGGGCACCGAAGGCGGCAACCGCAAGACCAAAGCCACCATCAACTGGGTGGACTGCAACACAGCCCTTGATGCCGAACTGCGCTTGTACGACCGACTCTTCTCCGTTGAAGACCCATCGGCAGACCCGCGCGACTTCCGCGAACTGCTCAACCCCGACTCACTACATGTGGTAACGGCAAAAGTAGAATCGGCATTGGCTAACGTCAAAAAGCAAGACCACTTCCAGTTCTTAAAGCAAGGCTATTTCGTTGTGGACGACGACTCAACACCCGAACACCTTATCTTCAACCGTACCACCTCGCTAAAAGGATAGGAAATAATGCATAATGCATAATTCATAATGCATAATTCATAATGCATAATTCATAATTGTTAATTATCAATTATCAATTAAACATACGAACCGTTCAGGACAAGCAGCAGATTTTCTGTGATTGGCGCCGCAAATGGGTACGCCTGACGCCTGAAGAACTTGTCAGACAACATGTCTTGCACCTGCTCGTCGAAGACTTTGGCTATCCCAAGTCACTCATAGCAGTAGAGCACCCTATCCGAGTAGCTGACGTGAGCAAGCGTTGCGATGCCGTCATTCTTGCCGCCGATTGGCAACCGCTGTGCATCGTGGAATTCAAAGCTGAGCATGTCCGACTGACTCAGAAAGTGTTCGACCAAGTGGCGGTGTATAACAGAGCCCTTAACGTCAGATTTCTTATAGTATCCAACGGGCACGACACCTATGCCTGCCTGGTCACCCCCACAGGCTACGACTTCTTCAGGCAACTGCCCACCTACCCACAACTTATGGAATTGTGTTCAGTGGCCAACGGCAAGGCAGACTGACATTCACCTCGCAAACGAAACAATGGCAGAAAAGATAATAGAACTCAACGAAGCACTCGACACGGCAGTATTTTATGGTGTCAACAACCAGAATATGCTGTGTCTGAAGAATCTTCACCCCGAGGTGAGGATTGTGGCTCGCGGCTATCAGGTGAAGCTGTCAGGCAACGAGCAGCGTGTGGACAAATGCGAGCAGAGTCTGCGTCGCATCGAGCAGTTTTGCGTCGAACACGGCTCTCTTACTGAAGCACAAGTGGCTGATCTTGTTGGCGGACTGCAAGTAGAACACCCGCATGCCGACAACCTCATCACCTACGGAGTATCGGGCAAACCAATACAAGCACGCACCCATAACCAGCAACTGCTCGTCAGCTCTTTCGACAAAAACGACTTGTTGTTTGCCATCGGACCTGCCGGTTCGGGCAAGACCTTCACCGCCATCGCACTTGCCGTCAAAGCACTGAAGAATAAGCAGGTTCGCAAAATCATCCTTTCGCGACCGGCAGTCGAGGCAGGCGAGAAACTCGGCTTCTTGCCGGGAGATATGCGCGAGAAGATCGACCCCTATCTGCAACCTCTCTACGACGCCTTAGAAGAGATGCTACCCCAGCAGAAACTCACTGAGTACATGGAGAAAGGCATCATTCAGATAGCACCGCTTGCCTTCATGCGAGGACGCACACTGAGCAATGCCGTAGTCATTCTCGACGAAGCGCAAAACACCACCATACCGCAAATAAAGATGTTCCTGACGCGCCTCGGTATGTCTGCCAAGATGATTGTCACCGGCGATCTGACACAAGTCGATCTTCCTGCTTCGCAGAAATCCGGACTCCGCGATGCCATAGAACGACTCAGCGACGTACAAGGGATACAGGTGGTCAACTTCGACGAGAAAGACATCGTCCGCCATCCGCTCGTCACAAGAATCATCAAGGCATACGATACCGCAGCCATAAAGCAAGAAACACAGCAATGATACCTATTGATTTCATCGACAATATGCAAGCACAACTCGGCAACGAGCTTGATGCTTTTTGTCAGGCACTCAGTGAGCCGCCTACGGTGAGCATTCGCGTCAACGACAAACTCATGCCCGGTGAGTTGCCTGTGCTCATCAACGACAGCCAAGCTCGGCAGGTGCCGTGGAATCCCGATGGCTATTACCTATCCGCACGACCACAGTTCACCCTCGACCCGCTCATGCACGCCGGCTGCTATTATGTTCAGGAACCGTCATCCATGTTCCTCGACCATGTACTGCGCGAACTCGTGCCCGATGATGCCGTCGTACTTGACCTTTGTGCAGCACCCGGCGGCAAATCCACTATCATCAGCCAGCATCTGCTATACGGCCTTCTTGTCAGCAACGAGGTGGTACGCCAGCGAGTCTTCATACTTGCCGAAAACGTACAGAAATGGGGCAACGGCAACGTTATCGTCACTCACAACAAGCCCTCCGACTTCTCCGAACGCTTGCCTAACGCCTTCGACTGCATACTCGTTGACGCCCCGTGCTCAGGCGAAGGTATGTTCCGCAAAGACGAGAGAGCACAGCAGGAATGGTCACTCAAAAACGTGCAGATGTGTGCACAACGGCAGAAGCAGATTCTCAAAGACGCATGGGGAGCACTCAAACCCGGCGGGCTCATCATCTACTCCACCTGCACCTACAACACCTTGGAAAACGAGCAGATAGTGCGGTTTATCAATAACGAACTCGGAGCCGATATCGTTCCCATTCCCTTGCAACAGCAGTGGGGAATACAGCAGGGTCTCGGTTGCCATTTCTACCCGCACAAGCTACGAGGCGAAGGGCTCTATATGTGCGCCTTGAGAAAACGCGAGCAGCACTTCACCGAGTTCCGCCCAAAGCCTGCAAAGAAGAACAAGCGACAGCCGCAGCAAGACCTGCAGGAAGTACGTGAGTGGCTCTTCAATCCCGAAATATGGCACCTCTACCAAACCGAGCGTTTCGTCATAGCCTTCCCCGAGGACTTCCGCGAACTTATAGAATACATGTACGACCACTTCACATGCATTAGCGTAGGCTTCGGGCTGAGCGAGCTCAGAGGCAGACATCAGGCACCTCTGCATAGTCTGAGCATGGTCAAGGACTTCAATGCCGAAGCCTTCCCGATAGTAGAACTCGAACTGCCACAAGCACTTGCCTACCTCAGAACCGAAGCGCTGCAACTACCCCATGCACCTGTCGGACTTGTACTACTCACCTACCACAACATCCCCTTAGGCTTTGCCAAGAATATCGGCAACCACTGCAACAACCTCTACCCATACGAGTGGAGAATAAGAAATGCAAGCCTCTAAACGCTTCATACTCCACCACAGCGGAAAACGACTACCATGCAAAGGCTCTTCATACTCATCCTGTCAGCCCTCGTCAGCACTATTGGCTTTGCACAGCAATGGCATACCACCGTTGATGTACTTAGGCGTGCACCCATGCAACTACCCGACAGCGTCCGACATCTGCTCGTAGTCAACAATATGGCAGTTCAACCCGCTGATTTCGCACACCAAACGCGCGTCGTATGCAACGAGCAAGACAACACCGAGTCGGTCAGCATCGATATAGCCTCGCTGCCTCTGCACGCTCTTTTCGGCATCGAGGCTAAAGTCAAAGAGGCAGGCAACATCCGCCAGGTCACCATCATCGACCGTTCTCAGTGTCGCGACTGCCAGCCTTTTGCAAAGCGACTTCTAACGCCTGCTCAAGTTGACAGCCTCTGCCGCCTTTATGACGCCAATGCCGCTATCTGCCTTAATCAGTACATCGTCAACGACATGCTTGAGGTAAGTTGTACGTGGGACGCATACCAGGCAGAACTCAGCGTCCGCAGCATATCATCATGGAGTATCCACTATCCCAATCAGACCAAGTCTTATTCCTACTCTCAGGCTGACACCCTCGTTTGGCAATCAGAAGGCACAAATCTCAATGCCGCTTTCTCGTCTATCGTCAACCGTGAAGACGCTATTCTCGACATGGCCATGTATGTCGGCGAAAACGTAGCACAGCTGTTCGTTCCTTCATGGCAGACTCAGGACCGCTATTACTACTGCAACAACGACCCTCGCCTGCTCGCAGGGCTGCAGGCACTGCAGCACTGCCGCTGGCAGCAAGCACGCGAGCAATGGCTCGATGCCGCCAACACCTCGGGCAACCGTCGGCTGCAACGCCAAACGCGCGCATACGCCATGGCCAACCTTGCCGCACTCGAGGAGATGCAAGGAAACAAGTCTCAGGCTGTATCATGGGCACGACAAGCCGCCGATGCCTTTGCCCTGCTTGGCAATGCCGAAGGCCGACAGCAGCAAGTCAACCTCCTCTACTTAGCCGACCTCATGCAAGACAACTGACCATAAAAAAAAGAGCCTAATCGGCTCTTTTCCATGTCTGCGAGCGGCCTAATATGCCCGCTCGGTCAAGCGAGCCCCGCAGCACGAGGTTGCCGTCCTTGAGATAAATCTTTCCGTAGTAGAACTTACCTGTCTCAGGCTCCAGCACCCGTCCGCCTACCAATTGCCCGTTCTTCTCGGTCATATCGCGAATGATGACGAGCTCCTCGTAAGGCTTATCCTTGTCCTCGCCCGTACAATTGACACACTTGCCTATGCCGTCGTCAACAAGCATGCGGGCTATCTTGCCGTAGTACTTGCCGTTGTCGGCTTTGTAGATATGTATTATGGAATAACTCGCACCCGTCTTATCGTCCACCGTCTTCCAGTCACCCAATATCTGCTCTACCTGAGCCATACAGCCTGCTCCCGCAAGCACTAACGACAATAATGTCAGAATAACTCTTCTTCTCATTTTATTATTACTTTAATGCATAATGCACAATGCACAATGCACAATGCATAATTATCAATTTTCAATTGTGCTTGACAGCTCAGCTCTTTATTCTCTTCAGGTGACAAAGCATGAGTGTGCCGTCTTCCTCTCTGAGGTGCATGCCGTTGCCTTCGCAATAGCGGAACACCTTGCAGTCTTTGCAAGGTTCCATCTCGCGCATCCATGAGCGGTCGCGGTAGTTGCTGAAGCCATTCTCCCAGACCGTCCAGAAATCGTCCTTGTAGATATTTCCCTGGTAGTACTTACCGCGAATACTCGTGCAGGCAGAGATACTGCCGTCTATCAGTATCGACGCCACGCTGATGCCTGCGGCACACTGATAGAGATGGTCTCTGACCTTTGCCTCGTAATCGCCCAAGAAACCCTCGCAACTGTACGACACATGCCGCCCTGCTTCGCGCTCTTGTTTGATAAAATCAAGCAGGTAAGTAAACTGCTCATCGGTGAGCAGCAACTCAGGGTTCTCTTTGGCGCGCCCCATAGGGTCGATACCGAAGATTCGCCAGTCGCGCACTCCTATCGACCACAGATAGTCGCGTATCTGAGGCAACTGCCCGATGGTACGCTGGTTGACGCATGTCACCACATCCCATGTCAGGGTCTTGTCGGCAGCAGCAAGGCGTATGGCACGCGAGGCGCAGTCGAAGGCTATCGGACTCTGGCGAAGCCAGTTGTGCTCGTCCTTCAGACCATCGCAACTGATGGTCAGCGAGACTAATCCCGCTCTGCGAAGCGCCCTGAAACGCTCCTCCGTGAGCAGCAGACCATTGCATACCATTCCCCACGGGTAACCTCGGCGGCGAAGCTCTGCTCCCACTTGCTCCAGGTCCTTACGCATCGTAGGCTCACCACCCGAGATGACCACCATCACTTTGTTCGGATTGACATGCGGCGTGAGGCTGTCTATCACACGCAGGAAATCCTCAGCCGGCATGTCAGGCTGAGTGATGGTAGAACGACAGTCGCTACCGCAATGCAGGCAGTTGACGTTGCAGCGCAACGTGGACTCCCAAAACAACTGACGCAGAGGGTGCAGTTCTTTGAGGTTGCGACGGCGCAAGCGCTCTAACTCAAGCGCTATCTTTAGCTTGGTATTCATTTGTTGGGAACTCCGTATTTAACTCGTATGCGTTCTTCCTTCTCTTGAAGTATCTCAGGCGGCACTCCGTACTTGACGGGCGTAGGTTCTTCGCTGCGTTCTATTTTGACAGGTGGCGGCGGACCGTACTTCTTCGCAGGCTCCACTATTACTTGGGTGTCAGTGCTTTCAGTCTCAGCCACACTTGCAGTCTTTTGCGTCGTCTTGCAGCCCACTCCTAAGGCTGCTATCAACGAAGCCAGCACGATGTTGCTCTTGCTGAGAAACACTTTTCTCAAATCCTTCATAGCTGTATGAATTAGTTAGTTGTTATTCTTGCTCCGTTACCGCTGACCTCTATTCTGCACGGGGCATTGAGCATCACGGGGTAGTTGTCTTCTATATGCCCGAGCGGGAAATCGAAAACCACGGGGAAATCGTAGCCGCTTACCGCGTCGGCTATCGACTCGTAGATAGTGCGTCGGAGCCGTTCATCTTCGCGACACTCAGCAAACCGTCCTACTATCAGTCCGCGCAGTCGGCTCAGCAAACCCGACATCCGAAGCGACTGCATTATGCGGTCGAGAGCATGGGCGGGTTCCGACACGTCTTCTATAACGAGTATGGTGTTGCCATCGTCAATGAGGTCGAATGGTGTGCCACGAAGGCCGTACATCACTTGCATGTTACCTCCGCGCAAAATACCGTCAGCCGTTCCCTCGCGGTTGAACGGGTGAGCACCGACGGAATACGTCACCTGCTCACCACGAAGCAGACGTCTAAGCGATACTATCGGCACCGACTCCTCTGGCAGACCTGCTATATGCTTCGCCATTATCGAGTGTAGCGACGGACGATGCTGACGCCCCATCAGGTTGTGCAGGCATGTGATGTCGCTGTAGCCCACGATGAGTGGTACATGTTCGGGGTTGACCTCTGCGCGGTCGAGTATGCGGCAGACGCCGTACCCGCCGCGTGTGCACAGTATGACGTCAACCGACGGGTCGGCAAGCGCTTCGTTGAGGTCTGACAAGCGCTCATCGTCAGAACCGGCATAGCCGCCCCAACTGCCACGAGCATGACGTCCCTCAGTCACTCTGTAACCCCATGAGCGCAGACGCGCCTCCGCTCCATCTATCAAGGCACCGTCAATGGCACCTGCAGGCGATATCACTCTTATATGTTTCATTGGTGACTTTATTCAGGTAAACAAAAAATGGTAAATTTTCAGGATTGCTCTTTACTGTTCAAATAGTTGATATACGAACCTATATATCTGTCTATCTTGTCCTGATTGATATCTTTGAGTTCAATCATTATGCCCGAGTCATAGACATTAGAGAAAGTGGGCTCTTTGGAAGTTCCGAAATAGCGCAACTTAGGCGTCAGATTCAGATAGGCGGAGAACATCGGCGGCACAATAGTTCCGCGAGCACGAACGGCTTTCTGCAAGATATGATAATTTTCAGTAGGGTCGGCTCCTGCAAACAACTCGTCTGCCATCTCTTGTGCCTCGCAACTTACATCCTCAGCTTCGTATGGCATAAACAGACCTTTATCATCGTTGCAATAGCGACGCAGATAGGCATAAATCAAGTTGCGCGACACTACATCGTAGTCAGGATAGATGGTCACTTTGCCTATCAAATAGCGTACCTGAGGATTCTTATACACCATCGCACCCAAGCCGTCCCAGAGGTTGTCCAATGCAAAAAGAGCCTTCATACCCATCTCGCGAGACTGATATTCAGGCTGCACAAAAGCCCGTCCAAGTTCCACGGTATAAGGCATATAGTCCTTGATAAAATAGTCGGTATAGCGGAACAGATATGCTGAGGTGATATATGGCTGCCCGTTTTCAAAGGTGGTAGCATCCTGAAGACAAAGATAGCGATAACCGCCTACTATCTGCTCATGCTCAGGGTCCCAGACGATGAGTTGGTGGTAAGGCACTGCCATCGTGTCCATATCGTCAATATCCAGCTCATCGCCCTTGCTGCCACCTGCAGCGCGGTAGGACACCTCGCGCAACCGAGCTATCTCGCGCATCGTATTTGGGGCGTCATGAGCCGTGATGTCATATATCTCATTATTCGCCTTATTGGTAGGGCGAACAAAAAACTCTTTAGTCAGTTCTTTCTTTATCAGACTCTTATCTACCGGAGGTATAACTTCTTTCATAGGCTGCACATGTTTCTGAATTTTACAGGCTTCTAAATGATACTTATTGCTTTAAGCCGCGTCCAATCAGCCCATTGCTGAGCCGTGCGGCTCTTGTCAAGATATGTCTGCCACGGAATACGCTCACCTATACGGACCTTGAACTGCTTACCCTTAGCCCCAAACATCTCGTCCACCAAGTATAGCATCTCTATATTGGTCTTCACCCCAAGTCGAGCCCGCCACAAGGCGAGGTTATAGAAAAATCGCGAGTTCTCTCCTTCAAAGCGGATAGGTACCACATCTCGCTGATAGGTTATTGCCTTGCTCACAAAACTCTTGTGCCACGGCTGCTCAGTGATGACACCCTGCTGTTTGCGTGCGCACTTGCCTGCCGGAAAACTGAGCACATCAACCTCCGACTCCCACATCTGCTGCATGCTCGCCATCTGCTCTCTTGTCTGCTTGCCATTGACATTGACCGGCACGAAGAGACTCTCCAAAGGCCGCATATACATCAGCAGCTCGTTGACCACAACCTTCATCTCGCGCCTTCTCACTGAATGTAATAGAAGGAGGTTGATCATGCCGTCGAGACCGCCAAGCGGATGGGTGCTGACAAAAAGACAAGGCTTATCGTCCGCGGGAATACGCTCCTCGTTAATCACGACAGCGTCAGAGCGAAGAAGGTCATGAACCACATGGTCAAGAAACACATAGTCTTTCTCACCCTTATGAGACAATAAAAACACATTCATCTCGTCTTGGTGCACTATCTTTTTCAGATAGCGCACCAGACAAGATGGCAGATGCAAGTCAGGAACTTTCTGCTCAAGGACCTTATCTATGTCGATAAGTAACTGATCGTCCATCAGCTGACCTGCTACTATTTCTTGAAGTAGCGGTTATAGAGACCTTCAAAGCCGCGCCCGTGGCGAGCTTCGTCGCGTGCCATCTCATGCACGGTGTCATGTATGGCATCAAGGTCAAGCTTCTTAGCCTTCTTGGCTATACGCAACTTGTCCTCGCAAGCACCTTTCTCTGCCAACATACGCTTCTCGAGGTTGGTCTTGGTGTCCCATACCACATCACCGAGCAACTCGGCAAACTTAGAAGCATGGTCGGCCTCCTCAAACGCATACTGGCGGAAAGCGGCAGCTATCTCAGGATAGCCCTCGCGGTCAGCCTGACGAGCCATTGCCAGGTACATGCCCACTTCCGAGCACTCGCCCGTGAAATGAGCCTTCAGACCCTCCAATATCTCCTCATCACAACCTTTGGCTACGCCTACTACATGCTCGCAAGCAAACTCTAACTTGTCGTCCTTCACCTCTACAAACTTCTCTTTGGGCTGTTTGCACTGAGGACAACGCTCCGGTGGTTCCGGACCTTCGTGTACATAACCGCACACGCTGCACATCCATTTCTTTTTCATGACATTCAGTTTTTTTGGGGTTAATATATTTATGTTGTTGATTGCCGACGGCAATTTCGCTTGCAAATTTATACTTTTTTTTCAAATATTCAAAAAAAATTATACCTTTGCAAGCCAATAACTAAACAACATAACAGATTCATAGTACAACATCCCCCTTTTATGACCAAACATTACGATTTCCTTATCATAGGCGGCGGGGTTGCCGGTATGAGTTTTGCCCTCAAGGTGGCAGCCGCCGGCGACTATAAGATAGCTCTCTGCTGCAAGACCACACTTGAGGAGGCCAACACCGCTAAGGCTCAAGGAGGTATAGCCTCAGTGACTAACCTCTTGGTTGACGATTTCGACAAGCACATCCACGACACCATGGTAGCAGGCGACTGGCTCTCCGACCCGCAAGCCGTCGAACAAGTAGTACGCAATGCACCCGACGGCATACGCGACCTGCTACGCTGGGGCGTCAACTTCGACAAACAGCAAAACGGCGACTTCGACCTGCACCGCGAAGGCGGACACTCCGAATTTCGCATTCTCCACCATGCCGACGACACCGGAGCAGAGATACAACGCGGACTGATGGCTGCCGTCAGAGCCAACAAGAAAATCGAGGTGCTTGAGAACCACTTTGCCGTAGAGATAATCACACAGCACCACCTCGGCGTGCGCGTCACAAGGCGCACACCCGACATCGAATGTTACGGTGCCTATATCCTCAATCCCAAAACTCAAAAGGTGGACACCTACCTCAGCCGAATAACTCTTATGGCTACGGGCGGCACTGGCGCCGTCTATGCCACCACCACCAACCCCGAGATAGCCACCGGCGACGGTATAGCCATGGTATATCGTGCCAAAGGACTCGTCAAAGATATGGAGTTCGTACAGTTCCACCCTACTGCACTCTATAACCCTAAAGAAACCCACCCCGCCTACCTCATCACCGAGGCAATGCGAGGCTACGGAGGCATTCTCCGCTTGCCCGACGGCGAGGAGTTCATGCAGAAATACGACGCCCGACTCTCGCTCGCACCACGCGACATCGTGGCACGAGCCATCGACAAAGAGATGAAACTCCACGGAATCGACCACGTATGCCTCGACGTCACACACAAAGACCCCGAGCAGACCAAGCACCACTTCCCCAATATCTACCATAAGTGCCTGAGCATAGGTATCGACATCACCAAACAATACATACCCGTCGTGCCTTGTGCACATTATATGTGCGGAGGTATAAAGGTCAACCTCGACGGACAATCCACCATACGCCGGCTCTATGCCGTAGGCGAATGTTCATGTACGGGTCTGCACGGAGGCAACCGACTCGCATCCAACTCGCTCATCGAGGCAGTAGTCTATGCCGATGCCGCAGCCAAGCACTCGCTCGCCGAGATTCACAACTACTCGTTCAACGAGCGCGTACCTAAGTGGAACGACGAAGGAACAATGTCCAACGAGGAGAAAGTGCTCATCTCGCAAGACATGAAAGAGGTCGGACAAATCATGTCAACCTACGTCGGCATTGTGCGCTCCGACCTCCGACTGCGCCGAGCATGGGAACGCTTGGACCTGCTCTACGAGGAGACCGAAGACCTCTTCAAGCGAGTACAACCAACGCGCGACATCTGCGAACTGAGAAACATGATCAATGTCGGCTACCTCATCACCCGCCAAGCACTCGAGCGCAAAGAGTCACGCGGACTGCATTTCAACATCGACTACCCGCGTACCGACGACCACACTCCGCAAGAAGTCTGGTAATTAGTTATCGCAACAATACCAAAACGCAACAATACCAAAACATAACAACATGGTCAAACACATCGTCTTCTTCCGTCTTGCAGACAGGGCGGAAGGCAAATCGGCACAAGAGAACGCCGAGATAATAAAAGCAGGACTGCTGTCACTGCAAGCCAAGATACCGTGCCTTAGGCATATCGAAGTGGGCATCAACATACCCCTTGCACCCGCTACCGACCACCATATAGCACTGCTTTGCTGCTTCGACAACTTCAACGACCTGAACACCTATGCCAACCACCCCGAACACCTCAGAGTGGCTGCATACATAGGCAAATGCAAGACCTCACGCAGCGCCGTTGACTGGGAAGAATAACCCGCTGCAAGGCGAGTAAACCGACAAGCACTATTCTCTAAATCCACACGACAATGACAAAAAAAGGGAAAACAATCCTTTGGTCAACCTTAGGAGCATTGGTGCTCGCCATCGTCGTTGCCATTGTCTGTGCCAACAGCCTGCTGACCCGTGTTGCCGACCGGCAACTAAGAAAACAACTCGCCCTGTACGACAACCTCACACTCAGCTACGACCAACTCAAGCTTCGTCTGATTGAAGGCAACATCGCAGTTAGCGGCATTGATGCCCAAATGCTCCTAGTGGACTCCCTTCGGCACGACACCCTCAAGCAGCATATTGCAGCCGACTGCATCGAGGTAAAAGGTATCAATTGGCTACGCCTGAGAAAAAGACAGCTAAGCCTGCGCGCCATCGAAATCAACTCGCCTTCAGCCCTGCTCATCTTGCCTTCTCCTGCCAAACAGGCATCACCCAAGACAACTCCCGCAGACTTGCCCGCACTTACCGACACCGTCATTGCCAACCGGCTGCAACTGCTCTCGGCTATCAGTATCGACAAGCTCAACCTGACCAATGGCAGCATTAGCCTGAGCAATGCAGCCGACCAACTGACTTTCAGCACCGACTCGCTCTGCCTTAGTTGTCGCGACCTCAATTTCAACATCGCCGACTCCACCTTCTGCCTGAACGACTCCGTCTATGAGCTCAACCTCAGCAATATCCGACTGCTCACTCCCGACGGCCTCACCCGTCTCACTCTCGGCCGACTCACTGCCAATGGTCAGGACGGATTCTGCGCAAGCCGCCTGCGCGCACTCAACACATGTCCGCGCGAACAGTTGGCACGGCGGCAAGGCAAAGTACCGGTCACATGGATTGATGCCCAAATAGAGCAGGTCCGTTCTTCAAAATTCAACCCCCTCAGACAGCTCTCACGGAGCTCCATCGACATCGACACTATCAGCGTCAAAGGGCAGTCCGTACACCTCTACCGCGACACGCAGTACCCGCCCAAAGAGCCATACCCCATGCCGCAAGAGGCTATCCTCAACATTCCCATACCCGTCCGGGTAGCACACTTCTCGCTTACTATGCCCAAAGCGGCTATCGCTGTCACTGACGACGGCACCCACGTCGGCAACATGCAGGTAAGCGACATACGAGCACAAGCACAAGGCTTCTCCAACAAGCCCTGCAGCACTCTCAATGCCGATGCCTCATGCTCACTTGCCGGAGGCAAGGCAGTGGCCAACCTCACATTAACCAACGACCACCCGTGCAGCTTCACCTTCTCATGTAAGAGCTCCGACATGAAGGCCGAATACATGAACGACTTTATTCAGCCCTTCTCAGGTGCCTCCGCCAGAGGCAACATACACAGCCTGACGCTCCATACCAAGGGCGACGCCAAGACTTCGGAAAGCCATTTCTGCATGATCTACGACAGCCTGACTGCCCATATTGACGAAGAGCATGCGCCTATCGCAGCACTTGCCAAAGCCGCAGGAGTAATCAACTTCTTTGCACCTGCTATCATGCAGCATAGCAACCCTCGGCATAAGGGCTCCACCCCGTTTGTCTGCAAATCAACAGCCACACGCAACACTCGGGAGGACTTTGCCATGTACCTGCTCGCCGAACCACTCATCGACGGCATGATGCATACCCTGCTGCCTGACGGTATATACAATATCGTCAGCAACACAATGAAACAAATGAGAATGAAAGAGAGCAAGACAAAGAATAAGGTTAAGGATAAGGATAAGAAAACAAACGGCTGACCTGCAAAAGTCAACCGTTTGTTGAATATAACTGCTTATTCCACTTCGAGTACCAAACCTTTAAGATATTCGCCTTCGGGATGATAGATGTTTATAGGGTGGTCTTGCGGCTGGTGCAACTGGTGCAATATGCGCACACGGCGCCCCGTCATTGCTGCCGCTGAGAACACCGCCAAGCGAAACATATCCTTGTCGATAGCCTGCGAGCATGAGAAGGTGAATAGCAATCCGCCACTACGGATCTTCTCAAGTGCCTTTGCGTTCAACCGCCGATAGCCCTGCAGCGCGTTGCGTATGGCATCGCGGTGCTTGGCAAAAGCAGGCGGGTCGAGTATTACAAGGTCGTAGTCGCCTGCCATCGAGTCCAAGAAACGGAACGCGTCCTCGCAGACCTCGGTATGGTTTGCAACGTCAGGGAAGTTTCGCTGCATGTTGGCTGTCACCAATTCCACTGCTTTCTCAGAACTGTCAACCGACGTCACACTCGTAGCACCTCCCCGCATGGCATACACGGAGAAACCACCCGTGTAGCAAAACATATTCAGCACCTTCTTACCGCGCGAGTAGCGCTCCACCAAACTGCGATTCTCCCGCTGGTCGATAAAGAAACCTGTCTTCTGACCGCGAAGCCAGTCTATAGAGAACGTCAGACCATTCTCACGTGCCAAGCAACTGCTCTGTCCGCCCGAAAGATAGCCGTCGGCAATGTCGTCAAACGACTTGCGGAAAGGTAATGTCCCCTCTGACTTGTAATATACATTCTTTACCTCCGGCACTGCCTCTAATATGGCGTCAGCCACCAGCCGACGGTCGCGGTGCATACCTGCCGAATGAGCCTGCACAACGGCAGTGTCACCATATACATCTGCCACCAATCCGGGCAGAAAATCTCCCTCTCCATGCACCAAACGATAGGTGTCGTTATCTTTAGAAACGAGACCCAACCCGCGGCGCATACGATATGCCTCGCTGATGCGCTGACGATAAAAACCGTCGGGCAAATCTTCCTTAAAGAACTCCAATATGCGGCATACTATGCTGCCTTGCTGATAGTGCCCCACACCAAGTGCCTCGCCCGAACTGCTGCGCACACACACCAAGTCACCCTCGCGCGGCTCACCATTGATGTGACCTACAGCTCCTGAGAACACCCACGGATGAAACCTCAGAAGCGAATCTTCTTTGTTTCGCTTGAGATATATTGTCGGAAGTTTATTCATTTTCTTTTTTTCTTTTTCTCTTCTTCAATGGAGCGTCCGGCTTTTTCTGCGACGCTTTCGCCTTTTTCTGCCGAATATCAGGCTTTTTCGATTGTGTATTCGCCTTTTTCTGTGGCACATCTGAAGGTTTCGTTGTTATGCTTTCTGCTTCGCCTTCTGCCTGAGTGATGTTTTCCGAATGTTGCTGACTGCTCAGCACCTCTTGCTGATGGCGAATCATCAGCTCGCGCTCCTCTGCTTTCATCTGCTCCACTCGTCTGCGAGAAAGCGGTTTTATATCTTTCAGCGCGAGATAAATCTTCAGCGTTGCCCACGCGTCGGTCGAAGCATAATGTGCCTGCTCCGGAGTCAGGCGAGGCGTGTCCCAATTGGTCAGTTGCTGTGATTTGGAAATCTTCTCGCCAAACAGTATGGCGTATATCTTTTGCAGACCTAAGTCGAAAATACCGTAGTTGTTCACCATGCTCTGTATATCAACGCAGTTGTGCGGCTCAAACTGGTGCAAGCGGCGCAGACCGTTAAGGTCGTCCTTGAAAGCCAGACCCACCTTGAGTATTGCAGGATTCTCAAACAGTTCAGTCAAAGCGGGCGGCATGCCTATTCGGTTGATTTGAAACAGGTAGCAACGTTCCAATGTAGCTATCTGAACAAGTGCCGTGGGGTAATGCTGGCCGCGCGTAAACGACGGACGTGTCTCCGTATCAACGCCCACCACAGTCTGCTCCGACAAATAACCGACAGCATCCGCTAACTGGCGGCGCATATTCACCACCACCACCTCACCGCCAAACTCCGTCACCGGCATTTGGTTGATTTCTTCTTTTGTTATATGTCGAGCAAACATCTCTGTCATCTGACCTACTCATCTTCCTGTTTGTAACTCAGAGCATGCAATGCACGCATCACGTTCAGCAGTGTCTGACCCCAGTTATAGCCGAAGTCACTCAGACAACTGCTCACGGCAGCCTCCATCAGCTCTTCGTTCTCCGTCTGATAGTTCATCGCAAGGTCTTTGAGTTGCTGATATATATCAGCCAGACCCTCAGATATAAAGCATGTTATCGGAGTGTCTGAGTAGCGCATATCCTCCACGAATACTTCCAAATATCCGTCATCGCTGCCTAAGAGCTGCTCTATGCCGAAACGCACTATGTTATAGTCCTCCTCCGTAACGTATGCACGTATCTCTGCCTCGTCCGATGCCGTTATCGACTTCACCATACGAGCCTTTAGATATAGCAGCGGCAGCAGCTTGACCATCTTATCTATAAAACTCTGCCTCTGCTCCTCGCCTGAACGCTCAAGAAGCAAACACGTCTGAACCGACACCGTCAGAAACTCTACTACGTCTTGTGAATATGCAGCTGACATTTT